>JAVVUO010000011.1:0-68952 GCA_036653135.1 Lachnospiraceae bacterium
TTTAATGGTTGCTGCTATTTGGAAAAAACAGAAGACCTGTTTTAGTGGTTGCTGCTATTTGGAAAAAACAGAAGTATTGTTTTTCCCCTGTGCTTTCACTTGGTAGAGAGCAATATCAGAATTTTTGTAAAGCTCAGTGAAAGTGGTTCCATGACAAGGGTACAGGGCAATACCAATACTGACAGAGGAAGAGAAGTTAGGACAACCTTCCAAATGAATACTATGAATACAACTGCAAATGCTATTTGCCATAGTATCTATTTCCTGAAATCCATTGGCATCTGGTAAAAATACGATAAACTCATCTCCACCCATTCTGGCAAAAATATCTTTTGGACGAATCAACTCACTGACACTTTGTGCCATCTGCTTTAATAAAATATCACCATTAATATGTCCAAAGTTATCATTTACTAATTTAAAATCATCAAAATCAATAATCAAAAAACCATGCAGCTGCTTTGAAGTGGAAGAAGCAAGAATCTGGGAGATAGACTGCTCTGCAGTTCCACGATTATAAATTCCGGTTAGCGGGTCATGTTCAGCCTGATGGGAAAGTTTTAGTTCCAGTTTTTTTTGCTTATCAATATCTTTTACATAAATAAAGCCCTTAATATCATTGGAAAGGGGATCCTTTAGCAGATGTGTAGAACTAGAAGACCAGGCAATATTTCCGGTGTCATTGATAAAGCGGTATTCGCAGTAAAATTCGGTAATTCCTTTATTATAACCTTCAATTAAATGGTCACGTGTGGCAATATCTAAGAAGGTGTCCCAATCATCTGGATAAATATTATTTTTGCATATGGTATCCATAGTTTCTGTATATAAATTCCAGGAACCATAATCCGTAGAGTCTTGAATAGATTCCAGCTTAATAAAACGGTTCTTGGTAACATTTATTTCATAAACCCTGCGAGAGTCCGCCATCATAGCAAGACGATACTGAGTTTCTTTGGTATAGCGCTGCTCCGTTTGAATACGTTTACTAACATCTTGAATGGTTCCAATGGCTCGAATTGGCGGTTTACCGTGATTAGAACAATTAGTCAGCATGATGTAATTCCATACCTCACTGGAATCAGTGGTGCAAAGTTTGAACAGTGCGTTAGATGTATTACTGCCACTTTCTACATCATGAAATAATGAGCGAAAGATAGTAGTATAATTAGCATCAATAATTCCATGATTTAAAATATCTTCAATGGTATAATCCATTTCATTTAAAACACCAAAAGGGCGGGCATTACTGCTGAAAAAGTATATTTTTTTTAGACAGATATCATATACAAAAACATGAATATTCATTTCTGCAATTGCGGTTTTTAAGATATTGCATTCTTCTTCTAATAAAAATTTTTTAGTACTATTTTGTTTTAAACAATGGTTGTCATTCATAAATTTGGTGTCCTTTCCGAACTCCGATAAAATCTAAAATATGCATTCTGGCACACTCATGTGTAGCCTGCATATTAATGTGTCAGAATATAAATGGTGTTCACACTGATATAGAAAATTATAACAAAATATGAATATAAAATCAAGAAAATTGAAAATAGAAGGCAGATAGAAAATTGAAAATAGAAGACAGATAGAAGACAGATAGAAGACAGATAGAAGGCAGATAGAAGACAGATAGAAGACAGATAGAAGGCAGATAGCATGCAGATAGAATACAGATAGAGAGTATTGAAATATACTAAAGTACTATTGTGAGTTGCAAGGAAGAAAAGTATAATGAAGTACGTATAATGGTGTATTTTACAAATGTTTATCAGGAGGAGTGTTATGAGAAAGCACATAGGAGCTAAGATTATAGTAATTGTAACTATATTGGGAATTATTTTCTGGGGTAACTGCTTAGCCAACACAGGAGCATTGATTGGTATTAATGATTATAATAGGGAATTAACGGACACCTATCTTAGGATAGATAAGGAAAGGGAAGAAGCTGTTACGGAGGAAGAAAAAGCAGCTATCATGGAAGAACAGAAAGCAGAAATAGAACGTGTTAAGCAGGCTTCTAATACAAAAATAAAAGGAACTATCATTTTTGAAGCCATTGTAAGCGTGGTATATTTGATGATTCTTCTCATTTCAGTATGGGTAGTCAACAGAACGATAGCAAAGCCAGCAAAAAATGCAAGTCTACATATCAATAGAATGATTCATGATATTGAAAATGGAGAAGGAGACCTTACAGAGCGGATATCCGTACGCACTAAGGATGAGGTAGGGCAATTAACGGTAGGTGTCAACAGTTTTGTGGAACAGCTTCAAAATATTATGCAAAAAATAAAAAAAGAATCTGCAAATATCATGGGTTCCGTTGAAAATATGAAAGATAAGGTGGAAGTTTCCAAAGAAAATGCAGGTGATGTTTCTGCTACTATGGAAGAATTAGCAGCCGGTATGGAAGAAGTTTCCGCTACGTTAGAGCAAATTGCAACTGGAAGCAGAACCATTTTTGAAGAAATGAAAGCAATGTCCGGGCGAACCGGTGAAGGAGCTCAGTTAGTTGATGGCATTAAAGACCAAGCAGAAAAAGTACGGCGAAGTACAACAGAGAGTAAACAAAATGCGGATAACATGGTAAATGAGATTCGTGTTCTTTTGGAAACTTCTGTAGAAGACAGTCGAAGCGTGGAGAAGATAAATGAGCTAACTGGAGATATTTTAGATATTTCCAGCCAAACAAATCTACTGGCATTAAATGCATCCATAGAGGCGGCTAGAGCCGGAGAAGCCGGAAAAGGATTTGCTGTAGTAGCAGAAGAAATTCGTATTTTGGCAGATAATAGCAGGGTGACAGCCAATAATATTCAAGATATTAGCAAAATGGTAACTGATGCGGTAGAAAAATTAGCAAAAAATGCAGAAGATATGTTAAAGTTTATCGATAGCAAAGTAATGAAGGATTATGATGAATTTGTGGAGATTGCAGATCGCTATTATGTAGATGCAGGAAGCATAAACAACATAATTTCCGAAATTTCTGGCAGTACTGCGGAAATGGAGCAAACCATGAATTATATTAATACTGGAATTAATGATATATCTACTACAGTGGAGGAAAGTGCACGGGGAATTACCAGTGTAGCAGAAAGTGCGGGAGGACTAGTTGATGCCATTACACAGATTAAGACAGAGGCAGATAATAATCATACAATTTCCCAACAACTTCAAAGTGAAGTTAAGAAGTTTAAAAATGTATAACAACAAATAAAAAAATTATAAAAAGTCAGGATACACACCTAGATAAGACAATTATTATTCTGGGTGTGTTTTTGTTTTCCCAAAAATAAAATGATATCAATAAGACTGGGATACTCAAATAAAAATGAAAATCAAGGACAATACGCGCAAATATTGCGCAATAAAATAGATATTGACAACAGGAAATAGAGTTGATATACTGAAAATACAGAACAAGCGATTGCGCAAATTTCCAAAACAAAAGTACAAAATAAAGCTAGAATGTTAAAAAATTTTGGAAATAAAGGGTAATTGCTTAGAAGAAAAGGAGAAAATAAATGGATAAGTTTGTTGTAAATATTATTCATCGTCCGGAGATGGTTCCAGAGTATGCAGAAAAAGTGACTGGACATGGAAAAGAAGAGGATATTGGACGAAAAGCATTGCTAAGGGAATCTTTAGATATTTTCAAAACGCAGCAGGAAATTGCGCATAAAAATGGACTAAAAACCACCATTCAGATGACATATGCCAGCTTATTTAATGAAGAAGCGGTAGCTTTGGCAAAAGAACATCATGAAAAATACAAAGATGAAATTTCTTTGTCACTTTTGGGACTGCCTTGTAAGGAATTTCGTGAAAAATATAACACAAAAGATTTTTGTATTTGGATGTTTTCCATGGAAGACAAAAAATCTATTGTAAATGATGTATTTGAAAAATTTCAAGAACGATTTGGATTTTATCCACAATCCACCGGTTCTTATTATATGGATGCTGATCTAATCAATTATATTAAAGACACTTATCCAACTGTGAAATGTGCAGTAGCGACCTGCTGGGAAGAAGGATCTAAGGCATATCATACCTGCAATAATTCGTGGTATACATTATTTGATGGAGGTCCTTGGGCACCTTGGATTCCCTCTAAACAAAATACCCATGCACCTGCTGCAAATGAAAGTGAAGATTCTGGAATTGTTGCAATTCCTCACTTATCCAGAGATTTAATTGCGTGTTATGATGGAAATGGTTCCAATTTTGGAACACATCCTCAAAATGTACTGCGTGGTATGATTTATGATTCAGAAACTTGGGAATATCCATATTTATATAATTTAATTGACCAGTATCGTTCTTTGGAAAAATATAACAATGGTTATTCCTATAATATGATGTTTGTAGGACCTGGGTGGATGAATAAAATGGGACGTTGGGAAGCGCCTTATGAATTGCTAAAAAAGTCCTATGAAGATGGTTGTGCGTACTATGGACAATTAAAAAAAGAAGGCAGACTCATGGATATGACCATGGCGGAATTTGCAGATTATTATCGGGAAAAAAAGTCTTATCAAGAGCCAGAGTGTGCACTTTGGAGAGATATTTTATATGGTTCTGACAAGCAGCTTTTCTGGTATGCAGACCCATATATGAGAGCTTGTGTCAATATGGATCAAGGTGGTGCGATTGTAGACCTTCGTCCCTATGTGGCAAAGTTAGACTGGCCGGTGGGAATAGGTACCCCTCACGTACAAGATGCTTCTTATCCGTTTCTGATTCAGGAAAAATATCGTGCAGGATATTTTACCCATTATGCAGGAGAAGGAACGATTCGTAGCGCAAAGTTATCATATCAAGGCGAAGAAGTGGATTTATGTTTATGCCGTACCAAGGCTCATTTTTCACAGGAAGAAAAGACGCGCATTTTAATACTGGATCCGGTAGAAATTCAATTTGCAGAGTTAACCCTAACTCTTCAGTCTAAATTATATTTTGAAGAAGGCAGTTCTAAGATAAAAATAGAAAGAAAGATATTAGAAATCAGTAATCCAAAAGCAGAAGTGGAACTTAATGAATACATGGTTGCGTGTTATGGAACCACAGAATATCCGGAGGATATGACGGGCATTACACTGACCTGTGAAGGAAAAGAAACAAAGACCATTTCTTATGAATATAGATGCAGAGAAGCAAATGCAGAGAATGCCAAAGAGGTAAGTGCCATTGTTCCGGCAATTCATACCAAGGTATCTATGACTGCCTCTGAAAAAGCAGAGGGATACGTGAAAGAGGGATATGCATTTTCCCCTATGTTCACCTTAGGATACAAGAAAAAAGTCTCAAATAAGGAGGTATTTGCAACATGGCTCAATCTGGAAAAGGTAAATTAAATTATCGCTGCCCATCTTGTTTTATGAGGGATTTGGATATTGATATGTTCTATGATAAGGAAAAGGAAGAATATTATTGTATTCGCTGCCAATATATCGGAACAGAGAAAGATGTTTTGGAAAAAAATGAAATGGTGCGTTTTCGCTATGGTGGAATGATGAAACGTTATGATAAGTTTGATTTTGATGAAAAATAGCAGTATTTATGATAAGTTATCAGCTGTATTAAACTAATGATGAATAAGTATATGTGGTGCACATTCTAAACTGGCATGATTAAAAACATGGAAACTGGATATGTTAAAATGGTCAGAAATGTATTAAGATAAACGGAAATACAGAAAAAGTGAGGATCAAGACATGAAAGAAAATTCAATTGCAAAGGCACCACAACAAATTCAGGAAGTATCTAATGTAAGATTTTTAACCACAACAGCACTTTCTATTGCATTAGTTTATGTGTTTACAGCGGTAATTAAAGTACGCCTTCCCATTGCAGCAGCAGGAGGACTGATTCATCTTGGAAATGTACCATTATTTATTATTGCCATAATTTTTGGTAAAAAAACAGGCGCGCTGGCAGGGGGGATTGGAATGGCACTATTTGATATTCTGTCAGAATTTACTCTATGGGCACCCTTTACTTTGGTTATTGTAGGCTTAATGGGATATACAGTAGGGGCAATTACAGAGAAGAAAAAAGGATATGTGTGGAATATCATAGCAATTGCTGTAGCTTGTGCAATTAAAATTGGAGGTTACTATGTGGCAGAAGGAATGATATATGGTAACTGGATTACTCCAGCAGCGTCCATTCCTGGAAATTTAGTACAGGTAATTTTAGCAGCAGTTCTTGTATTACTTATAATTGAACCCTTAAAAAAAGCAGCAAATAAAATTTTATGGTAGGTGATAGCATGTATAAAATAATGACACCTGGACCAACCCAGGTAAAGGAAAATGTGCGTATGGCACGAAGCTTAGAATGTACGAATCCGGATTTAGATGATAAATTTGTTACATTTTATAAAGAAACCTGTGAGCAAATCAGCAGTCTTCTACACACCCAAAATGAAACGTTAATTTTAGATGGGGAAGGAATTCTAGGATTGGAAGCATCCTGCGCTTCCTTAACAGAGCAAGGTGATCCAGTACTGGTTTTAGACAATGGAATCTATGGGAAAGGATTTGCGGACTTTGTATCTATGTATGGAGGCATTCCAACACTTTATACGGTAGAGGATAAGAATCCCATTGACCCTATAGCATTAGAAGAATATTTAAAAGAAAATAATCATTTTAAATATGCAACATTGGTACATTGTGATACCCCAAGTGGTATGTTAAATGAGATTGATCGTATTTGTCCAATCTTAAAAAAATACGGTATTATAACAGTGGTAGATTCAGTATCAGCAATGTTTGGGGAAGAAGTATGCGTGGATCAATATGGAATAGATATTCTTTGTGGTGGTTCTCAGAAAGCTGTTTCAGCACCTCCTGGACTTACCTTTGTAGTAATCAGTAAAGATGCCAAGAAGGCAATGAAGGAACGAAAAACTCCCATCGCGTCTTTTTATGCTAATTTACAGATTTTTGAAGGATATTATGAGAAAAAATGGTTTCCGTATACTATGCCAATTAGTGATATTTATGGTTTAAGAATAGCTTTTGATAATATTGCAGCAGATAAGGATATGCTAGAGCGTCATAGAACTATTGGAAGAGCATGCAGAAATACAGTGATAAAAGCAGGACTGTCACTGTATTTAGAAAGTGGCTATTCCAATACGGTAACAGTAATTAAAGTTCCAAAAGGTCTTACAGCTCAAGACATTTTAGAAAGAATGAAAAAAGAACATAATATTATGCTTGCCGGTTCCTTTGATGCAATGGAAGGAAAAGTCATTCGAATTGGACACATGGGAACCAATGCCAATGTGTGTGATATGACACAGACATTAGAAGCACTTGGGGAAACCATAGAAGCACTTGGAATGAAATTAAAATGTCAAATGGGAAAAGAATTTTTGATGGAATATTCAGTTCAAATGGGAAAATCTTCATTGTGAAATGGAGTAGGATTTTCTTTTTGATAAATATATCGGGCTAAATAAATAAAAGGAGTGTCTGCTAAACTGGTAACTACAAAAATAAGATAGCTAGAAATAGCAATGGATACTAGAGTAGATACTTCATAGATGCCCCAAAAAGCACCAAGAGTAAATAAGATGGTGTTCATAAGCTGGGAAATCAAGGTGGAACCATTGTTGCGAAGCCATAAAAACCGCCTGCTGTCCCCGAATTTGGAAGTCGTGAATGTCCACCATTTATGGTAAGCCCAAACATCAAAAAGCTGTACAATCACATATACCACAATACCCACCAACATAAGTCTGGGAGTATTTGAAAAAATGGTCTTGATACTGTTCATAGCAAAGTCATTTTGGTTTGGGGTGTATAACAGCCAAGACTGGCTAATTAAAATGAAAATTACAGAAGTTGCAATTCCAAGATAAACTGCTTTTTGTGCAGATTTTTTGCCATAAAGTTCACTTAAAATATCTGTAACTAAAAAAGAAGAAGCAAATAAAATATTTCCCAAGGTCATTTCCATTCCAAAGGCATTTACCACAAGAAGAACCTCAATATTAGCAGCAATGGTTGCAATAATGGTCCAAAGATAGAGTCCTTGTTCATGAAAAATGCGAAATACAAGTAAAACAGAAGAAAAAGTTACAAATAGAGATAAAATCAATAATAATTCATTAGACATATGGGGTATTCCCTCCTACTCCGAAATCAGTGTTTTCTATTAAAATATCTACACGTTTATTGGAATGATAGCGTGGATATAATTCTTTTTGAAATGCGGCAACGACTCGTGGATCAGGTTTGATCGGTGCTGAATTTTCTACCATAATGTTGACACAGACACGCTCAAAATAGGCAAGTCCTGTTTCAATATCTTTAGCCATTTGAACTGTGCTTTGTCCGGGAAGTCCTTGTAACAAACACACTTCATCAAAATATGCAGCAATAGCTGCTGGAGAATCTGTATCAATTCCTTTTACTAAATAGCTTTCCCGAAATAGGGAATCAAATGTTTCAACACCAATTTTTAATTTGAGAGTAATTCCATGAATACGAAAACGCTGGCGAAACGCTAAAATTGCATCACGATGCATCCAGTGACATTCAAAATGTACCTGAGTAATCTGTTTAGAAAGACAAGTGTCTTCTATCAGCGCAATGGTATTTTCATCAAGATCTACAAAACTTCCGGAATTAATCACTTCCAGTGTTCCAAAACATCCGGTTACCTTGGAGAGCTGTATTTTATTTAAGGCAAAATTTTCAAGGATATTTTTGGAATAATCTAGATGATAGTCGCAGAAGCGACAGCGTCTCCAAACACATCCACTTCCTCGCAGCATTACAATTTCCCTTGGATTTTTTTCAGTAATCATAGAATAACGTATAGGATGAAAAGTGCTGGACATAAGATTCCTTTCTGTAAATAAGATAAATTGGTAAATAAAGTGTTTTTTCATGAACAAGAATCCTGCTTGCAGGATTTTTCGTCTGCGGAGGGATAATTTATTGACATGTTACGTCTTTGCCGCAGTGCGATTCTCGCGGAGCGTTTTTATTACATAGCAGCAACTTTCCTATGTAATAAAAAAAGACCCGCAAATTACGTGTCCATCAGTGCACAGAAAATAGAAAAAGTTCAAGACTTTTTACTAAATTCCTAGTTTTATTTATAGACAGGATGGTTACGAACTGTCTTATGAAATTATGGGTTCAACCTTCCGTCATTTTATTTATATGAAATAAGGAAAGTAAAATACTGCTTTATGATATTATATTTTCATCAAAAATTCAAGACTTAAATACACAATAATTTAGATTGAAGTCTTTTAAGGATTAAAAGAACATGATATACTGACATAATAGAAATGCAAGTTATCAATGTGAATAGAAATGCAAGTTATCAATGTGAATAGAAATGCAAGTTATCAATGTGAATAGAAATAAGCTGGTAATAAAGTAGGAAATGAAAAGAGTGAAAAGAACTTTTTATTCTACTTAATATGTATGCGAACACAAGCATGAATGGAGGAAAGTGTGGAAAATGGATTGCAAGAGCATAGTATTATAAAAGGAAATAAGAAACTTCGCCTAGGCTATACTACCGGAAGCTGTGCAGCAGCAGCTGCAAAAGCAGCAGCTGTCATATTGTTTTCTCATAAAAATGTAGATTATATAGAGTTAGATACACCTAGAGGAATCCAGCTTTATTTAGAAATTCGAGATATTCAAAAGGAAGAAGATTCTGTTTCCTGTGCCATTGAAAAAGATGCAGGAGATGATCCAGATATTACAAATGGATTGTGGATTTATGCAAAGGTGTCCAAGACCGCAAAGGCGGGCATAAGAATCATTGGAGGTTCGGGAGTAGGAAGAGTGACTAAGCCTGGGCTGGAACAGCCAGTAGGAAATCCTGCCATCAATAAAACACCTAGAGAAATGATAGAAAAAGAAATAGAACAAGTATGCAGAAATCATCATTATGGTGGTGGAATTCAGATAGAATTATCTGTACCCAATGGAGAAATAATAGCTCAAAAGACCTTTAATCCAAGACTTGGAATTTTAGGTGGAATTTCGATTTTAGGAACAACTGGAATTGTAGAACCAATGAGTGAAGAAGCATTATGTGCCAGTATTCGAGTAGAAATGAAACAACAGGTGGAAATTGGAAGAAAAAGTCTAGTGATAACACCGGGAAATTACGGAAGAGAGTTTTTAAAGGAAAACTTTTCCTTTGATTTGGAAACAGCCATTAAATGCAGTAATTTTGTGGGAGATACCATTGATATGGCAGTAGAACTTGGAGTTTCCAATCTTCTTTTTGTAGCACATATAGGGAAATTCATAAAAGTAGCAGGTGGAATTATGAATACTCATTCCAAACACGCAGATGCTAGAATGGAGTTATTAGCTGCCAATGCGGCAATAGCAGGAGTAGAATCTTCTATATTAAGAGAGATATTGGAAGAAGTTACCACGGAAGGCGGAATTAGGATTCTGAAGGAAAGGGGATATTTGCACGAAACCATGAAAGTAATTCTTCCAAAGATAGAATACTACTTAAACAAACGTAGTTTTGGAAAAATAAGAATAGCAGTGCTTTTGTTTTCTAGGGAGCTAGGAGAATTAGGGTATACCAAAGAATATGAAACAGTGAAGAAGGAACTAGAAAAAGAAATAGAACTAGAAATAGAACTAGAAAAAGAAAAAGAAATAGAACTAGAACTAGAAAAAGAACTAGAACTAGAATTATAACTATAAGTAGAACTAGAAATAGAAATAGAAATAGAAATAGAACTAGAACTAGAAAAAGAAATAGAACTAGAATTATAACTATAAGTAGAACTAGAAATAGAAATAGAAATAGAAATAGAAATAGAAATAGAAATAGAAATAGAACTAGAAAAAGAAATAGAAGAGGAAAATAATAGGCTATGACAGGAAAATTATATGGAATCGGTGTAGGTCCAGGAGATCCGGAATTATTAACCATCAAGGCAGTGCGCTTAATTAAGGAATGTGACGTAATTGCAGTTCCCGGTAAGCAGAAAGAAGAAACAGTAGCATACAAAATTGTGGAGCAGGCAGTTCCTAAGGTAGCCCAAAAGGAATGCCTTTGCATTGATATGCCTATGACAAAAGAGGAACAACAATTAGAAAAAAGTCATAGCAAAGCAGCACAAATAATCGAAACAGTATTAAAACAGGGAAAAAATGTAGCATTTCTCACATTGGGAGATCCTTGTATCTATTCCACTTATATTTATGTGCATAAACGAATAGAAGCAGCAGGTTATGAAACGGAGATAGTTAGTGGAATTCCTTCTTTTTGTGCGGTGGCGGCCAGATTAAATCAAGGATTGGTAGAAAAATCCCAGATGCTGCATATCATTCCCTCTTCTTATGACATTGAAACAGGTTTAGAATTTCCAGGAACCAAGGTACTAATGAAGGCAGGACGAAAGATGGAAATCGTAAAAGAACAGCTAAAAAAGAGAAATGAACAAGCAGTTATGGTGGAAAATTGTGGAATGATAGGAGAACAAATCTATCAAGATGTAGAGCACATTCCAAAGCAGGCGGGATACTATTCTCTCATTATTGTAAAGGAGCAATTATAATGGTCTATTTTGTAGGAGCAGGAAGTGGGGCACCAGATTTAATTACAGTTCGTGGTCAGCGTTTACTGCAGCAGGCAGATATTATTATTTATGCAGGTTCTTTAGTGAATCCTAAGTTACTAGAAGAAAAAAAAGAATCTTGTGAAGTATTTAACAGTGCATATATGACATTGGAAGAAGTGATAGCCGTGATGAAACAAGGGGAAGCACAAGGGAAAAGAATAGTGCGTCTTCACACAGGAGATGCCAGCATTTATGGAGCAGTACGGGAACAAATGGATTTGTTGGAAGACTTAGATATTCCATATGAAAGCTGTCCGGGTGTCAGTTCCTTTTGCGGAGCCGCGGCGTCTTTAAACTTGGAATATACGTTACCAGATGTATCTCAAAGTGTTATTATAACTAGAATGGCAGGAAGAACCTCTGTGCCAAAGCAAGAAGAAATTGCTTCTTTTGCAGCGCATCAAGCAACTATGGTGATTTTTTTAAGTACCGGTATGTTAGAACAGCTAGAAGAAAGACTCTTGGTGGGGGGATATTCCAAAGATACACCGGCTGCCATTGTATATAAAGCAACGTGGGAAGAAGAAGAAAAATATAAATGTACGGTAGGCACTTTAGCTAATACGGCGAAAGAACATGAAATTACAAAGACCGCATTGATTATTATAGGAGAAGTGGTATCTCATAGTAATTATCGCAGAAGTGACTTATATCATCCTGAATTTGAAACGGAGTTTCGAAAAGTATGCAAATAGAACTTATCAGCTTTACCCAGCAGGGAAGGATACAAGCAGAAAAAATAAAAGAACTGCTAAAACAGGAATTAGACTTGAACATGGAGTCAAAATCAGATATAAAACAAAATTCAAAGCTTACATTAGAAAAGAATCTAACGCAACATATAGAGGATATTATTTCCTGTACGGATGCAAGAGCGAAGGAGATATCCTTATCAGATTGGTGTGAATATGGGTTTGCACATGCGAGTCTTCTTATTATGGTGGGCGCCATGGGAATTGCAGTACGTGGAATTGCTCCTTTTGTAAAGGATAAATTTACTGATCCACCAGTACTTGTAGTAGATGAAAAGGGAACATTTGTAATTCCAATATTATCTGGTCATATGGGTGGTGCTAATCAATGGGCAGTAACCTTGGCAGAGCTTCTTACAGCAATTCCTGTGATTACTACAGCGACCGATCTTAATAAAGCATTTGCAGTAGATGTATTTGCGGCAAAGAACAAGTTATGTATGCAAAGTCGGGAATGGGCAAAAGAAATTTCAGCCGCAGTTCTTCGTGGGGAAGAAATAGAATTTGTCTGTGAAAGTACAGTGCAAGGAGTGATTCCAGAAAAATTAGTAAAGGAACCTCGCAGTCATTCTATTTCCATTGGAATTCACACAGGCTGCAATCTCTATCCTAAGGCAGTATCTGTGGGAATTGGGTGTAAAAAAGGAAAAACCATGGCAGAATTAGAAGAAGTGATAAAGAAAAATTTAGAGAAACATGGAATTGCCATGGAAAGCATTCTCTGTTTTTCTTCTGTAACACAAAAGAAAGAAGAACCTGGAATTCTTGCATGC
This sequence comes from Lachnospiraceae bacterium, assembly GCA_036653135.1. GTDB lineage: Bacteria > Bacillota > Clostridia > Lachnospirales > Lachnospiraceae > Petralouisia. The sequence continues at coordinate 13,173 of JAVVUO010000011.1, forward strand.
GCGAAACAATATAAGATACCTTTCTATACATTTTCCCCACAGCAACTAAAGGAAACACCGGGAGAGTATGAAGATTCCACTTTTGTGGAACAGACCATTGGAATTGGAAATGTATGCGAACGTGGAGCAGTAAAAGGGTTACAAGAACATGCACCTTGGGAACAAATTCATGTTATTCAGAAAAAAACAGCAGAAAATGGAATTACCATAGCAATTGCAGTGAAAGAATGGAGTGTAAGATTTGAATAAATTATATGTAATAGGAATGGGACCTGGTTCCTATGAAGAAATGACCATACGGGCAGTAAAGGCCTTAGAATCATGTGAAGTGATTGTAGGGTATACAGTATACATTGATTTGGTGCAGGAATATTTTAAAGAAAAAGAATTTCTTACAACACCCATGCGTAAAGAAGTGGAACGATGTCATTTGGCATTAGAACAAGCAGCGTTGGGTAAGACCACAGGAATGATTTGCAGTGGAGATGCGGGTGTCTATGGAATGAGTGGTTTAATTCTGGAAATTGGAATACAATATCCACAGGTGAAAGTAGAAATTATTCCAGGAGTAACGGCAGCATTAAGTGGAGGAGCAGTATTAGGAGCACCTTTGATGCATGATTTTGCTGTAATTAGTTTAAGCGATTTAATGACACCTTGGGAAACCATTGTCAGACGATTACGCGTAGCAGCTCAGGGGGACTTTGTCATCTGTCTTTATAATCCCTCCAGTAAAAAGCGTGGTGAGTATCTAAGGCGTGCCTGTGAAATTCTGTTAGAAGAAAAAGACAATGCAACACCTTGTGGAACGGTAAGCCGAATTGGCAGAGAGGGAGAATCCATGGCACTTTACTCTCTAAAAGACCTAAAAGAAATACAAACGGATATGTTTACCACGGTATTTATAGGAAATTCCACTACAAAAGTAGTAAATGGAAAATTGGTTACCCCAAGAGGATATGAGATTCTGAAGATGTGAGATTTCTGAGGATATGAAATTCTGAAGATATGAGATTTTGAGAATATGAGATTCTGAAGATGTGAGATTTCTGAGGATATCATAGAAGCGAAAATACAAGAATCCAGAGTGCAAAATTTAAGATGTAGAAAGCAGGGATACAGGAAGTGGAAATACAGGAAGTACAAACACAGGAAATGAAAACACAGGAAGTATTACTGTTTTCAGGAACAAGCGATGGCAGGAGATTGGCAGAGGTGCTGTGTAGCAATGGAATATCGGTGACTATTTGCGTGGCAACGGAATATGGCAGAGAAGTGATGGAAGAATCCCCTTTATTAACAGTGCTTGTGGGACGTATGGAACAGGAAGAAATGGTAACACTTATGACACAGCATTTTTGGAAAGCGATAATTGATGCCACTCACCCTTACGCGCAAGAAGTAACCAAAAATATAAAAGAAGCATCTAAAACAGCAAAATTACAGGTCTTACGTTTACTTCGTGAGTCTGGGTGTGAGAAATCCAAAGAAAAAGAAACAGGTACTTCTCATGCAAATAAAATGGAAACAGACAAGGTGGAAGTAAGTGAAGAAAAAATCCATTATGTAAGTTCTACAGCAGAAGCAGTAGCGTTTTTAAATGATACCACAGGAAATATTTTTTTTACTACAGGAAGCAAAGAACTTCCGGAATATGTAGCAGGAATTCTTGAAAAAGAGCGCATTTATGTGAGGATTTTACCTCAAACGCAGGAAGTAGAAAATTGTCATAAACTGGGATTGAAAGGCAGACAGGTAATCTGTATGCAAGGACCCTTTAGTGAGGCACTAAATTATGCTATGCTAACTGAAATTCATGCATCTGTGTTAGTAACCAAAGAGACAGCACAGGCAGGTGGATATCCACAGAAACTTCAGGCAGTAGCACATATGGGAATTCAGGTGCTGGTAATGAAAAGACCTATAGAATTTGGATACACCATGGAGGAAATTCTCAAAATACTTTCTGTGAAAAATAAAGAGGGGCTGGAATTAAAGGAAACAGAAAAATCCATAGAAGCAGGAAAATCCATAAAAACAGAAAAATCCATAGAAACAGGAAAATCCATAAAAACAGTGAAATCCATAGAAACAGAAAAATCCATAAAAGTAGGAAAATTCATAGAAGCAGGAAAATCCATAGAAGCAGGAAAATCCATAGAAACAGAAAAATCCATAGAAACAGAAAAATCCATAAAAGCAGAAAAATCCATAGAAACAGGAAAATTCATAGAAATAGAAAAATCCATAGAAGCAGGAAAATCCATAAAAGTAGAGAAATCATTAGATTCTCCAAAATTATGGAATCAGGTGAATTCATTAGAGCCACAGATTTTTATGGTGGGAATTGGAATGGGGACAACTGCCGCCATGACCTTGCAGGCATATGCGATTTGCAATAAAGTGGAAATTTTATTTGGAGCGGCACGTATGCTGCAAGCAGTACCGGAAGAATTGCAAAAACTGGGAAAACCAATGATTCCATATTATACGGGAGAGAAGATTGCAGCTTATCTAAAAAAATATCCACAGTATGGGAAGATTGCGGTACTTTTTTCCGGAGATGTAGGATTTTACAGTGGTGCTAAAAAAGTGTCCCAGGTGTTGAAAGAACAAGGATTGTGTGAAAAATATAACATAGAGATGATTTGTGGAATCTCTTCTGTGGAGTATGTATTTTCCCGATTGCAGATACCTTGGGAAGACGCAGCACTAATGAGCATGCATGGAAGAACCCAGAACATTTTAGGAGCATTACAGGAAACAGGAAAGGTATTCACCCTTACAAATGGAGCGAAGGGAGTACAGAAATTAAGTGAGGAACTTTTGTTATATGGATTTTCACAGATTGATATGTATGTGGGAAGCCAGTTGGGCTATCCACAGGAGCAAATAATAAAAGGAACACCAGAAACATTTCGTTTCTATGATAAACAGGAATTATGTGTGGTAATTTTAATAGATACCAAAAGAAACAGCCCAGTGAGAACATATGGAATCCCAGATGAATTATTTCTTCGTGGAAAAGTTCCCATGACAAAAGAAGAAGTGCGCAGTATTTCCCTGTCGAAACTGGAATTAACAAGGAACGCCATAGTATATGATATTGGTGCAGGAACTGGGAGTGTTTCGGTGGAATGTGCCAAGATAGCAAGAGAGGGAATGGTATATGCCATAGAGAAAAATCCAGAAGCGTTAGAGCTAATGCAACAGAATAAATATAAGTTTGGTGTTAATAATCTTGTGATAGTACCAGGAACAGCCCCCAAAAAATTAGAAGAACTGCCAATTCCTACCCATGCATTTATCGGAGGAAGCAGTGGAAAACTAGAAGAAATCATGAAATTGCTGTGGAAAAAGAATTTCCATATACGTGTGGTAATTAATGCGATTTCCTTAGATACAGTAGCAGAAATAATGAAAATAATAAAAAACAATCCTTCCAGAAAATGTGAAGTTGTTCAAGTACAGATTTCAAAAGCGAAGGAAATTGGAAATTATCAAATGATGATGGGACAAAATCCTGTATATGTAGTAACCATACAGTGAAAATTGCGTAATAAGTTTTTTAGATACTATCATGATGCACAAATAAAACCATAAGGAGAATAAAAAATGGGAAAAATTTATAACAGCGTAACAGAATTAATTGGAAAGACCCCTCTATTAAATGCAAAAAAGTTTCAAGAAGCAAATGGAATTCATGCTGAAATTTTAGTGAAATTAGAGTATTTTAATCCAGCAGGAAGTGTAAAAGACAGAGTAGCTTTAGCCATGGTAGAAAAGGCAGAGCAGGAAGGAAAATTAAAAAAAGATTCTGTGATTATTGAACCCACAAGCGGCAATACAGGAATAGGTTTAGCATCTATTGCAACAGCAAAGGGATATAGAGCAATATTGACCATGCCAGAAACAATGAGTATAGAAAGACGAAATTTATTAAAAGCATATGGGGCGGAAATTGTGTTGACAGATGGCTCAAAAGGTATGACAGGAGCTATTGAAAAAGCAGAAGAATTGGCAAAAGAAATTCCAAATTCTTATATTCCTGGACAGTTTGTAAATCCTGAAAATCCCAAAGCACACCAATCTACCACAGGACCTGAAATTTGGGAAGATACAGATGGGACTGTAGATATCTTTATTGCAGGGGTGGGCACCGGTGGCACAATTACAGGAATTGGTGAATATTTAAAATCCAAGAATTCTAAGGTACAGGTTGTGGCGGTAGAACCGGCAAGTTCTAACGTATTAACCAAAGGAACCTCAGGAGCTCACAAAATACAGGGAATTGGGGCAGGATTTGTGCCGGATATTTTAAATACAAAAATTTATGATGAAGTGATTCCTATTGAAGATGAAGACGCTTTTACAGCAGGAAGAAGTTTTGCTAGAGCGGAAGGAATCTTAGTTGGAATTTCTTCCGGAGCCGCACTGTATGCAGCCCAGATGATAGCGAAACGCCCAGAAAATAATGGGAAAAAGATTGTAGTATTATTGCCCGATACCGGTGAACGATATTTATCCACTCCATTATTTTTAGTAGAAGAGGTGTAGAACAGAAAATAGGGAGGAATTTTGTATGAACACGGTAATGGAATTACAACAGGTTACTAAAAATTACGGAAATGGAAAAGGAATATTTGATGTAACATTTTCTGTAAAAGAAGGAGAGGTATTTGGCTATTTAGGTCCAAATGGTGCCGGAAAGACAACAACTATTCGCCAGTTGCTGGGATTTATCCATCCAGATCAAGGGAGCTGTCAAATATTTGGAAAGGACTGCTTTCATGAAGCTGGCAAGATTCAAGAAAAGGTAGGTTATCTAGCAGGAGAACTTGCTTTTATGGAAGATATGACGGGAATGAATTTCTTGAAATTCATAGCAGAGTTAAAGGGAATGAAAGATACTGTCCATATGGAGGAATTAATGGAATATTTTGAATTAAATCCTTCTGGAAAAATTCGAAAGATGTCTAAGGGAATGAAACAAAAAATTGGAATTGTATGTGCTTTTATGAATCATCCCAAAGCGGTTATTTTAGATGAACCCACCAGTGGACTAGACCCCCTTATGCAAAACAAGTTTGTAGAATTGATTCTAGAAGAAAAGAAAAAAGGAACGACCATTCTTATGTCTTCCCATATTTTTGAAGAAATAGAAAAGACTTGTGACCGCACGGCTATTATTCGTGATGGCAAGATTGCCGCCATTGAATACATGGATACGCTGGCAGAAAAAAAGAAAAAAATTTATACGGTAACTTTAAAAAATGACGAAGAAGCAAGAAAGCTGATAAAGGAAACAGGGCTTGATATTCGAGATATTCACAAGAATAAAGTACAGCTTTTAGTAAGAAATAATGTGCCGGAAATTTTGAAAATAATTGCAGCATATGAACCTATCGATTTGGAAGTAAAAACTCAAAGTTTGGAAGAACTGTTTTTGCATTATTATGGAAAGGATGGGGAAAATAAATGATCTCAATTCCATTGTTAAAAAGAAATATCATGATTTGTGTCAAGGCATTTTTAGGAGTATTTGCTATGCTTTGTTTATATACGATCACCATTATTTATATGTATAATCCAAAGCTTTCAGAAATGCTCAGTGGGTATCAGGAAGTTCTTCCGGATATGATGGCGGCAGTTGGCATGACAGGAATTGCATCTAATATTTTAGAATGGATGCAGATTTACTTATATGGATTTATTATGATGCTGTTTCCCTTGATATTTATTATAATTTTGGTGAAAAAACTATTGATGGAGTATATCGATAATGGCTCCATGGCAAATCTTTTGGCCACACCTAATTCCAGAGGAAAAATTATTACCACCCAAGTTCTGTCACTGGTAATTTGGATTGTATTACTTATGGTATCTGTTACGGTGATGGGGGTGATAAGCTGCGAAATTATGTTTCCAGGAGAACTGGAAATTGCTACCTATCTTAAACTAAATGCAAGCACCTTCTTGTTAATGCTGGCTTTAACCGGAATTGCATTTTTAGCAGCCTGCTGTTTTCAAGAAGCACGCCATTATTATACGGTGGGAGCGGGACTTCCCATTCTGTTCTTTATCATACAGATGATGTCTAATATGGGAGCAAAATTGGAAAATTTTAAATATGCAACGATTTATACATTGCTTCCTGCAGGAAAAATTGTAGCCGGAGAGGGAGAAATTTGGAAATATAATTTAGCATTAGTCGGAATTATTTTGATACTGTATAGCATAGGAATTTGGCAGTTTTGCAGAAGGGATTTGTCTTTGTAGAAAAATTGCAAATGGGTTGTTATCTAATTGTTACAGAACTTGTACAAAATGCTTGCATCCATGGTATAATCGCGCTATAATAGAGGAATAATAATAGTAAATAACAGTGTTTGAAGAAAAATACGATTGCTCAAATTATCAGAGAGCCGGTGGCAGGTGTGAACCGGTAAGGCGTGCAGTCCTTCCGTTTTCTTAGCTGGTGATGAAAATCACGGGGTGGTATTCCATAACATACTTTCGAGTGGTCGTAAGAATCATTACGGCAATTTGGGTGGCAACGCGGAGATAAGTATGACCTTCGTCCCTAATGCAAAGGGACGAAGGTCTTTTTGCGATAAAATAACAGCTTTTCATCAAAATAACAATGAGCTTATAGGAGGAAAACAATGATTGATTTAAAATTTTTAAGAGAAAACCCAGAAGTAGTAAAACAAAATATTCGCAATAAATTTCAGGATAGCAAATTGCCCTTGGTAGACCAAGTCATAGAATTAGATGCCAAGGCAAGAAAAACCCAACAGGAAGCAGATAACTTGCGTGCCAATCGCAAGAACTTGTCCAAACAAATTGGAGCCTTTATGGGACAGGGGAAAAAGGAAGAAGCGGAAGCTGCAAAAGCACAAGTAAATGAAGGCGCAAAACGTCTTGCTGAACTAGAAACATTAGAGACAGAACTTCAAGAAGAAATTACAAAGATTATGATGATAATACCAAACATTATCGACCCCTCAGTACCTATTGGGAAAAACGATACTGAAAATGTAGAAGTACAAAGATACGGCGAACCATTTACCCCAGATTTTGAAATTCCATACCATGCACAAATCATGGAAAGTTTTGATGGATTAGATTTGGATAGTGCAAGAAAGGTTGCTGGAAATGGATTCTACTATTTAATGGGAGATATTGCAAGATTACATTCCGCAGTGATTTCTTATGCAAGAGATTTTATGATTAATCGTGGATTTACCTATTGTGTACCACCTTTTATGATTAGAAGTAATGTAGTAACCGGTGTGATGAGCTTTGCAGAAATGGATGCTATGATGTACAAAATTGAAGGAGAAGATTTATATTTAATCGGAACCAGTGAACATTCCATGATTGGAAAGTATATTGATACTATTTTAAACGAAGAGCAGCTGCCACAGACGTTAACCAGTTATTCTCCTTGTTTTCGTAAGGAAAAGGGTGCTCATGGCATTGAAGAACGTGGAGTATACCGGATTCATCAATTTGAAAAGCAGGAAATGATTGTAGTTTGTAAACCACAAGACTCTAAGAAATGGTTTGAAACATTATGGCAGAATACGGTGGATTTATTCCGTTCCATGGATATTCCGGTTCGCACATTAGAATGTTGTTCTGGTGATTTAGCAGACTTAAAAGTAAAATCCATAGATGTAGAAGCATGGTCTCCAAGACAACAGAAATACTTTGAAGTGGGAAGTTGTTCCAATTTAGGGGATGCTCAGGCAAGAAGATTGAAAATCCGCGTGAATGGAGAGGATGGAAAATATTTTGCACATACCTTAAATAATACCGTAGTAGCACCACCTAGAATGCTGATTGCATTTTTAGAAAACAATTTACAGGCAGATAAGAGTGTGAAAATTCCAGAAGCATTGCGTCCTTATATGGGTGGTGCTGAGAAAATTGTTCCAACGGCAAAATAAAGGGGGAACAATGAAGCATAAAAATACATTAGGGTATGAAGTGAAAACATTGGATAATTTGTTTTATCGGAATATGTTATCCTATGAAACCCATCAGCAGCATGTGGATGAAGTGACCTTAATGCATGGATGGATACTGGGATTTCTATACGATAATGTGGAGAGCAATATTTTTCAAAAAGATATTGAACAAGAATTTTCTATTGCACGTTCCACCGTAACTTGTATTGTTAAACTAATGGAGAAAAAAGGTTATATTAAGCGAGAAAGTGTAGCATCGGATGCACGATTGAAGAAACTTGTCTTAACGGATTTGGGAAGAAAAACGCATGAAGAGCACATCAGCTACATTGATGTTTTAGAAAAACGCTGCAAGAGAAATATTTCATTAGAAGAACTGGAAGTGTTTTTGAAGGTGGTATCGAAACTAAAACGGAATTTGGAAGAAGATATTGTGTGTAATAAGAAGATAAATTCCAGCAGTGAAGACAATTGTGAGAAACAATAGCAACTTATAGAGAAGTATTGTTTGCAAATGATAGGATAATACTGAAATACATAAAAAAACATTGAAAAGTAGGGAAAATAGGTATACGATTAAAGGGAAAACATTTAAAAACAACATGAAAAAGGAGGAAAGAGATGTTGAACAAATTATTAAAAAAGATGGGCGATATGAAGATGCAAAAAAGATTGGTTGTAAGTTTTCTTATTGTAGTAATACTTGCAAGTATTTCGGGAATCCTTGGAACCGTATTATTGGTGCGTACGGATCAAAATTACAGTAAAGCATTAGTAAATAATGGGTTTTCACAGGGGGAAATAGGAACATTCAATACATACTTGAACAGGAGTGGTGCCGTAGTAAGAGATTTGATTTTTCTAACGAATCAGGAAGATTTGAAAAATTCGCAAGAAGAATTGCAAGATGTTCAAAACAAGATCAATGATGCTTTAGTAAAAGTGAAAAAAAGCTGTAGAACCAAGGAAGAAGTTGAATTCATTGCAACTATTGACGAAAAATTACCTCAATATCGTGCGGTGCGAGATCAAGTAATAGAACTAGGATTACAGAATAAAAACGAAGAAGCATTAGCACTGTTTCGTACGGAGGCAAATCCATTATTAACGGCAACGATAGGAGCCGCACAAGGACTTGCAGATTTAAATGTAACACTGGGAGAGGAAGTGTCTGTTTCCTTAACAAATCAAAGTAGAATTACGATTATTATGATTATGGCTGTGATTATAGTAGTGTTTTTTATCTCACTTGTTTTTGCCAAAACCATTGCCAAATCCGTAGCAGATCCTATTATTAAAGTAAAGGATGCCTCTGCCAAGCTGGCACGAGGAGAACTGGATATTGATATTAGTGCAGATACAAAAGATGAGATAGGAGAAATGATTTGTTCCTTTAAAGAAGCAACTGGTATGATGCAAAGATATATTGAAGAAATTGGAATGGGGCTAGGTGAAATTGCAAAAGGAAATTTTGACGTGAGCAATAGCATAGCCTTTAAAGGTGATTTTGTGGCAATTGAGCAGGCAATTAATAAAATTATAGTAGAGCTTAGTACCACATTGAATCAAATTAACGAAGGGTCAGAGCAGGTAGCGATGGGTTCTGTACAAATGGCTGAGAATGCACAGGCACTTGCAGAAGGAGCAACAGAACAAGCAGGAGCGGTAGAAGAACTTACGGCCACTATACAGGATTTAACCTCACTGGTAGAAAACAATGCACAAAAAGCCAATGCATCTTATGAAGATGCCAAGAAGTATGAAGGGGAAGCAGAACAAAGCAGCGAAGAAATGGAAAAGCTGACAAAAGCCATGGAGAGTATTAACAATACTTCTAAGGAAATTGAAAACATTATTGCACAAATTGAAGATATTGCATCTCAGACGAATTTGCTTTCCTTAAATGCCTCTATTGAAGCAGCAAGAGCAGGGGAAGCAGGTAAGGGATTTGCAGTGGTTGCAGATCAAATTGGCAAGCTTGCCTCCGATAGTGCTAATTCAGCGGTGAATACCAGGAACTTAATTGGAAATACACTTTCCGAAATAGAAAAAGGAAATGAAATTACAGGAAGAACATCGGATTCTATTCAAAGGGTCATTGAAGGAATGAAAGCACTGGCAACTTCCTCTAAGGATATCAGTGATTCAGCCAAGAGTCAGTCGGAATCTATGGAACAGATAGAACAAGGTGTAGAGCAAATATCCAGTGTAATACAAAGCAATTCTGCTTCGGCAGAAGAGACTTCTGCAACTAGTGAAGAATTATCTGCACAGTCAGAAAGCCTAAAATCACTGGTGGAACAGTTTCAATTGAATAAAAATGTAATAAAAGGGTAATACCGTAGTACAATCAAAAAATATCCATCTGTCTAATAAGACAGGTGGATATTTTTGCGTTTTTTTTAAAGAAGAATAAAAAATAACATGAAATGAAAGAAAAAATAGAATATATTATCAATAAACAACATAAAAAGTAAAAAAATAGTAACAATGTACATAAAAAGCAAAAAATGCACATAAAAAGCAAGGAATTAACTTGAAAAATAGAAGGAAGAGGTATAACATTGGTATATGTAGGTAGAGACATCAAAAACCGTACGAGGAGGAAAATGAAAATGAAGGGATTTACGAAAAAATTAGACCATATGAAGATTCAAAAGAGATTACTTGTATGCTTTATTCTTGTAGTTGCATTTGCAAGTCTTTCCGGAATAATAGGAACGATATTGTTGGTACGTACTGATAACAATTATAGCAAGGCACTGGTGGAGAATGGATTCTCACAAGGCGAGATTGGAGCATTTAATACATACTTAAATAAGGGTGGTGCCGTAGTACGAGATATTATTTTCCTTGAAAATGAGGAAGATATCAAGAAATCTCAGGATGAACTGACATCCATTCAGACGATAGTAAATGAAGAGTTTGAAGCATTAAAGATAAGCTGCCAGACAAAAAAAGAATTAGAATATATTGCAGTCATTGATGAAAAGATGCCTCTATACCGTGAAGCTAGAGATCAGGTTATGGAATTAAGTCAACAGAATAAAAATAAAGAAGCCTTTGAATTATTCAGTACAAAAGCAAGACCTGTTTTGAATGAAATAACGGAAGCAGCCAAGGGATTAGCAGATTATAATGTGGAACTGGGAGAAGAAGTATCGGCTTCCTTAACGGCACAAAGCAGAGTTACTGTGATCATTATCATAGCCGTTATCGTATCAGTATTCTTCATTTCTATCTTGTTTGCCCGCTTTATTGCAAAATCTGTGGCAAATCCTATCATAGAGGTGAAAGATGCTTCCGCTAAATTAGCAAGAGGTGAATTGAACATTGAAATTGATGCAACTACAGAGGATGAAATTGGTGAGATGATTAGCTCCTTTAAAGAAGCAACAGGTATGATGCAGCTCTATATTAAGGATATTGCTGCAATATTAGGAGAAATTGCAGGTGGCAACTTTGATGTTGCGAGCAAGGTGGAATACAAGGGAGATTTTATAGCAATTCAGGATGCTATTACCAAGATTATAGTAGAACTGAGTACCACGTTAAATCAAATTAACGAAGGTTCCGAACAAGTAGCAATGGGCTCGGTACAGATGGCAGAGAATGCACAGGCACTTGCAGAAGGTGCCACAGAACAAGCAGGTGCGGTAGAAGAATTAACAGCTACCATACAAGATTTAACCTCTTTAGTAGAAGACAACGCTCACAAAGCAAATGCATCTTACGAAAATGCTAAGAAATACGAAGGTGAAGCAGAAGATAGCAGCAAAGAAATGGAAGAACTTACGGAGGCAATGGGACGCATTAATGATACATCCAAAGAAATTGAAAATATCATTGCCCAGATTGAAGATATTGCATCTCAGACAAACTTACTTTCTTTGAATGCATCTATTGAAGCTGCAAGAGCTGGCGAAGCGGGAAAAGGATTTGCGGTAGTTGCAGATCAAATTGGAAAACTTGCTTCCGATAGTGCTAATTCGGCAGTGAATACGAGAAATTTAATAGGAAATACCCTTTCGGAGATAGAAAAAGGAAATGAGATTACAGGAAAAACGTCAGACTCCATTGAGAGAGTCATTGAAGGAATTAAGGCACTGGCAAATTCTTCCAAAGATATCAGTGATTCTGCAAAGAGTCAGGCAGAATCCATGAAGCAGATTGAACAAGGAGTAGAACAAATATCCAGTGTGATCCAAAGTAATTCCGCTTCGGCAGAAGAAACTTCTGCTACCAGCGAAGAATTATCTGCACAGTCAGAGAACCTGAAAGCGTTAGTAGAACAGTTTAACTTGAATGAAAATGTAATACATAAGTAACGTGTACACAAGGAAGTGTAATAATTCAGGAAATAGACAACGTTAATGATGATTGCGTAAGTTGGACAGATAGAATAACAGTGGGTATTTCCTTTTTGGGTACCCACTGTTATTTGTTTTTCAAACGTCCCGACTGGACTTCCAAGTCAAGATACCATTTCAAACAATAGGCAGATATTTTTTTATGAAAATAAAATTATAATTTTTTACAAAAAATGAGTGGAAAAAAGAATAAAAGTGATGTATGATAAAAAGAAAAATTAATTGAAACACACTACAAATGATGTTTTACATAGATGGAATCAAGTATAATTATTTGGAGGAAAAGAAAATGAATGACAGGGAAGTAGAAGACGTAAAAAGCAGAAAAATAATAGTTACATTGATTGGGATACTAGCTTTTCCTATTGGCCTAGCAGGTTTTTTGACTGTCATGATTATGCACCAAGTTAAGAAAGAAAGTATGTCTGTATTTGGCGGAACCATGTGGATTATTATAATAATGGCTGCCATTTTTTTAATATTATTGATAGCAGTAAAGACATTATTTGATAAAATACATAAAATAATTGGAAGCTTAGGACAGATAGCTGATGGAACAATTGCAATAGAAGAAAACAAATTGTCCCAACGTAAAGATGAATTAGGGGAAATGATGCGTTCTGTAAATGGAATGGTAGTTTCTTTTGCACAGGTGATTACAGGAATAAAAAAGGCCACAGCTACGTTACAAGAAGTGTCAGATGATTTTCATCGCTCCTTTGCTAATATGACATTGGATATGACACATGTAGACGAAGAAGTGAGAAATATCACGGATAATACCATTTCTCAGACACAGAAAACAGAAGACATTGAGAAAAAGGTATTGAGTATGGGGAAAGCAATGGACATTATTGTGGAGAATGTTGAGATATTAACACAAAGTGCAGAAAAGATGAAAGAATGTAATAAGACGGCAGAAATAATAATGGAAGAATTAGTGGCAATTAGCCAAACAAGCAAAACGGCTATTGAAAGTGTAAAGCATCAAACAGAACGTACCAATCAGTCTGCACTACAAATTCGAACTGCCACAGAAATTATTACCGGTATTTCAAGTCAGACTAATCTATTAGCGCTAAATGCAAGTATTGAGGCAGCAAGAGCTGGAGAACAAGGAAGAGGATTTGCAGTTGTAGCAGAAGAAATACGAAAATTAGCAGATCAGTCTAGAGAATCTTCTGATAAGATTAGTACAATTGTCAATGAACTAATTGATAATTCCAATAACAGTGTTGAAATTACAGAGAAGGTATCGGAGGCTTTTGCTAAACAGAACGAGAAAATCACGGAAACAGAGAATGTTTTTACTTCCTTAAATCATGAAATTGAATGTGTAGGAGGCTCTATTACACAAATTGCATCTGAAGCATGTGGATTAGAACGTGATAAAGATGCCATGACTCAGGGAATGGTTACCTTGGCAGACACAGCAGAACAGAATGCAAAGAGTGCACAGGAAACAGTAGAATCTATTGAAGAATTTAAGAATTTAGTGGAAGCTTGTGGCAAGTCTACACAACAAATCACGGCGGTTTCCTTGGAATTAGTGAATCATATAAAAAAATTCAACGTAAAAGCACTAAAACAACAAGCAACATCAACGTATTCTTCTTAGAAAAGCTGCCCACATATGCAAAAGAAGGAACATTCTAGCAACAACAGACTCGACTTACTTCTTTGCCTATGTGGGTGAAAAATTTGTGAATAGTAATCATTTATGATATCATTTAAGAAAATGTGTTTTTGAAATTGGCCATATCCATAATAACATTTGAAATTTCTTCAATGGAATGTGCAATTTGATTATTCAAAAGAGCACAATCTCTAGAAAGTTGTCCTACATTAGTGGCAACTACCGCAAATCCTCGTCCGGCATCACCGGCTCTGGCAGCTTCAATGCTGGCATTTAAAGCGAGTATTTTCTGACGTTCTTGAATTCTTCCTAATTTTATACTGTTTGCGCGTATTTCAGATACCAATGTCTTAGAAGCAGAAGCACCTTCTGTTAAATGCTTAATTAAATTTCCGTTATATTTGGAAGAATATTCAGAGTTGATAAAATTATTTAAAGCATCTCCCAATAGAGCAGCAGAGTCATGAATTGCTTTTTCGGTTCGTACATTAACTTTGTGAAGTGCATTGATATACTCTTCTTCATTTACTCCGATTTCCCTTGCAACAGTACGGAATTTATCATCATCAGGGTGTTCAGGAAGAACTTGACCTCCAATCACCGAACCTACTTTTTCCCCTGCTACAATTAAATCAATTCCAAAATCAATGAGACCTGCATGACATAAATAAACACCATGACCTTCTTGGTCACATTTGGCACAGCGTTTCATTCCCTCGGCACTTCCCCTAGTATACTTTATGCAAAAATCTGTAAAATTGTAGCAATCGGAAATATACTTTCCATCCATGCCCACGGCTACGGTGGCAAGTCCAGTTGCGGATGCCCAACAAGACATAATGGTTTCAAATTTGTGCATGTCGGTAAAATCTTGAATTATCACAATCAAACCTCCTCTTAATATGATTAATTTATATGCTTTGATTTTAACACAAATCTGTGAGATTAGAAAGTAAAAAAGTGAAAAAACAAGTGAAATGATAAGATATTTATGATAAATTTCAATGTAAAAATGGTTTCTGCTTTTTAATTTAGA
This sequence comes from Lachnospiraceae bacterium, assembly GCA_036653135.1. GTDB lineage: Bacteria > Bacillota > Clostridia > Lachnospirales > Lachnospiraceae > Petralouisia. The sequence continues at coordinate 28,191 of JAVVUO010000011.1, forward strand.
ACAATGGAAAAAAATGAGGAATGCGATGTTTGAAAACAGTGTAATATTCAAATCCCGCATGTTTTAAAATAGCAGAAACTTTTTGAAAATCATAAGCCACATGTGCCGGTTCATGGGCATCAGAACCTATGGTGATAATGCTGCCTCCAAGTTCTTTGTACCGTTTTAAAATAGCTTCCGTAGGATTGGGGTGTCCAAGTCCATATTTAAAGCCTCCGGTATTAAGCTCAATGCCCTTGCCTTTTTGTATTAAAGTCCGTAAAATTTCATCTAAAACATCAGAAAATTTATCATAGGTATAATAAGTATTTGTATTAGGACCATAACGAACCACGTAGTCAATGTGACCATACACATCAAAACAGTCAAATGCAGAAAGATTTTCTAAAATAGATTCAAAATACTCAAGGTAAGCCTCATCTTCGGTTTTACCAAAATAGTATTCCGGATAATAAGGATCTTGATGATGCACTACATGAGAAGAACCTATAACAAAGTCAAAGGGGTAAGAATGGGTTATTTGTGGAAGAGAATGGGCAAGGTGTGGCTGCAAACCAATCTCTAATCCAATACATATGGGAAAAGAAGAACAATGATCTTGTACCTTGAAATATTCCTTGAAATAACTGGGAATGTCAAGGAGAAATTCCTCAGGTGCGTTAGGATAATCCAAATCAAGATGATCAGTAAAACAAATTCCATCTAAATGGGAATTTTGGGCAGCATGTACCATTTCCATGAAATTGGCATCACTGTCACCGGAAAAATGGGTATGCATATGTGTATCCCAAAGCATAATAATTACCTCCATGACAAATTGATCTGATTAATTTAAGCTGTTTTTGAATCGTTCTAAAGCTAGATGTATTTTTGGTAGTTTTTCCCTAAAAAAGCAAAAACATAAAAAAGATCATCTTCTTTTTGTGTATATTTTTAGAATAAATATAGCGCAAATGAACAAGTTTGTCAAAAAAAAGAGAAAAAGAGAGAGGTGTACTTGAAAAAAGTGATTGAAAATCCGAAGATACCCAAAAAAATAGTGAAAAAATTAACAAACTTTAAAATTCCACTTGAATTTTTTGTCAGGATTAGGTAAAATAGAAACAGATTTGGGTATCATATCCAAAAGAAAATTAAATTCATTCAAAATTAGGAGGAATTAAATATGTCAGTAAGAGTAGCAATTAATGGATTTGGACGTATTGGACGTTTAGCGTTCAGACAGATGTTCGGTGCAGAGGGATACGAAGTAGTAGCAATCAATGATTTAACAAGCCCTACCATGTTAGCACACTTGTTAAAATATGATTCATCTCAGGGAAAATATGCATTGGCAGATAAAGTAACTGCTGGTGATGATTCTATCACTGTTGATGGAAAGACTATCAAAATTTACGCAGAAGCAGATGCTTCTAAACTTCCTTGGGGAGAATTAAAAGTAGATGTTGTTCTGGAATGTACTGGATTCTACGTATCCAAAGAAAAATCTATGGCACACATCAATGCAGGTGCTAGAAAAGTTGTTATCTCTGCTCCAGCAGGAAATGACCTTCCTACTATTGTATACAATGTAAACCATAATGTATTAAAAGCAACAGATAATGTTATTTCAGCAGCTTCTTGTACTACAAACTGTTTAGCTCCTATGGCAAAAGCATTGAATGACTTAGCACCAATTAAATCTGGTATCATGAGTACCATTCACTCCTATACAGGAGATCAGATGACTCTTGACGGACCACAGAGAAAAGGTGATTTAAGAAGATCTCGTGCAGCAGCAGTTAATATTGTTCCAAACAGCACAGGTGCTGCAAAAGCAATCGGTTTAGTTATCCCTGAATTAAACGGAAAATTAATCGGATCTGCACAGAGAATTCCTTGCCCAACAGGATCAACTACTATTTTAATCGCAGTAGTAGAAGGAAAAGTAACAGTAGACAGCATCAATGCAGCTATGAAGGCAGCAGCTACTGAATCTTACCAGTACAACACAGATGAAATCGTATCTTCTGATATCATTGGAAGTACTTATGGTTCTATCTTTGATGCAACACAGACTATGGTATCTCCTATGGATGATGGAAATACTCAGGTTCAGGTTGTTTCTTGGTATGATAATGAAAACAGTTACACATCTCAGATGGTTCGTACCATTAAATATTTCTCTGAATTAGCATAAGATAAACACGCAGTTAAGTGTGTTTGAACGTTAGCAGAAGCGTATTGAGATAAGAGTAAATGAAAAGGTCCGGTCCAGTTGGATCGGGCTTTTTTAAAACAATAAAAAGTTCTAACAGGTATTTTTATCAAACTATTGTAAAAATTATAATAACCTTAGGAGGTAAACGTATGTCTTTGAATAAACTTTCCGTAGATGATATCAATGTAAAAGGAAAACGTGTGCTTTGCAGATGTGATTTTAATGTACCTTTAAAAGAAGGTAAAATCATGGATGAGAACCGTTTGTCCGCTGCACTTCCAACCATTAAAAAATTAGTTGCAGATGGTGGCAAAGTAATTTTATGTTCTCACTTAGGAAAACCAAAGGGAGAACCAAAGCCGGAATTGTCTTTAGCTCCAGTGGCAGAAAGACTTTCACAATTATTAGGACAAGAAGTCAAATTTGCAGCAGATGCAGAAGTAGTAGGAGCTAATGCACGAGCAGCAGTGGAAGCGATGAAAGACGGAGAAGTTATTTTATTAGAGAATACACGTTATAGAATAGAAGAAACTAAAAATGGAGAAGCATTTTCCAAAGATTTAGCTTCCTTATGTGATATATTTGTAAATGATGCATTTGGTACTGCTCATAGAGCACACTGCTCCAACGTTGGTGTTGCACAATTAGCAGACACAGCAGTGGTAGGATACTTAATGCAGAAAGAAATTGATTTCTTGGGAAATGCAGTAGAAAATCCGGTAAGACCTTTTGTTGCAATTCTAGGTGGAGCAAAAGTTGCAGATAAGCTGAATGTTATTTCTAATTTATTGGAAAAATGCGATACATTAATTATTGGCGGTGGTATGGCATACACCTTTTTAAAGGCACAAGGATATGAAATCGGCAAGTCTTTAGTAGATGAATCTAAATTAGAGTATTGCAGAGAAATGATTGAAAAAGCAGAAAAATTAGGTAAAAAATTATTGTTACCAGTAGATTCTGTTACAATTGTAGATTTTCCAAATCCAATTGATGCCCCAATAGAAGTAATTACATATGATGCAACAGCTATGCCAGCAGACAGAGAAGGCTGCGACATTGGACCTAAGACAGCAGAGTTATTTGCAAATGCTGTAAAATCCGCAAAAACGGTTGTATGGAATGGACCTATGGGTGTATTTGAGAATCCAATTCTTGCAGAAGGTACCATAACAGTAGCAAAAGCATTGGCAGAAACAGATGCAACTACAATTATTGGCGGCGGAGATTCCGCAGCGGCAGTGAACCAATTAGGGTTTGGTGATAAAATGTCTCATATTTCTACTGGTGGCGGAGCTTCCTTGGAATTTTTGGAAGGAAAAGAACTTCCAGGAGTAGAGGCAGCTAACGATAAGTAGAAGCTAGGAAAGCCATTAAAGACTGTGTGGTAATGACTTAGAAACCATTGATTATGAATTAGGATAAGGAAAATAGTAGGAGAAGAGGATAAGAATATGGCAAGAAGAAAAATTGTTGCAGGAAACTGGAAAATGAACAAAACTCCAAGTGAAGCAGTAGCTTTAGTAAACGAGTTAAAACCATTAGTAGCAAATGATGAGGTAGACGTAGTATTTTGTGTACCGGCAATTGATATCATTCCTGCAATGGAAGCAGCAAAAGGATCTAACATCTGCATCGGAGCAGAAAATATGTACTATGAAGAAAGTGGTGCATACACAGGAGAAATTGCTCCCTCTATGTTAAACGATGTTGGAGTAAAATATGTTGTAATTGGACATTCAGAACGAAGAGAATATTTTGCAGAAACAAATGAAACAGTAAATAAAAAAGTATTAAAAGCATTTGAGCATGAGATTACACCAATTGTATGCTGTGGTGAAACTTTAACTCAAAGAGAGCAGGGCGTAACGATTGATTTTATTCGTCAGCAGATTAAAATTGCTTTTTTAGATGTAACAGCAGATCAGGCAAAGACAGCAGTCATTGCTTATGAGCCAATCTGGGCAATAGGAACAGGCAAAACAGCTACTTCTGATCAGGCGGAAGAAGTATGCGCAGCAATTCGTACCTGTATTAAAGAAATATATGATGAAGTTACCGCAGAAGCAATTCGTATTCAGTACGGCGGATCTGTGAATGCAGGCACAGCAGCAGAGTTATTTGCAAAACCAAACATCGATGGTGGTTTAGTTGGTGGAGCTTCTCTGAAAGCAGAATTTGGTAAGATTGTAAATTACAAATAAGAAAGTATGGGACTGTGACAAGGGAACTTGTTACAGTCCTATTTTTATGCGCTTAGCGGGCGCATGTTATCTAATGGGTGCAAGTTGTGAGTTCTCTACCCTATTGAAAAATAAGGAAGTAGTATGATAGAATAAAAATCAAAACAAAAGCTAGAAGAAAAAGGAAAGAATATTTGGAGGGGAAAGAGATGAGCAGCGCCAAGATACTAATCGTAGAGGACGACAGTGATATCAATGGATTACTCTGCAAAATTTTACAAAAAGAAGGATATGAAACGGTAAGTGCTTATTCTGGGAGTGAGTCATTGCTACGTATTTCCATGGAAACATTTCATATGATACTATTGGATTTGATGATTCCAGGAACAACAGGGGAAGAGGTCATTAAACAGCTACGAGAACTTGGCAATGACATTCCTATTATGGTGATATCAGCAAAAGTAACATTAGAGGACAAGGTACAGACCTTGAATTTAGGGGCAGATGATTATCTCACGAAGCCGTTTGAAAATGAAGAAGTAGTTGCAAGGGTAAATGCTAGATTAAGACGATCTTATAAGAAAGAGAATTTTGAGAAATTCAAAGAAGATAAAATAAAATTCAAAGAATTGGTATTAGATAAAGAAGCTAGAATTTGTATGGTAAAGGAAGAGGAAATTTCCTTGACGGCAATTGAATTTGATATTCTTACATTGTTATTAGAACATCCTAATAAGGTGTATTCTAAAGAAAATATCTATCAGGCAGTTTGGAAAGGCAGTTATATGGGAGAAGACAGCACAATCAGTGTACATATCAGCAATATTCGTAAAAAGATAGGGAAACTGGATGAGTCAGAATATATAAAAACGGTATGGAGCATAGGCTTTAAACTGGCATCTTGATACCCCCCATCTGCCTGTGCATGATAAGCATAGGCTTTAAACTGGCATCTTTACCCCCCTCTAACTGTGCCTGATAAGCAATCTTTAAACTTTCTTTAAAGTTTATTTAGGACTTCTAAACTCCACTTCCCTATAATGAAAGAAAGTAAAGAAAAGAGAGGGAAAAAAGTGGAAAAAGATATTATAAAGGTTTCAAAGTTAACGAAAACCTATAAGGAAAAAACAGTCTTGGATCATGTGTCCATGGTACTGAAAAGCGGACAAATTTGTGGACTGGTTGGTAATAATGGTGCTGGAAAAACTACTTTGATGCGGATGATTACAGGAACAGCATTTTGGGATACGGGAACAGTAGAACTATTTGGGGAAGAACAGACAGAAAAAACTAGGGGAACATGTAAACGAATTGGTGCATTGCTGGAGCAGCCATCATTTTTTGAAAATATGACAGGAAGACAGAATTTGGAGTATTATAGAATACAGTTTGGAATTCCAGGCAAAGAATGTGTAGAGCAGCTGATGATACAAACAGGATTACAGGAAACAGAAAGAAAAAAAGTAAAAGCATATTCCATGGGGATGAAGCAGCGATTAGGAATTGCACTGGCACTTTTAAATCATCCTGATGTTTTAGTGTTGGATGAGCCAATTAATGGACTAGATCCAAGGGGAATCATAGAAATAAGAAATATTTTATTAAAGTTAAATCAAGAACAGGGAATCACAGTGTTAATATCCAGCCATATTTTAGCAGAACTTACTAATATTGCTACTCACTTTTGCTTTATGAATCAAGGACGTGTGTTAGAAGAAATTAGTAAAGAAAATTTAAAGCAAAAATGTCAGACATATTTAGAGATTAAGGTAACAGATGAAGCAAAAATGTCAGTATTACTAGAAAAGAAAATGCCGGAAATTTCCTATCGTATCTATCCACAGAAGATAATTCGTATTTTTGGAGGGATAGATCAATCACAAAAAATCAGTGAACTGGCAGTAAAAAATGGAATTGGACTATTAGGTCTTACGACAAAAGCCATGAACTTGGAAAACTACTATATGCATTTAATTGGAAATGAAGAAATGGAATGGGGGGAACAATGAAATGTTGAATTATATAAAAAGTGAATGTTACAGAATTTTTCATGGAAAAGAATTCTATTGCTTATTTGCAATCTTGACGGCACTGATTACAGCAATGAATGTGATCACTTATTGGTTTGGAAAATTACCTGGATTTACTTATGCAAATACGAGATTTGTTTATAGTACCATAGATACGTCCATGCATACTTTTATTTATATTATTATTGTAATATGCAGTGTGATGGATGGCAGCAGTATGCATAACTTAAAAAACTCAGCAGCGTCTGGTATTAGTAGAAAAACAATTTATATTGGAAGATTGATTACCCAAAGCATTATTTGTATAGGAATGTATGTTATATTAATGGGATTCTATTTTTTATTAGGAAAGTTGTTAATGGAAAATAGCGGAATCATAGCAGCGGAAAATTTTATCCGTAGTGCATGGGTATGTATTCCTATGTTTTTGGGAGTGATTGCAGTTTATCAATGCTGTGTGTTTCTTAATAAAAATACAGTTTCAGCAATGGTGATTTTCATAACAGTTTTAGTTGCAGTGCCTGCATTGCTTCGTATGCTTGGTATGAAATTTATAGGGATTAAGAGAGTTAGTGATTTACTGATTTATAATTTACTGCGAGTGGAATTTGTGGAAACAGCAGCTGGCTATCAGCGAAATTATACATGGGATACAACAGAAGGAATTTGGAAGTGCATTATGATAGGAATCATTACAGTGGTGCTATTTACCATGATTGGAATTAAATACTTCCAAAAGAAGGAAATACGCTGAAAGTAATAAAATATAAAGGCGGATACTCTACGAACAATGATAGTATGGAAAAGGTAATGGTATGCTAAAATGAATAATATTGAAATTTCAACAATGGCAATTTTACTTATTCTGTTCCTAGTAGGAAGCAAATATATCATACTGAAAAGAAACTTAAAATCAGTGACGAAAGAATTAGAGCAGCTGATAAAAGATGATGGAATAGGAGAACTTCATTTAAGTTCTCCTTCTATCTGCATAGAAAATTTTCTGCAAGTATTCAACAAATATCTAAGAAAAAGAAAAGAAGAGGATATTATAAATAGGGAAAGGGGTCAATTGCTAAAAGAAGAAATTGCAAATATTTCCCACGATTTACGAACACCACTCACCTCGATGAAAGGCTATGTGAAGCTTTTAGAAGATACCGAAATAACCAAAGAAGAATATACGCAATATATTGAAATAATTGAACGTAAAACAAATGATTTGGGATATTTGGTAGATGAATTGTATGAATATGCCAGTTTAGCAGAAGAAGCCCCCAAAATGCAGATGGAGGAGATAGACTTATATGAAAGTTTTTGTAGTCAAATTCTTAATTATTATCATGATTTTGAAGAACGAAATATGCAAGTTTACCTGCCCAGTGGGAATGACAAATATGTGATAATGGCAGAACGCCATGCACTGAATCGTATTTTTACAAATTTAATAGGAAATGCCATTAAGCATGGCAAGGAATATTTTTGCATAAAAATAGAAAAATCAGATCAAAAAATACAAATGATATTTCAAAATCCAGCAGATGATTTGAATCAGGAAGTAGTAAAAAGGATGTTTCAACGCTTTTATATGCAAAATACAAAACGAACAGCCAGTAGTTCTGGATTGGGACTTACGATTTCTCAAATGTTGATGGAAAACATGCATGGAGAAATGACAGGAATATTAGAAGAAGGATGTTTGAAAATAGTTTTATGTTTTGATGCGGCGGTTCCTAGTGCACCATATTGAGGAGAACAGCAATATCTTGGAATGTGATTTCTCATTTATGTCTTCCTATTAACAGGTGTTTGTGGTAAAATTCTTTTTAAATACAGTTTAAACTGAAGAGAATACCATGAAGGAAGGAAGGGGCAAGGAAGAAAGTAAATACCTTGCAGAATGAAAAATGATAAAAGTAGTAAAATTTGGTGGAAGTTCACTGGCCAGTGCACAGCAGTTTGAGAAGGTTGGAAGTATTATCCGTTCCGATGAAAGCCGCAGATATGTGATACCAAGTGCACCGGGAAAACGAAATGAAAAAGACACAAAAGTAACAGATATGCTTTATACCTGCTATGCTGTAGCAGAGGAAGGCAAAAATTTTGATGCTTTTTTACAAAAAATAAGAGAACGTTTTGATGCTATTATTACAGGGTTAGGATTACAGTTTTCTTTGGAAAAAGAATTTGAAATGATTGCAGAGAACTTCAAGAAAAAGGCAGGAAGTGAATATGCCGCATCTAGAGGTGAATACTTGAATGGAATTATTATGGCACACTATTTGGAATTTGAATTTATAGATGCAGCAGAAGTGATTATATTTAATGAAGCAGGGGAGTTTGATGCAGATAAGACGAATCAAGTACTGGGAAAAAGACTAAAAGAATGTGAACATGCAGTAATTCCGGGATTTTATGGTGCCATGGAAGATGGAACAGTGAAGACATTTTCAAGAGGTGGCTCTGATATTACAGGTTCGATTGCAGCAAAAGCAGTCCATGCAGATGTATATGAGAACTGGACAGATGTTTCAGGATTCTTGCTAGCGGATCCAAGAATTATTAAGAATCCAGAAGTAATTAAAATCATTACGTATCGGGAATTACGAGAACTTGCGTATATGGGAGCTACAGTTCTTCATGAAGAGGCAGTATTTCCAGTAAGAAAGGAAGGAATTCCCATTAACATCCGTAATACCAATGCTCCCGAGGAGGAAGGAACCTTAATTGTGGAAAGCACCTGCCGTCAATCTGCCTACACCATTACTGGAATTGCAGGAAGAAAAGGTTTTGTGGCGGTAAATATTGAAAAGGCTATGATGAATGCAGAGGTAGGGTTTGGAAGAAGAGTGCTAGAAGCCTTTGAAGAAAGTGGAATTTCCTTTGAACATATTCCATCTGGAATTGATACTATGACGGTATTTGTACATCAGGAGGAATTTGAAGGAAAAGAACAGGAAGTATTAGCCGCTATTCATCGTCTTGCTAAGCCAGATTCCATTGAGATAGAGCCGGAACTTGGTTTGATTGCAGTTGTGGGACGTGGAATGAAGTCTAATCGTGGAACAGCCGGCAGAATTTTTGCAGCACTGGCACACGCTAATGTGAATGTTAAAATGATAGATCAAGGTTCTAGTGAATTGAATGTTATCATTGGGGTTAGGAATGAAGACTTTGAAATAGCGGTGAAAGCAATTTATGATATCTTTGTAATCACACAGATATAGCTTTCATATGATTATTGTGATGGAATGACAGTTTGTACGTTTTTACATAAATATAAATATAAAAATTAAAATCTAAATCTCTGAAGAATATTCACGTTACTTGCCAAATTCTAAAATTTATCATATAATAAACCGAATATGCTTTTTAGAAAAGAGGAAGTTAAATGGAAGGATTAGCAGGATTACTGGAGGGTTTGGACTACTCCGTGGTTCAAGGAAGAACTGATATTGACATTACAAAGCTGGTATATGATTCTAGACAAATAGAGCCGGGCTGCTTGTTTGTATGTATCAAAGGCGCAGCCTCAGATGGACATGATTATGTAAAAGAAGCAGCGCAAAAAGGTGCAGCGGCTGTATTGATACAGGATAGGGTAGAAGTCGTAGAGGGATTAACGGTTATTCAGGTTTTTGATACTCGTTATGGTCTGGCATTGATATCAGCAGCTTGGTTCCACCATCCAGCAGAAGAGATAAAAGTAATCGGAATTACCGGAACCAAAGGCAAGACCACCACTACCTATATGGTGAAGTCTATTTTAGAAAGTGCCGGTTATAAGGTGGGACTGATTGGAACCATTGAAGCCATGATAGGTGATGAGGTGATACCTGCTAAGAACACAACACCGGAATCCTATGTAGTACAGGAATATTTTCGTAAAATGGTAGATGTGGGATGCCAGTGCGTTGTGATGGAAGTATCTTCTCAAGGGTTGATGATGCATAGAACAGCAGGATTTACATTTGAAATGGGGATTTTCACCAATATAGAACCAGATCATATAGGACCCAATGAACATGCTTCTTTTGAAGAATACATGGCATGTAAAGGACTCTTGTTTCAGCAATGTAGGATAGGTATTGTAAATGGAGATGATGTGCATTGCGAAACGGTAATCAAAAATCATACCTGTAGCATAGAAACCTATGGATTTTCAGAAAAAGCAGATTTACGAGCAGTCAATACCCATCTGGTATCGAAACCCGGATATTTGGGAATTTCCTATACAGTAGAAGGATTGGTAAATGCACAGATGGAAATTGATGCGCCTGGAATTTTCAGTGTGTATAATTCGTTAACAGCCATTGCAATCTGCCGTCATTTTAAGGTGACCACAGAAGATATGAAAAAAGCCCTAAAAGAAGCAAAAGTCAAGGGTAGAATCGAAATGGTAAAGGTATCCGATGAATTTACCGTAATGATTGATTACGCCCATAATGCCATGAGTCTTCAGAGTCTTTTGACGTCCTTAAAGGAGTATGAACCGAAACGTTTGGTATGCCTTTTTGGATGTGGTGGAAATCGCTCTAAGATGAGACGTTATGAAATGGGTGAGGTATCCGGAACATTGGCAGACCTTACGATTATCACTTCCGATAATCCAAGATATGAAGATCCACAGGATATTATCAATGATATTAAGACTGGAATGGAAAAGACAAAGGGTGAATATGTGGAAATTATTGACCGTAAAGAAGCAATTCGCTATGCTATTTCCCATGGTCAGCCTGGAGATATTATTATTCTTGCAGGAAAAGGGCATGAGGACTATCAGGAAATTAACGGAAAAAAACATCACATGGATGAACGAGAATTGATACAGGAAGTATTGCAAGAATTAGGAAGATAAAAGAAGGCACAGGCGGTGAAAAAATGTGTGAATTTGCCAATATTATTATTGATATCTCTCAAGAAAAATTGGATAAGACATTTCAATATAAGATACCCAAACAGTTAAAAGAGCAGCTTTCCCTGGGAATGCAGGTAGAGGTGCCTTTTGGCAGCCGAACTATCACAGGATATATTGTGGAATTTACAGATACGCTAGAGATACCATTGGAAAAAATAAAAGAAATTGGTGGTGTGGTAAAGGGAAGCATTCCCATTGAATCCCAACTGATTGCATTGGCAGGATGGATGCGCAAGAATTATGGAGCAACCATGAATCAAGCTCTAAAAACAGTATTGCCAGTGAAGCAAAAGACCAAAGAAAAAGCTCAGCGTTTTGTGAAACTTTCTATTGATAAAGCACAGGGAACAGAACAGCTTATGGAATTTCAGCGAAAGCACAATACTGCAAGAGCTAGATTATTGGAAGCACTATTAGAAGAACAGACACTTCCATATGAAGTGGTGACCAAGAAGCTGAACATGTCTGCTGCTGTGATTCGGGGAATGGAAGAAAAAGGTATTGTCACGGTGGTATCATCAAGAACCTATCGAAATCCTTTAGGTGAGATGAAACAAGACAGCACTCGCTTGGTATTAAATGAAGCACAGCAATCCATTGTAAATCGAGTCGAACAAGATTTTACAAAAAAAGAATATCATACCTACCTGATTCATGGAGTAACTGGAAGCGGCAAGACGGCAGTTTATATTGAACTTATTGAAAAAGTGATACAGGAGGGAAGACAGGCAATTGTATTAATTCCTGAAATTGCATTAACATATCAAACAGTAGTGCGATTTTATCAGCGTTTTGGAGAACGGGTGTCTATTTTGAATTCCAAAATGTCACCGGGAGAACGATATGACCAATTTGAGCGGGCAAAAAATGGAGAATTGGATGTCATGATAGGACCTCGGTCTGCCTTGTTCACACCATTTTCAAAATTAGGTATTATAATAATTGACGAAGAACATGAAACTAGCTATAAAAGTGAAACATTACCAAGATATCATGCAAGGGAAACAGCCATTGAGCGTGGAAGAATGGCTCAGGCAAGTGTGATATTAGGCTCAGCAACACCTTCCATTGACAGTTATTATAAGGCTCAAAATGGTACCTATGTATTGCTGGAATTAGAACAGCGTGTGGAAGATAAACCCTTAGCAGAATGTTGCATTGTAGATTTAAGGGAAGAATTAAAGCATGGAAATCGTTCTATCTTAAGTGAAAAACTTCAAAAAATGATGGGTGAACGTTTGGAAAAAGGACAGCAGATGATGCTGTTTATTAACCGTAGAGGGATGTCTGGGTTTGTATCTTGCCGCGCCTGTGGTCATGTGTTAAAATGTTCCCATTGTGATGTATCTTTAAGTCAGCATAACAATGGTCGCATGGTGTGCCATTATTGTGGATATGAAGAACAGGCACCTAAGATATGTCCTAAATGTGGCTCTAAGTATATCAGTGGATTTAAGGCAGGAACACAGAAAATAGAAGAAATAGTAAAGAAAAAATTCCCAAATGCCAAAGTATTACGCATGGATTTTGATACTACCAGAAATAAAGATGGATATGAGAAAATTCTTTCTGCGTTTGCCAATCAGGAAGCAGATATTTTAATTGGGACTCAGATGATTGTAAAAGGACATGATTTTCCAAATGTTACGTTAGTGGGAATACTAGCGGCAGATTTGTCCTTATACGTAAGCGATTATCATGCCCAAGAACGAACGTTTCAACTGATTACTCAGGCAGCAGGACGTGCAGGACGAGGTAAATTACAAGGCGAAGTGGTAATACAGACTTATAGTCCGGACAATTATTGTATTCAAATGGCACAGCAGCAGAATTATAAAGAATTTTATGAAACAGAAATTGCTTACCGTAAGATGCTTCACTACCCGCCGGCAGGTCATATGATGATGATGCTCATTGCTTCTAGAGATGAGATGACAGCAGTTTTAAGTGCAGAACTACTGGCAAAAAAAGTGCAACAATCTCAAGAAAAAGGAAAAGTATCCAACATGCAGGTAGTAGGACCAGCAGACGCATCTGTGGCAAAGGTAAAGGATATCTACCGAAAGGTAATTTATTTTAAACATGAAGAATATCAGGAATTGGTGAAGATGAAAGATGCATTGGAAACCTTTGTCAATCGTCACCGAGAATTTGCAAATATCATAATACAGTTTGATTTTAATCCTATGAATGGATTTTAATAATGATAAAGGAGGAGTTAGAAATGGCATTACGAACAATTCGCGAAATGGGCGATGCAGTATTAAACAAAGTATGCAGAGAAATCAAAGAGGTTACACCTAGAATAGAGACATTAATAGAAGATATGTTAGATACCATGTATGAATCAAATGGAGTTGGTCTTGCAGCTCCTCAAGTTGGAATTTTAAAGCGTTTGGTAGTAGTTGATGCAGGAGAAGGTCCCATTGTCTTAATTAATCCTGTCATTCTAGAAACAGATGGGGAACAAACCGGAGACGAAGGATGCTTAAGCCTTCCTGGAAAAGCAGGGACGGTTACACGTCCTAATTATGTGAAAATCAGGGCATTTGATGAAGACATGCAGGAATTTGAAATAGAGGGTACGGAACTTTTGGCAAGAGCATTCTGCCATGAACTTGATCATTTAGATGGACATATGTATGTAGAACGTGTGGAAGGCGAATTGCACGATGTATCTTATGAACCCGAAGAGGATGAAGAATAAAAAGTCCAAAAGGAGCCAAAGCTATGAAAGTAATTTTTATGGGAACCCCAGATTTTTCTGTGGGGACGTTAGAAGCATTAATAGAAGCAGGATACGAGATTCCATTGGTGGTAACACAGCCGGATAAGCCCAAAGGGCGAGGAAAAAGTATGCAGTCTTCCCCAGTAAAGGAAGCAGCACTTGCGCATCATATAGAGGTATATCAGCCCAAACGAATCAGAGATGCAGCATGTATAGAATATTTGAAGTCCTATCCAGTAGATTTCATGGTAGTAGTAGCATTTGGACAGATTCTCACCAAAGAAATATTGGATCTACCCACTTATGGGTGCATTAATGTACATGCATCATTATTGCCAAAGTATCGTGGAGCAGCACCAATTCAGTGGGCAGTGATTAATGGAGAAGAAATATCCGGAATCACTACCATGCGTATGGACGAAGGAATAGATACCGGGGATATGATTCTCAAAGAAGAGGTTAGACTTACGACGGAAGAAACCGGTGGAAGTTTATTTCAGCGTCTTTCTAAGACGGGAGCCAGTCTATGTGTAAGAACTTTACAGGAAATAGAAGCAGGAACAGCAGAATACAAGAAGCAGAATAATCAGGATGCTACTCATACCACTATGATTCACAAACAGATGGGAGCAATTAATTGGAAAAAATCCGCAGTGGAGATAGAACGTCTGATTCGTGGATTAAATCCATGGCCCAGTGCTTATACACAATTAAATGGAAAGACTTTAAAAATTTGGAAAGCTAGGGTATTGGATAAAGAAAGCGGTGAGCCGGCAGGTACTATTATTGCAGCCAAAGATACCTTAGAAGTACAGACTCAAAAGGGTGTACTTATGCTTTTGGAGATTCAACTAGAAGGAAAGAAGCGAATGACAGCAGATGCATTTTTACGTGGATTTCCACTGGAAATAGGAATGACATTTGAAACTTCCAACATGTAAAATAGGAATGACATTTGAAACTTCCAACATGTAAAATAGAAAAGGAGTAATAATTATGCCTTATGGTTATGGGTTTTATTTTGATCCAACATATTTTTTAGTACTCATTGGTGCTGTAATTTGTTTTGCAGCTTCTGCAAGAGTAAAGAGTACCTTCCATAAATATGACAAAGTACGCAGCAGGTCAGGCATGACAGGTGCACAAGCAGCAGAGCGTATCTTACATTCTGCGGGTATTTTTGACGTATCTGTGCAGCATATTTCAGGTAATTTAACTGACCATTACGATCCCAAAAATAAAGTATTAAGATTATCAGATAGCACCTTTGGCTCAGCTTCCGTAGCAGCAGTCGGAGTGGCAGCGCATGAGTGCGGTCATGCTATTCAGCACCAGAATAACTATGTACCACTTACTATAAGAGGAGCCATTGTACCATTGGTAAATATTGGTTCTACTATGGCGTGGCCATTGATTATTA
This sequence comes from Lachnospiraceae bacterium, assembly GCA_036653135.1. Classification (GTDB taxonomy): domain Bacteria; phylum Bacillota; class Clostridia; order Lachnospirales; family Lachnospiraceae; genus Petralouisia. The sequence goes on from JAVVUO010000011.1 coordinate 43,670, forward strand.
TTGGTATGTTTATCACCAGTAACACAGGAAGTTTTATTACAAATCTTGGCATTATCTGTTTTTCTCTTGCAGTACTATTTCAGCTGGTAACACTTCCAGTAGAATTTAATGCCTCTAATCGTGCGATACGTATTCTAGGAGATAGCGGAATATTAGGAGAGGAAGAATTAAAAGGAACGCAAAAGGTGCTAGGAGCGGCAGCATTAACCTATGTGGCAGGAGCGGCGGCAGCCATTTTACAACTCCTTAGATTGCTTATTTTGTTTGGCGGAAGAGGACGGGATGATGACTAAAGGAGTCAACGTACGAGAGCTGATTTTAAATATTTTACTAGAAGTCACTAGAGATGGAGAATACAGCCATATTGCCCTAAAAAATACATTGGATAAATATCAGTTCTTAGAAAAGCAGGAAAGAAGCTTTTTAACTAGAGTGTGTGATGGAACTTTGGAACATATGATGTATTTGGATTATGTAATTAATCAGTTTTCTAAGATAAAAGTAAATAAAATGAAACCGGTGATTCGCTGCATTTTAAGAAGTAGTGTGTATGAATTAAAGTATATGGATTCTGTGCCGATGTCAGCTACTTGTAATGAAGCAGTAAAATTAGCGCAGAAAAAAGGATTTCAAAATTTAAAAGGATTTGTCAATGGCGTACTACGCAATATCAGCAGAAATCTAGAGGAAATCTCCATGCCAAATAGAGAAAAGGAACCTCTTACTTGGTTGTCTATTACGTATTCTATGCCGGAATGGATTTTAAAATTGTGGCAAAAGCAATATTCTTTAGACCAGATAGAGGAGATACTGCAATCATTCCTTGTACCTAGAAAAACTTCTATTCGGGTTAATACTATGCTCACTACTCCAGAAAAACTGATTCAGGAATTAGAAGCAGAACAAATTATGGTGACACCTCATGGAGAAATTCCAAACGCTCTTCATATAGAAGGATATGATTTCTTAGGAAGCATTCCGGCATTTGAAAAAGGTCTTTTTTATGTTCAGGATGTAAGTTCTATGCAGGTAGCACTGTGGGCAAACCCACAAGCAAATGCACAGGTGCTGGATGTTTGTGGTGCACCTGGTGGAAAAAGTATTCATGTGGCAGAGTTATTAAAAGGAACTGGAATGGTAACATCTTGTGATTTAACAGAATATAAGGTAGCACTTATTCAGGAAAATATAAATAGATGTCACCTTACCAATATTCAGGCACAACAATCAGATGCCAGAATCTTATATTCCAAGGAAATAGGACAAAAAGATATTGTAATTGCAGATTTACCATGCTCCGGTCTTGGAGTAATAGGGAAGAAACCAGATATTAAATATAAGATGAGCGAAAAGATTTGCGAAGAATTAACAGCCCTGCAAAAAGAGATATTACATAATGTTCAAAATTATGTTAGGCCGGGAGGCATACTGATGTATAGCACCTGCACCATCAATCCCAAAGAGAATGAAGAAAATGTCAATTGGTTTTTAAAAGAACATCCAGACTTCTTGTTGGAACGTCAGCAGCAGGTACTTCCAAAATCCGGAGAAAATGATGGATTTTATTTAGCACGTCTGGTACGAAAACAAAGTGAAAAATAAGGAAAATATATGGAAAATACAGACATTAAATCAATGAATCAAAAAGAACTAAATGATTTTTTGGTTACATTGGGAGAAAAACAGTTTCGTGGGAAACAGATTTATAAATGGCTTCACTGCAAACATGTTTCATCTTTTGAAGAAATGACAGATATTTCAAAAAAATTAAAAGAAAACTTAATTAATACCTGCGAACTCACAACATTAAAGAAGATAGAAATGCAAGAATCCAAACTAGATGGTACCAGAAAGTATTTATTTGCATTAGCAGATGGAAATATGGTAGAAAGTGTATGGATGCAGTACCAGCATGGAAACAGTGTATGTATTTCTTCTCAGGTAGGCTGTAAAATGGGGTGCAGATTCTGTGCTTCCACATTAGACGGACTGGTTAGAGGACTAACTCCAGCAGAAATGTTAGACCAAATTTACCGAATTCAGGAGGATACCAAAGAACGAGTATCCAATGTAGTAGTAATGGGAACCGGAGAACCTTTGGATAATTATGATAATCTGCTAAAATTCATCTATTTATTAACAGATGAATTTGGTCTTAATATCAGTCAGCGTAATATTACGGTATCCACTTGCGGAATTGTGCCTCAAATGAGAAGACTTGCAGAAGAAAAACTTCAAATTACGCTAGCACTTTCCCTACATGCCTCCACTCAGGAAAAGCGAAAAGAATTGATGCCGGTGGCAAATAAATATAATATTCATGAAGTAATAGAAGCGTGTGAATATTATTTTGAACAGACAGGAAGAAGAATTACATTTGAATACAGCTTGGTTGGAGGTGTGAATGACACCGGAGAAGATGCACGAGAGCTATCAACATTACTGAAAGGCATGAATTGTCATGTGAATTTAATTCCGGTAAATCCCATTAAAGAGCGTGATTACGTGCAGTCAAATCCTACTGTTATTTCAAATTTTAAAAATAAACTTGAAAAATACGGAATAAATGTTACTATAAGAAGGGAAATGGGCCGAGATATAGATGGTGCCTGTGGACAATTGAGGAAACGTTTTTTAGAAAGGTAGGCGAAAACATGAAGACTTTTTCCATAACGGATAAGGGGAAAAAACGGGAAATGAACCAGGACTATGTATATGTTAGTGAATCTCCAGTTGGAAATTTACCCAATCTGTGCATTTTAGCAGATGGAATGGGTGGTCATAATGCAGGGGATTATGCCTCACGCTATACAGTGGAGACAATTGTAAAATCAGTACAAAACAGTACTGAAACAGCACCGGTGACCATTATTAAAAATGCAGTACAAAAAGCAAATGAAGCCATATTAGAAAAAGCAAAAACGGACATTGATTTAGAAGGAATGGGAACCACGGTAGTAATTGCCACTGTGATAGATAACGTGCTGCATGTGGCGAATGTGGGAGACAGCCGTTTATATATGATTGAGGACACATTAGAACAAATTACAAAAGACCACTCTTTCGTACAGGAAATGGTACGTAGAGGTGAAATAAATTCTAAAGAAGCAAGGGTGCATCCAGATAAAAATATTATAACCAGAGCCGTAGGAGGGGGAAGAGAAGTAGAAGTTGACTTCTTTGAGGTAGAACTAAAAGAAGGAAATCGTGTCTTATTATGCTCAGATGGATTAACGGACATGATAGAAGATGAAGAGATTTTTCGCATTTTAAAGGAAACAGAAAATACACCAGAAGGTATCGATATATTGGTGAAAACAGCCAATGAAAACGGCGGTAATGATAATATTACAATAGTTGTAATGGAACCATTTTCCAGTGAGGTGAAGATATGTTAAAAGAAGGAATTTATCTGGCAGACAGATATGAAATTGTAGGAAAAATAGGAACAGGCGGGATGTCAGATGTATATAAAGCAAAAGATCATACATTGGGACGGTTCGTGGCAATTAAAGTACTAAAGCAGGAGTTTTCAGAGGATGTCAATTTTGTAACAAAATTTAGAACAGAAGCACAGTCAGCAGCGGGATTAGAACATCCCAATATTGTAAATATCTATGATGTTGGAAGTGAAAATGGATTATATTATATTGTAATGGAGTGCATAGAAGGAATTACCCTTAAGACATACATTGAAAAAAAAGGGCAATTATCCTTTAAAGAAGCAGTTAGCATTGCTATTCAGGTAGGCAGAGGAATTGAAACAGCACATAATAAAAATATTATCCACCGGGACATTAAGCCACAGAATATTATTATTTCCACAGAGGGTAAAGTAAAGGTAACGGATTTTGGAATTGCAAGAGCTGCAAGCAGCAATACCATTAATTCAGATGTAATGGGTTCGGTGCATTATGCATCACCAGAACAGGCAAGGAATGGATTCGTAGATAGAAAGAGTGATATCTATTCCCTTGGAATTGTAATGTATGAAATGGTAACAGGCCGTGTACCGTTTGATGGAGAATCTACAGTGGCAGTAGCAATTCAGCATTTGCAGGAAGAAATGATTGTTCCAAGTGCTTATGCACCGGATTTGCCCATTAGTATGGAAAAAATCATATTAAAATGTACCCAAAAAAGTCCAGATCGCAGATATGAGTCCATTAGTGACTTAATGGTAGATTTGAAAAAAGTACTTATTTATCCGGAGGAAGATTTTGTAGTAATGGTTCCCTTGGGGCAACAAGAAAAAACTAGAATTATGAAACCGGAAGAAGTAGAAGAAATCAAGGAACAAACGGGTAAAATATATTATGATCCAAATCAGGAAGATGAGAATGAGAATTTGGATGAGGAAGAGGAAAGTGGATTTCTTAATCCTAAAATGGAAAAAGCAGTTACCATTATGGGAATTGTAGCAGCTGTTGTCATTGTAATGATAGTTATTTACATTGGGGTTACTTTGATTGGTGATTTTAAATTTAATACTAAGGATAAAAAAGAACCGGTAAAGGACCCTACAACTCAAGAAGAAGCCAAGACAGTAGATATGGTTGATGTAAAGGGCATGACTTATGAGGAAGCTAAGAAAGCATTACACGCGGTAGGTCTTGGAATTTCCAACGGTGGTACAGAATCTTCGGAAGAATATCCAGAGGGTCAGGTTGTTTCCCAAAGTAAAAATAAGGGAGATAAAGTAGAGAAGAATTCTACGATTAAAGTGATACTTAGCAGTGGTGCAGGAGAATTTGATGTACCAGATGTAGGTAATTTAGATAAGGCAGCAGCGGAAAGTAAACTAAAAGCAGCAGAGTTAAAGGTTACTTTTGACTATGCATATAATAACGATATTGCGGAAGGAAATGTAATCTCACAGTCACCAGAAGCACACACTAAGGCAAAGAAAAATGATACTGTTATGGTAATTCTAAGCCGTGGACAGGAGGCAGTTAAAATGCCAAGTGTACTAGGTCAGACAGAAGCAGCAGCAAAAGCAGCTTTAGAAGCATTGAAATTGTCTGTTACCAATGTTAATTCAGATTATAGTGATACCGTGCCAGAAGGTTCTGTTTGTGGTCAGAGCGAGCCAGAAGGACAGTTTGTGCTTCCAGGAACCAATGTAACCCTTACGGTTAGTCTTGGCAAGAAAATCGAGACCTATTCTCTGAGCAATTATTCTGTTCCAAAATTAAGTGAAATTCCAACCAATGCCACCGGAATCAAAGCAACAATCAGCCTATATAAGGCAGGAGGCGAAGAACGAATCAATTCATGGACAGCAACTTCATTTCCATTTGTAATAAATCAGGGAAATATTGAAAATTGTAGTCAGGGATATTTTGTAATTGATTGGGAATGGACCTCTACGGATGAAGCAGGAGTAGCGGTTCCACAGAAAAAGCAAAGCAAACTGGAAGGAATTGCATTCACAAAGAATTAAGTCCAGGGAAAAGACTTGGCGGGAAGAATACATGCAGGGAAAAATTATAAAAGGAATTGCCGGTTTCTATTACGTTCATGTGATGGAAGCCGGAATATATGAATGTAAAGCAAAGGGAATTTTCCGCAAAGAAAAAATCAAGCCTTTGGTGGGAGATAATGTAGAGATTGATATTCTCAGTGAAGCAGAGCATACTGGGAATATGCGACTTATTTTAGATAGAAAAAATGAGTTGATTCGTCCTGCGGTTTCTAATATTGATCAGGCTATGGTTATTTTTTCTGTTAATAAGCCAAAACCTAATTTTAATTTGCTAGATCGCTTTCTGATAATGATGGAAGCACAGGACTTAGAAACAGTGATTTGCTTTAATAAAAGTGACTTAGCCACAACAGAAGAATGGAAGCGTTTGAGAACTATTTATGAAAGTTGTGGGTATAAGATTTTATTTACTAGCGCGAGAGCAGAAGAAGGATTGGAAGAACTAAAGCTTGTATTAGAAGGAAAAACCACAACAGTAGCAGGTCCATCTGGTGTTGGGAAATCTTCTTTGATTAACTTACTTCAACCGGAAATAGAGATGGAAACAGGCAGCATCAGTGAGAAAATAGAACGTGGAAAGCATACTACACGTCATACACAATTGATTCACATCAAAGAAAATACTTACATTATGGATACACCAGGATTTAGTTCCTTATATTTAACTGGATTTGAAGCGGAAGAACTAAAAGAGTATTTTAGAGAATTTGTAAAATATGAAAAATATTGCAGATTTCAGGGATGTAATCATATTCAGGAGCCGGATTGCGGTGTGAAACAGGCACTAGAAGAACATAAGATAAGCGCAGTTCGCTATGAAAATTATAAGATGATTTATGAAGAATTGAAAAATACTAAAAAATATTAATTCAGACCGTATATCTGAATAATAAGAGAAGGAGACACATATGAAGTGCTTATCACCGTCTATTTTAGCAGCAGACTTTGCACAACTTGGAACAGCAGTACAATTAATAGATCAAGCAGGAGCTCAATACGTGCACATTGATGTAATGGATGGGCATTTTGTGCCCAGTATTTCTTTTGGAATGCCGGTAATCCGTTCCATACGTCCTTGTACGGAGCGGATTTTTGATGTACATCTTATGGTGGAAGAACCTATTGGTTATATTCAGGAAATTGCCGAATGCGGAGCTGATATTATTACCGTACATGCAGAAGCCTGCACCCATTTAGACCGTACTATTTCTAAAATTAAAGAGCAGGGAATACTAGCAGGAGTTGCGTTAAATCCTGCTACGGACTTAAGTGTTTTGGAATACATTCTGCCAAAACTTGATATGGTGTTGTTAATGAGCGTTAACCCCGGATATGGAGGGCAGACTTATATCCCTTATGTTACAGATAAGATTTGCGATTTGAAACAGAGAATAGAACATAAAAAGTTAAAAATCGACATTGAAGTAGATGGCGGAATTACGTCACATAATGTGACTGAAATTGTACAGGCAGGTGCTAATGTTATTGTGGCAGGCAGTGCTGTTTTTCGTGGGAATGTAATGGAAAATGTAACAGAATTATTAGAATTAATGGGTAAATAAAGGAGAAAATAGTGAGAATTTTAATTATAACAGGTGGAACCATAGAGGATGATTTTGCGCTAGAATTTATTAAAAAACATCATTATGAATATACCATTGCAGTAGACCGGGGAATGGAATTTTTTTATCGTACTGGACAAACACCGGACTGTATTGTAGGAGATTTTGATTCAGCTAATCCTGAGATTTTAGCATGGTTTCAAAGCCAACCCAATATTCGCATTTTACATTTTGAACCCGAAAAAGATGAAACAGATACGGAACTTGCTATTCGTACGGCAATCAAGGAAGGAGGGCAAGAACTTCATCTTTTAGGTGCCAGTGGAACAAGAATGGATCATGTATTGGGAAATATTCAATTGCTAGGTATGGCAATGGAAGCTGGAGTAAGCTGTTTCATGATAGATGCTTACAATCGAGTGCGATTACTAAAAGAAAACTACACCATTTCCAAAACTCAGCAATTCGGAGATTATGTTTCATTATTGCCCTTTACACCAAGAGTAACTGGATTGACCTTAAAAGGATTTAAGTATCCTTTGTTTCAATATGAATTAGAATGTTTCCATTCCCTTGGGGTCAGCAATGAAATTCAAGAGGAAGAAGGAGAAATTTCTTTTGAAAGTGGTATTTTAATTATGGTAGAATCAAGAGATAAGAAAATAGATAGTAAATAAGTTGGAGGAAAAAATATGAAATTAGGAATTGTGGGGTTGCCAAACGTAGGAAAAAGTACCTTGTTTAACTCCTTAACTAAGGCAGGAGCAGAGTCAGCTAATTATCCCTTTTGTACCATTGACCCTAATGTAGGAATTGTAACAGTACCAGATGAAAGATTAAAAAAATTAGGAGATTTATATCAATCCAAAAAAGTCACACCTGCAGTCATTGAGTTTGTGGACATTGCAGGTCTTGTAAAGGGGGCTAGTAAGGGAGAAGGTTTGGGAAACCAGTTCTTATCCAATATTCGTGAAGTTGATGCTATTGTGCATGTGGTGCGCTGTTTTGAAGATACCAATATTATACATGTAGATGGAAGTATTGACCCTATTCGAGATATTGAAACTATTAATTTGGAATTGATATTTTCTGATATTGAAATTTTGGAGCGCAGAATTGCCAAAAGCAGCAAGGGTGCTAGAATGGACAAGACCTTAACTAAGGAATTGCAGTTATTGGAAAGAATTAAGGCATATTTGGAAGAAGGAAAACTAGCAGCCACCTTTGAACCGGAAGGGGAAGAGGAAGAAGAGTGGTTTAAATCCTATAACCTTCTAACAGCAAAACCGGTAATTTATGCGGCAAATGTAACAGAAGAAGATTTACCAGATGATGGAGCAGGTAATCCCTTTGTTTTAGCAGTACGAAAAAATGCAGCAGAAGAAAATTGTGAAGTATTTGTAATCTGTGCGCAGATCGAGCAAGAAATTGCAGAACTAGATGAAGAAGAAAAAGCAATGTTTTTAGAAGAACTGGGCTTAAAAGAATCTGGTCTTGAGAAGTTGGTAAAGGCAAGTTATAGTTTACTGGGACTCATTAGCTATTTAACATCCGGAGAAGACGAAACTCGTGCATGGACTATTAAAATAGGAACCAAGGCACCTCAGGCAGCAGGAAAGATACATACAGACTTTGAACGTGGTTTTATTCGTGCAGAAGTAGTAAATTATCAGAATTTGCTAGATTGCGGCTCTCTTTCAGCAGCGAAAGAAAAAGGTTTGGTAGGCTTAGAAGGCAAGGAATATGTGGTAAAAGACGGAGATGTGATTTTATTCCGTTTTAATGTGTAATCATATAGAATTGCATTTGAAATCATAAAATTGACTGTAATACCAGTGTTCTGGCATTACAGTCAATTTTTATGATTTTATGATGAATTAATTTATATTATTCTGTAAATTTCTGTTTCATAGATTCTGTTTCAGAGATATCCACATTAGAATCCACATCAGAATCAAGATCAGAATCCATAGCAGAATCCACAGCAATAGAAACAGCAATTGGTTTACGTCGTTTACATCCATCGGTATAGATGTGATATCCCAGTGCCAAGATGACTATGGTAACGATAAAAATCAATCCGTGAACGAGAATAGAAGTTCCACTGTACGTCATGATTGTGGATGCAAAGACACCCCATAGATTAAACAGCATATGGTACAATATGGAGAGATAAATACTGCCACCCCTGTAGCAGATATAACCACAAAACAGCCCTACCACAAAGGCATATACTCCCTGTACTACATTTCCATGGAAAACACCAAACAAGAAGGCCTGAAAAATATTTGCAATCCAAAAAGGCATTATTTTTATGGCATAATGCATGGTAACACCACGGAAAATCAATTCCTCACTAATGGGGGCAATGATGACAGAATACAGGGCAAGAAGGAAAGTAACATGTTCAAAGTCCAAACTAGTTATTAACGTTTCATACGTGTGAAACCAAGCGGGATGAATGACAGAAACTAAATTGACAATGTAACCGGAAAGATATTGCAGCCCTGCCATTAAAAAAAGTAGCCCTATTATCATGTTAGGATGAAAAAGCTGATTAAAATGCCGTTTGCAGCTCTTTTTAGGAGCAAACTTTTTCCAGTACCAAAAACCTAAGGCAAAAGCTGCAATCGTGGCATAAAGTGCGGATAATCCAGTTATAAACTCAGTATTCATAGAACTGTAAATAGCATTCATATAGGAATCCATATCTGAAAAAATAGAAGGATTCGAAAGTACCAAGGTTACTATTTTGAATATCATTGCAGGAACGATTATCATTAACTGAATTGCCATTGCAAGTAAAACAGGAAGCAGACAAAATAGAATACGTCCAATTTTTTGAAAAACATTTTTTATCATAGCATAGTCCTTTCTGAATTGTTATGTTAAAATGTGATGGAGCAAAGTAATTTTGATTATTGTACCATTGTAACAGTACAGTAATTAAAAATCAATAGAATTTTTAACGCTATCTCTTTTAAGAAGGTGAAAAATATGTTATAGTATACACCGACGTGTATATTTATACAAAGCCCATAAGGGCAAAAAGAGAATTCAGGAATTTTTTGAACATCCTAAAAATAAAAGATTACAGGAATTTTTATCGAAAGTATTATAATTGAAACAGGAAAACAGGAGATGATATATGTCATTTGCACATTTACACGTCCATACAGAATATAGTTTACTGGACGGTTCCAACAAAATAAAAGAATATGTACAAAGAGTAAAAGAACTTGGGATGAATAGTGCAGCTATTACCGATCATGGTGTTATGTATGGGGTAATTGATTTTTATCGTGCAGCAAAAGCAGCAGGTATTAAACCCATACTAGGCTGCGAAGTCTATGTTTCACCGGGCTCTCGTTTTGACCGTGAAAAAATAGAAGGCGAAGAACGATATTATCACCTGATTTTGCTGGCACAAAACCAACAGGGGTATCACAATCTAATGAAGATTGTATCTCGTGGTTTTACCGAAGGATATTATTACAAACCTCGTGTAGACAAGGAAACGTTAGAGCATTATCATGAAGGAATTATTGCCTTAAGTGCCTGCTTGGCAGGAGAAGTGCAAAAACTATTATCTCGGGGAAATTATGAAGATGCCAAAAAAGCCGCTTTGTGGCATGAAACTACCTTTGGAAAAGACAACTATTTTTTGGAATTGCAAGATCATGGAATACCAGAACAAAAAAATGTGAATCAGCAATTAATGCGGCTAAGTCAGGATACTGGTATAGAGCTGGTAGCTACCAATGATGTACATTATACGTATGAAGAAGATGTAGATTCTCATGATATTCTGCTCTGCATTCAAACTGGGAAGAAATTATCAGATGAAAATCGTATGCGTTATGAAGGCGGACAATTTTATGTAAAATCAGAAGAACAAATGAAAGAATTGTTTCCCTATGCATTGCAAGCTTTGGAAAATACACAAAAAATTGCAGACAGATGCGAATTGGAAATTGAATTTGGTGTGTTAAAACTACCCCAATATGATGTGCCTCATGGTATTACTTCCTGGGAGTATTTAAATAAACTATGCGAAAAAGGATTTGCACAACGTTATTCTGTGGAAAAACAAAAAGAATTAAAGCCACAGCTGGAGTATGAGTTAAACGTGATAAGACAGATGGGTTATGTAGATTATTTCCTGATTGTATGGGATTTTATTGACTATGCAAGAAAGCAGGGGATTGCAGTAGGCCCAGGACGAGGAAGTGCAGCAGGAAGTATTGTATCCTATACATTGGCTATTACAGATATTGATCCAGATCGATATCATTTGATTTTTGAGCGTTTTTTAAATCCAGAACGTGTAACCATGCCGGATATTGATATTGATTTTTGTGTAGAACGTCGTCAGGAAGTGATTGATTACGTAAGTAGAAAATACGGAAAGGATCGAGTCGTACAAATTGTAACATTTGGTACCATGGCAGCAAGAGGAGTTATTCGAGATGTGGGGCGTGTAATGGATTTGCCTTATAATGATGTGGATCGCATAGCCAAACAGATTCCAACAGAGCTTGGAATTACCATAGATAAGGCATTATTGATGAATCCGGAATTACGCACGATGTATGAGTCGGATCAACGGGTAAAAAGACTAATTGATATGTCAAAGCGGTTAGAAGGATTACCAAGGCATACCTCTATGCATGCAGCAGGAGTAGTCATAAGTTCCAAATCAGTAGATGAGTTTGTACCTTTATCTAGAGCATCGGATGGTTCGATTACCACGCAATATGTAATGACTACATTGGAAGAACTAGGATTACTGAAAATGGATTTCTTAGGTCTTCGTAATTTAACAGTAATTCAAAAAGCGTTAGGTTTAATTGAAAATAGCCAGCAAATCAAATTGGATATGGATCAGATTGACTATGATGATAAAAAAGTACTAGATACGTTGGGAACAGGGCGAACGGAAGGAATCTTTCAGTTAGAAAGTGCTGGTATGAAAAGCTTTATGAAAGAATTAAAGCCTCAGAGTTTAGAGGATATTATTGCAGGAATATCCCTATATCGTCCAGGCCCTATGGATTTCATTCCTTCCTATATTAAGGGGAAGAACAACGCAAATTCTATTGTATACGCCTGTCCTCAATTAGAGCCAATTCTAGCACCTACGTATGGCTGTATTGTATATCAGGAACAGGTTATGCAGATTGTACGTGATTTAGCAGGTTACACCATGGGGCGAAGTGACATGGTGCGTCGAGCTATGTCAAAGAAAAAGACATCTGTAATGGAAGAGGAACGTCATAATTTTGTATATGGCAATCCCAAAGAGGAAGTGCCCGGATGCGTCAGCAAAGGAATAGATGAAAAAGTAGCCAATAAAATCTATGATGATATGATAGATTTTGCAAAATATGCTTTTAATAAATCACATGCAGCAGCGTATGCAGTAATTTCTTATCAGACAGCGTACTTAAAACATTACTATCCAGTGGAATATATGGCGGCTCTTATGAGTTCCGTTATGGGCAATTCTGGTAAAGTTTCGGAATATATTCTCACTTGCCGTCAAATGGGAATTCAGGTACTTCCTCCCAGTGTAAATCAGGGGATTGGTGGATTCTCTGTATCGGGTCATGGTATTCGCTATGGACTGGCTGCCATTAAAAGTGTAAGCCAGACATTTATTGAAAAGCTTTGCGAAGAACGACAAGAACGCGGAGAATTTGTCAGTTTAAAAGAGTTTCTCACACGTATGTCTGATCGAGAAATTAATAAACGTGTAGTGGAAAATCTCATAAAAGCAGGTGCATTAGACCATTTAGGTGGAACAAGAAAGCAGTGCATGATGGTATACACAGGAATGATGGATGCCATTGCTTTGGACAAAAAGAATACCATGGCAGGACAACTCACACTCTTTGATTTAGCAGGCGAAGACCAAAAATCAGAATTTGAGGTCAAGATGCCCAAAGTAGGAGAGTATGCCAAGGAAATGTATCTAGGATTTGAAAAAGAAGTTTTGGGTGTCTATATCAGTGGACATCCCTTAGAAGAATATGAAGAAAAATGGCGAAGAAATATTTCAAAACTCACCACAGATTTCTTGTTAGATGAAGAAACAGGTGAGACAAAAGTAACAGATGGTGCGAAAGAAATAGTAGGTGGCATGATTGTGGATAAAACTATTAAATATACAAAAAATAATAAAACCATGGCATTTATTACACTGGAAGATTTGGTAGGTACTTTGGAAATTATTATTTTTCCCAAGGATTATGAAAAAAACAGCCATCTTTTGAATATTGACGACAAAGTTTTTATTCGAGGAAGAGTGTCCACAGAAGAAGAAAAAAATGGAAAGTTGATTTGTGAGAAAATATATTCCTTTGAAGATACCAAAAAAGAATTATGGCTGCAATTTGATACGCTAGAGGAGTATACGCAAAAGGAAGAAGAAATATTTGAAAAATTGCATAATAGTGATGGAAAAGACAGCGTTGTCATATACATTAGCCAGGGAAAGTTAATGAAACGTTTGCCAAGTAGCCGCAATATTGGTATCGTTCCCGAACTGGTGAACAATTTGACCAACTTTTTGGGCAAAAAGAATGTAAAAGTTGTAGAAAAGAACATTGAAAATCTAGGCAAAAGAGATTAAACTGTAATAGACTGAAAAAAAATATAAATTTAGAATAGAAAATTAGGAGGGTAAGGTCATGACAGACAAGATTCACACAATAGGTGTACTTACCAGTGGTGGAGATGCGCCCGGAATGAATGCGGCAATTCGTGCAGTTGTTAGACAGGGAATTGCAAGAGGACTGAAAGTAAAAGGAATTAAGCGCGGATATGCAGGATTACTTCAGGAAGAAATTATAGAAATGGAAGCAAAGAATGTTTCTGATATTATTCAGCGTGGCGGTACTATTTTACAGACTGCAAGATGTCCGGAATTTACAACAGCAGAAGGACAGCAGCAGGGTGCAGAGATTTGTAAAAAGCACGGTATAGATGGAGTAATTGTAATCGGAGGAGATGGTTCTTTTAAAGGTGCACAAAAATTAGCAGCTCTTGGAATCAATACCATTGGTCTTCCAGGAACCATTGATTTAGATATTGCCTGTACAGAATATACCATTGGATTTGATACAGCAGTAAATACGGCAATGGAAGCCATAGACAAGGTACGTGATACTTCTACTTCTCATGAAAGATGTTCCATTATTGAAGTAATGGGACGTGGTGCAGGATATATTGCATTATGGTGTGGAATTGCCAATGGTGCAGAAGATATTTTACTGCCTGAGAAATATGATTATGATGAACAAAAATTAGTGAATAATATTATTTCTAACCGTAAGCGTGGAAAGAAGCATCATATTGTAGTGAATGCAGAAGGAATTGGACATTCTGCGAGTATGGCAAAACGTATTGAGGCAGCAACCGGTGTAGAGACTCGTGCAACTATTTTAGGTCATATGCAGCGTGGTGGAAGCCCTACTTGCAAGGATCGTGTATATGCATCTACTATGGGAGCATATGCAGTAGATTTATTATGCAAAGGAAAGTCTAACCGTGTGGTAGGATACCGTCATGGTGACTTTGTAGATTTTGATATTGATGAAGCCTTGGCAATGGAGAAGCAGATTCCGGAATATCAGTTTGAAGTTTGCAGAAACCTAAGTCTTTGAGAGGAAATTATGATAACAAGTTCTCAAAATCAACAAATGAAACAGATTGTACAGTTAAATAAAAAGTCAAAAACTCGCTGTGAACAGCGAGTTTTTGTAGTAGAAGGAATTAAAATGTTTTTAGAAGCGCCCAAAATGTGGATTAAGGCAGTTTATGTAGCAGAGTCATTTTTAAAAACAATCAAGCACCGAGAATTACTACAAGATTATGCGTATGAAGTGGTAGAAGATTCTATTTTTAACACAATCAGTGATACACAAACACCTCAGGGAATTTTATGCTTGATAAAAATGCCTCAATATTCCTTAGCAGAGATATTGAAACAACAGGAAAAGAAGAAACCACCACATTTACTTCTATTAGAGAGTATTCAAGACCCCGGAAATTTAGGAACTATGATACGAACGGGGGAAGGGGCAGGAATTACAGGAGTGATTATGAATAGCAGTACAGTAGATATTTTTAACCCCAAGACCATTCGCGCTACCATGGGCTCAATTTACCGTGTACCATTTTATATGGCAAAGGATTTTACAGAAGTAATTACTAATGCGAAACAAGAAGGTGTGTCACTGTATGCAGCTCATTTAAAAGGCACATTATCTTATGATCAACCAGATTACACCAAAGCTTGTGGCTTTTTAATTGGAAACGAAGGAAATGGTCTTAGCAATGAAGTGGCTGAATTGGCAGACACTTATATTCGTATTCCCATGGAAGGCAACGTAGAGTCGTTAAATGCAGCAATTGCAGCCACACTTCTCATGTATGAAGTGAACAGACAGCGCAGATAAATGATCTCAAACGACCCTTTTCCATAATGTCACTCCTCAATTCACTCATCAATTCACTCTTCAATTACATGAATTTCTAAAAAATCAAAATCAATCTCTTCTATAAAATTATCTTGATAAAAGCGAGCTTTGCCATGATGCTTAAATTCTGTGGTTGTGGAATTTAACCATAAGGGTTTGCTTAAATCAAATTCATAACAGACCATATCTAATGCATGAAATAGTTTATGTGTTCTTGTATCCTCATTATTTTCTGTAATTACAGTATCTTTTATTAAATGGTTCTCTTTAAAAATTTTAAACCAGATGCGCATAGTATTACCCTTTCTTACCATATAGTATCTGAATATAAATGAAAATAGTACTTCACTTTGAATCGATATTATTATAACAGAGCAAAGAAAGAAATACAAATGAACATAAAAAAAACCAGTAAATGAACATAAACAAAAGACTGGTATTTTGCAGACAGATATCATACTGGGTGTTTTAACACATGTTACTAAAGAGGTGATAAAAGTAATTTAGAGATGGAAAAAAGACCATTCCATCTGCAAAGCAGACTTCATGGTCTTAAAGAGAGTGGGCATATTAATCGTTGTCACCGGTACAGTTCATATCGGTGTAACTACATGTGGTGTCTTCTTTGTCGTCCTCAGTACAGTTCATATCTACAAAACTGCATGTGGTATCTTTATTATCCACACAATTCATGTCGTCCAAAGCACAAGTGGTATCTTCATCAGAAGTAACACCATTCATGTTGGTAATATCTGATTTTTTCTTTTCCATGATCTTTCCTCCTATAAAATTTAGTCCTGTTTTCTAAAATAAATACTCCGTTGTGACTGTATTATACCTTTTGAAACTTGAAGTTGCAAGAGAAAAAGAAAAAAAAGGAAACGATTTTTGACAGCTAATACAAAATGTATGAAGAAAAGCACAAAATAGAGAAAATGGTGTAAAATATGAGTTGATTTTAATGGAAATAGAAATTATAATAGAAATAGCAAAGAAACAGGTAGCGGAATCCTATATTCCGGAAAGGAGTAAGAATGGAAAATATGATTAACAAGCAGATAGAAACATTTCAAGTATCTGCATTTCAAAAGGGAACTTTTATAGACGTTACGCAGGAGGAATTAAAAGGTCACTGGTCTGTATTGTTCTTTTATCCAGCAGATTTCACCTTTGTTTGCCCCACGGAATTGGGAGATTTAGCAGATTATTATGAACAATTTCAAGAAACAGGCTGTGAAATCTATTCAGTATCAGAGGATACACATTTTGTCCATAAAGCATGGGCAGATACATCGGATACTATTAAAAAAATCAAGTATGTAATGTTGGCAGATCCAGCAGGCGTATTGGCAAGGCAGTTTGGAGTATTGGTAGAGGAACTTGGACAGGCACTAAGAGGTACTTTTATTCTTAATCCACAAGGTGTGATAAAAGCATATGAAATTCACGACATGGGAATTGGAAGAAATGCACAGGAACTGTTACGTAAAGTTCAAGCAGCTCAATTTGTAGAAGAACATGGAGATCAGGTATGCCCTGCAAAATGGCAGCCGGGAGAAGAAACCATAAGCCCAAGCTTAGATTTAGTGGGAATGCTATAGGAGGCATAAAATGATTGAAAAGGAAGGAATTCCACAAAAAAGTCCATTGATAACAGAAGAATTGGAAGGACAGTTAAAGCCTGTATTGGATAAATTGACTGAGAACATAGAAGTAGTATGCGTGATGGAACCTCAAGAAACATCTTCCAAGGAGATGGCAGGCATGATTCGTCATATAGAAGGTATGTGCCCGAAAATATCCGGAAAATTTTGTGAAAAAGACGAGGCAATGGAGCAATATCCGGAAATAGACACAACATTGCTTCCGGCAACGGCAATTTATAAGGATGGCCAATATACAGGACTAGCTTTTCATGGAGTTACCGGCGGTAAAGAAATGAATTCCCTTATTTTTGCATTGTATAATACGGCAGGTCCTAAACAGGATTTAAACAAAAAATTAAAGGAAAGTATACAAAAACTGCCGCATAAGATAGAAATAAAGATATTGGTATCATTGTCCTGCCATCATTGTGCACAACAAGTCATTGCCTGTCAGCGAATTGCAGCAGAGTCGCCTATGGTAGAAGCTCGCATGATTGATGCTAGACTATATCCTTGGCTGGCAGAACAGTATAAGATTGAACGAATTCCTATGACAATTATTAACGAGAATGAGATTGTATTAGGTACTAAGACGGTAGAGGAACTATATGATAAGTTGAAACAGTGCTGAAAATAGTGAAAAATGCACAAAAAACATAAGGCAAATTTGATATAATTAAACATAATTTGTTTTTCGACAAAACTAGACTTGAAATTTATAGTAGGAAGTGCTAAGATGTAGTTAACGAATTGAAGAGAGAAAATGCCTAGAGAGAATGGAGCAAGGGATATACAACAGAAATGTTGTTGATACCCCTTGCTTTTTTTTATATTATTTTTGAAGTTATTACTGTTTTCAGGCATTTAGTTGAGGGTAAAAGATGAATCAAAGATTTTATGATGCAATGTCAGATTGTCCAGTGGTTGCAGCTGTGAAAGACTTTAATGGAGTACAAAAAAGTGTAGAATCTGATGTGAAAATTGTTTTTATTCTTTTTGGAGATATGTGTAATATTGCAGAGATTGTAAATCAGGTAAAACAAGCAGATAAAATTGCACTAGTTCACATAGATTTAGTAGAAGGATTAAATACCCATGAAATAGCGGTTGATTATATTAAACAGAATACAAAAGCAGATGGAATTATTTCGACTAGAATGAATATGATTAATCGAGCCAAAGAGTTGTCCATGTTTACGGTTTTCCGTATTTTTGTATTAGATTCTAGAGCGTACCAAAGCATTGAAAAGCAAAAGAACCAGATTAAGGCGGATTTCATTGAAATCCTGCCAGGGGTAATGCCAAAAATTATACGGAAAATTAACAAACTCAGTTCACAACCAGTAATTGCCGGGGGGCTGATTACGGATAAAGAGGATGTTATCGAAGCATTGGATGCTGGAGCAATTTCAGTTTCAACTACAAATCAAGATGTATGGTTTATGTGAGGAGGAAATGTTATGTGTAATACCAAGAGGAAGATCGCAGATGGATTGCTGGAAATGTTGCATGAAAAGCCATTACGAAAGATTACAGTGCAAGACATTATGGACTGCAAGGACATGAAACGTCAAAGCTTTTACTATCATTTTCAAGATATTTATGGGGTAATTGAATGGATGTGCAATGAAGATTTTCTGAAACTGGTGACTTATAAGGAAGAAGAAGAATTTGATGAATGGTTTTGTCGAGTTATCAGCATTATTAAGGAGAAGCGTTTCTTTTTAAGAAAAGTATTGGAAAATATAGACAGGGAACGAATGATCGAGAGAATTTATCCAGTGGTAGAACCACAGGTAAAACAGCGAATTATACGAGAACGAAGTCAAAATGATATGGTAATACGATTTACGGCAAGATCTATCTGTCACTTTATATTAGATTGTGTGGCAATGAGAAAAGGACCGGAAGAAGCTGATATTATAGATGCAGTGCAAAGTATTGGTGCATTGTTACAGCCGGTGGGGGGGACAATTTTCGTTATTTCGACTCCAAAGACTACATTAAGGGCCTAAAATTTGATAAGAAAGGTGTGATGCTAAAAGAAGAAAGATAAATTGTACAAATGAGTGGAATTGTCTAATGACAAATGGAACCCAAAAAGTTAAAATAACATTATCAAAAGTAAATCGGAGGAGGATTTTACAATGGCAAAATACGTTATGGCGCTCGACGCCGGAACAACAAGTAACAGATGTATTCTTTTTAATGAAAGAGGTGATATGTGCAGTGTAGCTCAGAAAGAGTTTACACAGTACTTCCCGAAACCAGGCTGGGTAGAACATGATGCAAATGAAATTTGGTCTACACAATTAGGAGTTGCTGTAGAAGCTATGCAGAAGGTGGGGGCCACTGCATCAGATATCGCAGCAATTGGTATCACAAATCAACGTGAAACAACTATTGTTTGGGATAAGAATACTGGCGAACCAGTACACAATGCAATTGTATGGCAATGCCGCAGAACATCTGAGTATTGCGATACTTTAAAGGAAAAAGGACTGGTAGATTCCTATCGCCAAAAGACTGGACTTGTAATCGACGCTTATTTTTCAGGAACTAAGTTAAAATGGATTCTGGATAATGTAGAAGGTGTTAGAGAAAGAGCAGAAAAAGGAGAACTCCTCTTTGGTACTGTTGAGACATGGTTGATTTGGAAATTAACAAAAGGCGAAGTTCATGTAACAGATTATTCTAATGCATCTCGTACTATGTTATTTAATATTAACAGCTTAGCATGGGACGATGAAATTTTAGCAGAATTAAACATTCCAAAGTCTATGCTTCCAGAAGCAAAACCATCTAGTTGCGTTTATGGCAAAGCAGATCCATCATTCTTTGGCGGAGCTATTCCTATTGGTGGAGCAGCTGGAGATCAGCAGGCAGCTTTGTTTGGACAGACGTGTTTCAATGCAGGTGAAGCTAAAAATACATACGGAACAGGATGTTTCATGCTGATGAACACCGGCGAAAAACCAGTATTTTCTAAAAATGGCTTAGTAACTACTATCGCATGGGGATTAGATGGTAAAGTTAATTATGCTTTGGAAGGATCTATTTTCGTAGCTGGAGCTGCTATTCAATGGTTACGTGATGAAATGAAGATTATTGATAGTTCACCAGATTCTGAGTACATGGCTAAAAAAGTAAAAGATACCAACGGATGTTATGTAGTACCTGCATTTACAGGTCTTGGAGCACCTCATTGGGATCAATATGCAAGAGGAACAATTGTTGGAATTACACGTGGAGTTAATAAATATCATATTATCCGTGCAACACTGGATTCTTTGGCATATCAGGTAAATGATGTATTACAGGCAATGAGAGCAGATTCAGGTATTGAATTAAGTGCATTAAAGGTAGATGGTGGCGCAAGTGCTAACAATTACTTAATGCAGACACAAGCTGATATTATCAATGCACCTGTTAATCGTCCACAGTGTGTAGAAACAACAGCTATGGGAGCTGCTTATCTAGCAGGTTTAGCAGTTGGATATTGGGCAAACAAAGAAGAAGTTCTGAAAAACTGGGCTATTGATGCTGTATTTGAGCCACAGATTGAAGAAAAAGAAAGAGCAGCTAGAATCAAAGGATGGAATAAAGCAGTTAAGTATTCCTACGGCTGGGAAAAAGAAGACTAATCATACAAACAATTATAGAGAAGGCAGAAAGGGGAAACTATTATGTTACCATATATAGCAGAATTTTTAGGAACAATGATTTTAATCCTTTTAGGAGATGGAGTAGTAGCAAACGTAACATTAAATAAATCAGGTATGAAGGGTGCTGGATCAATTCAAATCACATTAGCTTGGGGTCTTGCAGTTATGGTACCGGCATTTATCTTTGGAACAGCTTCCGGAGCACATTTTAATCCGGCATTAACGATTGCATTAGCAGTTGATGGAAGTATGTCTTGGTCATTGGTTCCTGGATATATTATTGCACAGTTTGCAGGTGCATTCCTTGGAGCAATTCTTGTCTACATTTTATTCAAAGGACAATTTGACGCAACAGAAGATCCGAATGCAAAACGCGGTGCGTTCTGTACTGGACCATCTATTGCAAACATGCCTCTTAATATTCTTAGTGAAGCAATTGGAACATTTGTACTTGTATTTGCAATCAAAGGAATTAGCCAGGTTGGAGATTTTGCAGTAGGCTTAAATTACTTCTTTGTATTTGGTATTATCGTATCAATCGGTATGTCTTTAGGTGGACTGACAGGATATGCTATCAACCCAGCCCGTGACTTAGGACCTCGTTTAGCACATGCTATTCTTCCAATTCCTGGAAAAGGCAGCTCAAACTGGGGATACGGAATTGTTACTTTAGTAGGACCTATCATTGGTGCAATTGCAGCAGTACTCTTATACGGAATTATTCCATGGTAGAATTGTAAGTAGTTTGGATATGTACTGTCAATAGAATATGGCATTGCAGAGATGAGGAGAGGCAATGATTACATTCCCTAACAGGGGAGTGTAGTTATTGCCTATTTTATGTTAAAATACAAAAATTTAGTATTGAAGTAAAGAAAAGGATAGGTGAAAGATATGTATGATGTAGTAATTATTGGAGCAGGCGTATCCGGAAGCGCTTCCGCAAGAGAACTTTCCAGATATAATTTGAATATATGTGTGGTAGAAAAAGCAGAAGATGTATGCTGCGGAACTTCAAAAGCGAATAGCGCAATTGTTCACGCAGGATTTGATGCAGAAAATGGCTCTCTTATGGCAAAGTTAAACGTGGAAGGAAATCAAATAATGGAAGAACTTTCCAATGAACTTGATTTTCATTTTAAGAAAAATGGTTCTCTAGTAGTGTGTTTACATGAAGAAGAACTTCCTAACTTAAAAGCGTTATATGAAAGAGGAGTTAAAAACGGAGTAAAAGAATTACGTATCTTGAATCAGCAGGAAGTACGAGAGATTGAACCAAATGTTTCAGATGATGTAGTAGCGGCACTGTATGCACCAACAGGTGGTATTGTATGTCCGTTTGGTTTAAACATTGCACTTGCAGAAAATGCAAATACCAACGGCGTAGAGTTTAAATTTGATACAGAAGTAACAGGAGTTGAAAAAAACGGTGAAACTTGGAATGTCAAAACAAACCAAGGAACCATTGAAACAAAATATGTGGTAAATGCAGCAGGTGTGTATGCTGATTTATTCCATAACATGGTAAGTGATAACAAAATACATATAACAGCAAGACGCGGAGATTATTGTTTACTAGATCGTGCAACCGAAGGATTTGTAGAAAAAACCATCTTCCAGCTTCCAAGTAAATATGGAAAAGGAGTTCTGGTTTCACCAACTGTACATGGGAATACATTAGTAGGACCAACAGCAATTGATATTGAAGATAAAGAAGGAACCAATACAACATTAGAAGGTATTGATGAATTAATAAACAAAGCAGGAACTACAGTAAAAGGCTTGCCGATTCGTCAGGTGATTACTTCCTTTGCAGGTTTACGTGCTCATGAAGATGGACATGAATTCCATATTGGCGAGGTAGATGGAGCAAAAGGATTTATTGATTGTGCTGGAATTGAATCACCAGGACTTACCAGTGCACCTGCAATTGGAAAAATGGTAGCAGATATTATTAAAGATTTAACAAATGCGCAGCCAAATCCTAATTTTGTAGGAACGAGAAAAGGAATTTTAGATCCAAAAACGTTAACTAAGGAAGAACAAGCAGAATTAATTAAAGAAAAACCAGCATATGGTAATATTATCTGCCGCTGTGAAATGGTTACGGAAGGTGAAATTATAGATGCAATTAACAGACCGTTAGGAGCAAAATCCTTAGATGGTGTAAAACGTAGAACAAGAGCCGGAATGGGACGTTGTCAAGCTGGATTCTGTTCTCCTAGAACAATTGAAATTCTTGCGAGAGAACGTGGTGTGGATCCATCTGAAATCACAAAATCTGGTGGAGAGTCTAAAATTATTGTAGGTACTAATAAAGATAGAATATAGTCGGAAAGCCAGGAGGATAAGAAAATGTTAAATTATGATATCGTAATTATAGGCGGCGGTCCGGCAGGACTTGCAGCAGCCGTATCAGCAAAAAAAAATGGTGCAGAAAGCATTTTGGTATTAGAAAGAGATAAAGAACTTGGTGGAATTTTAAACCAATGTATTCATAATGGATTTGGACTGCATACATTTAAAGAGGAACTTACCGGTCCAGAATATGCAGGAAGATTTGTAGCTCAGTTATTAGAAGAAAAGATTGAATATAAATTAAATACAATGGTATTAAATATTGCAGATAATAAAGTAGTAACCGCAATGAATCGTAAAGAAGGTCTTATTGAAATTCAAGCAAAAGCTGTAATATTAGCAATGGGATGTAGAGAACGTTCTAGAGGAGCATTAAATATACCAGGATATCGTCCAGCAGGTATTTATTCTGCAGGTACTGCACAGCGTTTGGTAAATATGGAAGGTTATATGCCAGGTCGCGAAGTTGTTATTTTAGGTTCTGGTGACATTGGACTTATTATGGCAAGAAGAATGACATTAGAGGGTGCAAAGGTTAAAGTAGTTGCTGAATTATTGCCATATTCTGGTGGATTAAAGAGAAATATTGTTCAGTGTCTAGATGATTTTGATATTCCATTGAAGTTAAGCCATACCGTTATCGATATTGAAGGAAAAGAAAGAGTAGAAGGAATTACGATAGCTCAGGTAGATGAGAATAGGCGTCCAATTCCTGGAACAGAAGAACATTATACTTGTGATACCTTATTGTTATCTTGTGGATTGATTCCGGAAAATGAAATTTCTAGAGATTTAGGAGTTGCAATGAGTCCAGTTACTTCAGGTCCTTTGGTAAATGAATGTTTGGAAACTAATATAGAAGGTGTTTTTGCATGTGGCAATGTATTACATGTACATGATTTGGTGGATTTTGTTTCAGAGGAAGCATCAGCTGCAGGAAAACATGCAGCAGAGTATATTAAACATGCTGAGCATACAGCAGAGGGAATAGACATTCCAATTACCGCAACAGAAGGTGCTCGCTATACAGTGCCTAAGACCATTAATCCCACAAGAATGGACGAAAAACATACAGTTCGTTTCCGCGTTGGTGATGTATATAAAAATTGTTATGTTTCAGTATACTTAAATGATGAGCGCATTATTCATAAGAAACGCCCAGTTGTAGCACCAGGAGAGATGGAAGAAGTGGTATTAAAGAAAGAACAGCTTATGTCTTATCCAAATCTTTCCCAGATTACTGTTAAAATAGAGGAGGCGTAAAATTATGGAAACAAGAGAATTAATTTGTATTGGATGTCCCATGGGCTGTCCACTTACCATTGAAATGAATCAAGGTGAAGTAGTAAAGGTTACTGGAAATACATGTAAACGTGGAGAAGTGTATGCAAAAAAAGAAGTAACTAATCCAACTAGAATTGTAACAAGCACTGTAATTGTAGAAGGTGGAAATCTTACAGCTGTTTCTGTAAAAACGCAAAGTGATATTCCAAAAGGAAAAATATTCGATTGCATGAAAGCACTAAAAGATGTAAAGGTGCAGGCACCGGTTCATATTGGAGATATTATTGTAAACAATGTAGCAGGTACAGGTGTGAATATTGTAGCCACTAAAAATATTATTTAAAAATTTGTTGAAGAAATACCCAATCAATGGATTACGTTAAGATAAGTAATCAAGCCTATCCTAAATTTCATATAGAATCAGCACGAATATCCTCCTGTCGCATATCATATGGCAGGGGGATATCATGCGTATATGTGAATTAAGAGAAAAAGAAGTTATAAATATTTGTAATTGTAAATGTCTTGGATTTGTAATTGATGTAGAGATCGATGAATGTACCGGCTGTGTGCGTGCACTTATCATTCCAGGATGTGGAAGGATGTTTGGTATGTTTGGAAAAGGAAATGATTTGATCATTCCTTGGAAGCAAATTGTGAGAATAGGACCGGATATTATTTTGGTGGAATTGAAAGAACCTAGACCGGTAAAATAAAAAAACCATACTTGAGTTTCCGCAAAATGTAAATCTGCAATAATTAAATCCTCCCAAAGTACCAATCTGCCGATTTTTGAGAAA
>JAVVUO010000012.1:0-68480 GCA_036653135.1 Lachnospiraceae bacterium
TACTTTGATTAATTGGCGCAAAGCGCCGCATTTTTCGATGAATTTGTCAAGTGTTTTTGATAAAAAAGTGGGGGATTTTATAAAAAAAGAATCTGAAAGCCTTATAAACACTGGCTTAGAGATTCCGAGAGATTATTTAATTAAAAGGAGGAAACATATGTACACACCAAAGGGAGAATTAAACGACAAGATTTATGAAATGATGAAAGATGAGGCAGCAGTAGAGAAATTAGTTGCGGCAAAGAGTCAAGAAGAATTCTATGAGATAGCAAAGAATTACGCAGAGGTTTCTGTTGAAGAATTCAAGGTTTCTATGGAAATCATGAAAAGCTATTTGGAAGAAAGTAAAAACGGTGAGCTTTCAGAAGAAGAATTAGAGCAGGTTGCAGGTGGTCAGTTGGCGGCAGCAACGATAGCAGGTATAATGGCAAGTGGAGAAGTAATAGTAAAATTAGCTTCCGCAGTGTTTTTTTAACAGAGGAAAGAAAAAAGGAAGCCATAGACTATTAAAAAAATATTTTCAGATAGTTATGTAAATCAAATAGAAGAATGGTTCTGTGAACAGAATAAGATTTTAATAAAGCAATATCCAAGATATGATTATTTGGGAATTTCCGAAAATCCGAATGAAACAAAGGAACATCAAATTTGGTTAAAGACCAAGGACAAGTTCTGTAATTACCAAGCAGCGCATCCGATAAATCAACAGGAGTTAAATTCATTGAGTTATTCATGACAAGTGAATTGATTTATTGT
Organism: Lachnospiraceae bacterium; assembly: GCA_036653135.1. GTDB lineage: Bacteria > Bacillota > Clostridia > Lachnospirales > Lachnospiraceae > Petralouisia. The sequence goes on from JAVVUO010000012.1 coordinate 757, forward strand.
GTGAATAAACTACTTGATACGTATAGAAATAGCTAACAAGTAGTTTATTGCTGTTATAGAGCATTCTCTTGTTTATGCTTTAATAGTAGTAGTAGTGAAACAAGATACAAACAATTAAGAATAGTTACAAAAAATGTAGAAAAAGCCAACTCACTTCTAGTAAAACCCATGGGATTGTTCTTGAAAAGCAAAATCTGATTTCAAAATACCCATAACTCAGCTAGAAGTCATATCTTTTACAACTCTAACGTTTTATTATTGATATCTCAGTAACATATGGGCAATCTATGCCTATAGGAGGAGGTTCAGACATGTTTGAAGCTTCCTATTAAGTCACAGGAACGAGATACCAGTCAAAAGCCACCCCAAAAACAGTGTGAAAAGATTGAAGAACTATCAAAAAAGTAATTGATTAAATATTATCATACATGTTAAAATCAAAAGAAGGAAATGCTATATCGTATCAACCTGCAAAGGAGGAATCGATATGGACAGTTTTTCTTATTTTAATGAAAATGGTGTAACACATGATGAAAGTTGTATTTATGCTATCGTTAATATGAATGGAATAACTTGGAATGACAGGAAGAACAGAAATTATCAGAATTTAAATGGTGTAACGTACCAAGAAAATTGCGTATATTCGTTGTTAGACATGTGCGGAAAGACAGAATAAAAGATAAGGAAATCAGTAATGTGACTAAAAATAAAGCTCTGATTAAAAAAGGATTGTAAAAATTGAAATGAAATCAAATGGAATGTTAAGACAAAAAGAAACTAGAAGAAAAAGAAAATTCAGGAAACGGGCACTGCTATTTTTGCCCGTTCTTGTTATTATCATATTTTTTCTGTTATGTAATAGTTTGGTGGACGTGGCACTTGTACCGGCGGTGATGGAGCGTACACAAGCGTTTTCGGACATTACAGAGGAAAGTGTAGCAGCACAGGTACATACCAGTGATATTGAACAAAATCATATTAAATCTATTCAAAATACTAACGACTGGCTTTCTAATGTTAAGTGGGAGGATTTATCACTTCAGACAAAGGATGGGTATCGTTTACTGGGAACTATGATTTTCACAGAAAAACCAAGTCATAAATGGGTAATGCTTCTCCATGGATATACAGGGTGGAAAGAGGAAATGTATCCTATTGCATATGAGTATGCCAAAAGAGGGTATCAGGTGCTATGTCCGGATATGCGCTGCAATGGTCAAAGTGAAGGAGATTTTATCGGTATGGGGTGGACAGACCGACTGGATAATCAGTTATGGTTAGAAGAAATTTTAAAGAGAGATTCTCAGGCAGAAATTGTAATCCATGGACAGTCCATGGGAGCTGCAGGAGCATTGATGATGACAGGAGAAGTGCTTCCTTTGCAGGTAAAAGCAGTGGTATCGGATTGTGGATACACCAATGTTTACGAAATGTTTCAAAAGCAGCTAAAAGAATGGTTTCATTTGCCAGGGTTTCCGATTTTGGATGGCGCAAATTTGGTACTTCAATTAAGAGGTGGATACAATATTCGCAAAGCATCAGCGTTAGAAGCAGTCAAAAAGAGCAAGATCCCCATTTTGTTCATTCATGGTGACCAAGATCAATTTGTACCAGTAGAAATGGCTAAAGAATTATATGAAGCAGCCAATTGTGAAAAGGAGCTTCTTATAATAAAAGGAGCAGGACATGCACAATCTCAGGATAAAGATCCGGACTTGTATTATGACACAATATTTGATTTCCTACCCTTGTAAAAAGTAAATTTATGGGATATAATATTCCTTAGTGTGTCATTATTTGTATACGCATACACGGATTCTAGTGATAGAAGTGATCTGCGTTATGATAGAAAATCCCCTTTTTGGGAGACGAAGGAGAACGGTTATGAGTAAAGTTAGAACAAGATATGCCCCAAGTCCTACAGGAAAAATGCACGTTGGAAATTTACGCTCTGCATTGTATGAATTTTTAATTGCAAAACATGCAGGCGGAGATTTTATGCTTCGCATAGAAGATACAGATCAAGAACGTTTCGTAGAAGGAGCAACAGAAATTATTTATCGTACCCTGGAGAAGACAGGAATAATTCATGATGAAGGACCAGATAAAGATGGCGGGTATGGTCCCTATGTTCAAAGTGAACGCATGACTACTGGAATTTACATGAAATATGCCAAAGAACTGGTGGAAAAAGGTGAGGCATATTATTGTTTTTGTGATAAAGAAAGATTGGAATCACTTAAGACAGAAGTAGTAGAAGGCAAGGAAATCATGATGTATGATAAGCATTGCTTGTCTTTGTCTAAAGAAGAAGTAGAGGCAAATCTTGCAGCCGGCAAGCAGTTTGTAATTCGCCAAAATATACCTAAAGAAGGAAAGACCACATTTCGAGATGAATTATATGGAGATATTACAGTAGAAAATGCAGAACTAGATGATATGATACTGATAAAATCAGATGGATATCCTACTTATAATTTTGCCAATGTTGTAGATGATCATACTATGAATATAACCCATGTGGTAAGAGGAAATGAATACTTATCTTCATCTCCAAAGTATCAGCGTTTATATCAAGCTTTTGGATGGGAATCTCCTGTATATATTCATTTACCATTAATTACAGATGAAAACCATAAGAAACTTTCTAAAAGAAGCGGTCATGCATCTTTTGAGGATTTACTAGATCAAGGCTTTTTAACAGAAGCAGTGGTTAATTATATTGCACTATTAGGATGGTGTCCAGAAGACAATCAGGAGATGTTTACCTTAGAAGAATTAATCAAAGACTTTGATTATCATAGAATTAGTAAATCTCCAGCAGTATTTGACATTGTAAAATTAAAATGGATGAATGGAGAATACTTAAAGGCTATGGATTCTGATACTTTTTACCAAATCGCAGAACCATATATACAAAAAGTAATCACTAAAAATTATGACTTAAGAAAAATTTCTGATATGGTAAAAACTAGAATAGAAGTACTTCCGGATATTCCAGGGCATATTGACTTTTTTGAAGAAGTACCAGAATATGAGATTTCCATGTATGCCCATAAGAAAATGAAAACTACGCCGGAAAGTTCTTTGGAAGTATTAAAGGAATTATTGCCACGGTTTGAATCTCAAAAAGATTATTCCAATGATGGACTTTATCAGGTACTTTGTAAGTATGTGGAGGAAAAAGGATGTAAGAATGGGTATGCAATGTGGCCGGTTCGGACAGCAGTTTCCGGTAAACAAATGACACCAGGCGGCGCAACGGAACTAATGGAGATTCTTGGAAAAGAAGAATCCATAGCTAGATTACAGGTAGCCATTGCAAAGCTAGAACATGAAATCACACAATAAGTAAGGAATCTATATGAGCTTCAATCTATCTCAGACAGAGGCAATCGGACATATGAATGGACCTATGCTTGTATTAGCAGGTCCAGGGTCCGGTAAAACTCTAGTTATCACAGAACGCACTAAGAATTTAATTCTAAATCAGGGAGTGAATCCCTCTCAAATTTTGGTAATTACCTTTACCAAAGCAGCCGCAACTGAAATGAAAGAACGTTTTATTCGATTAATGGGAGGAAAGAAGTATCCCATCACTTTTGGTACTTTTCATGCGGTGTTTTTTAGCATTTTAAAACATGCTTATGGATTTAATGCTCAAAATATTATAAGAGAAGAGCAGCGTTATCAGTTTATGGGAGAAATCATTACCAAAATGCATTTAGAATATGAAGACCAGAAAGAATTTATCAATGATTTGCTAGGAGAAATTAGCATGGTGAAAAATACAGGAATTTTACTAGAACATTACTATTCCGCTAATTGCGGAAAAGAAATTTTCGAACAAATTTATCGTGCTTATGATACAAAGCTTAAGCAGAGTCGATTGATTGATTTTGATGATATGCTGGTATATTGTTATGAACTTTTTGATCAGCGTAAGGACATCTTATCAGCCTGGCAGCAGAAATATCAGTATATACTTATTGATGAATTTCAAGATATTAATAAAATTCAATTTGACATTATAAAAATGCTGGCAAAGCCGGAGGATAATTTATTTATTGTAGGAGATGACGATCAGTCTATTTACCGGTTTCGTGGTGCAAAACCAGAACTTATGTTGGGATTTGAACAGTCATATCCTAAGGCAAACCGAGTATTGTTAGATGTGAATTATCGTTCTCAGAAACAGATTGTAGCTGCATCGTTACGCTTGATTGCTCATAATGAACAACGATTTGACAAAATAATTCATGCAAATCAAAAAGAGAGTCAAAACATTCATTATGAAAATCATGAAACCCCTAAAGAAGAAGGAGTATCCATAATACAAGATATTTTAAAAGAATCTCAAGGTGGACGAAGCTATGAAGAAATTGCAATTTTATTTCGCACCAATACACAGCCCCGACTTTTCATGGAACAATTAATGTCTTATAACATTCCCTTTCGAACTAGAGATAATATTCCTAATTTGTATGAACACTGGATTACTAGAGACATATTAACATACGTGCGTTTAGCTTTGGGAAGTCGTGAACGAAAAGATATCCTGCAGATTATGAATCGTCCTAAACGCTATATTACTAGGGAAAGTGTAGATAATTCTCAAATAGAATTTGAAAAGTGGGCAGAATATTTTTATGAAAGGAAACAGCCTTGGGTGGCAGAGCGAATCGAACAGCTAGAAGCAGATTTGCGTGTCATTTGTAGAATTTCTCCCTATGCAGCAATTAATTACATTAGAATGGGAATTGGATATGAAGAATATCTTCAGGAATATGCACAGTATCGTAGAATAAATGGGGAAAATCTCATAGAGGTATTAGATGAACTTCAAGATGCTTCTAGGGAATATAAGACTTATGATGCATGGTTTTTACATATGGAAGAATATACGAAAGAACTTCAAAATCAAAAAAGGCAACGCGAGTCACAGGAACAGTGTGTTACTCTTGCAACACTTCATAGTTCCAAAGGACTGGAGTATCCAATCGTTCATATGTTAGATGTAAATGAAGGCATTATGCCATATAAAAAAGCAATACTAGATGCAGATATACAGGAAGAACGCAGAATGTTCTATGTGGGAATTACAAGAGCAAAAGAAAAGTTATTCATACACAGTGTAAAAAAATATAACGGAAAAGAAATGGATATCTCTAGATTCATAGAAGAAATGCAAATGTAAATGCTGGTATCACAGTAATAAATAGGAATTACTAAATCATAAAGATCCATATATGAACTTAAAACCATTTTTTGCTGTTGTCCTATCATAAGTATCACCGCCTGTAATGGATACTTTAATTATAACAAAAAAGCATTATAAATACTTGAAAATTCAAGATTTATAATGCTTTTTTAACCTACATTCATGAGAGTAGATTTTTTCAGTGCTCTCAAAAAAATTCACACTTTTTTATTACACATAACAATTAGTCAGCATCATCAAAGTCCTCTTCATCTAATAATTCATCAAAGCGCTCAGCCACTAACTCATATTCCTGATCATCTTCAATATTTTCTAAAGCAGGATTGCCGTCTTTGTCTTCTGAATAACGGTAGATAAATACTTCCCCATCCTTATTTTCTTCCTCATTTTCATCTAATGGAAGAAGGACAATATACTCTTGTTCTGCCACATTAAAAATAGTTAAGATAATACATTCCACATCGGAACCATCATCTAAGGACAAGGTTACGCGCATATCGGAATCATCTTCTTCTGGGGAATTGGGAATTGGGGTGTTTGTGTTTTCACTCACGGTGATACCTCCTTTGTTTTATACAATTGCCTGAATATAAAGTTCAGGATGCTGGGTTAAATCCACATATTCATCAGTAACCGTATGAATGATGGGACGAGAGAGTGCCTGTTGGTTCATTAAGATAATTTTACCACATGTACCATTATTTAAAACAACATAATTAGAAATATAGGTGTCTACAATGTGGGATAAAAAAGCTAAAATAAAATGGGAATCATACTTTTGCAATCCGTCCCGTTCAAACGTAGCAATGACTTCAAAGGGACACAGCCCCTTACGGTAACAACGATTGGCAGTCATGGCATCATATACATCAGCAATGGAAATAATCTTGGCAAAGTCTGGAATCTCATCTCCTTGAATTCCAAAAGGATATCCAGTACCGTCGCAACGTTCGTGGTGCATAAGCGCTGCCATTTTAATGCGATTGTCCAAGGGCTGGTTTTTCAAGATTTCAGCACCATAACGAGGATGTTTCTTCACTTCAGCAAATTCTTCATCTGTAAGAGAAGTGGGTTTATCAATAATTCCTTCCGGTACCATGCATTTTCCTACATCATGAAGTAGTCCGCAAAGAGTAAGTATATTCAAATCCTCTTCCTGATAATCCATCCACTCACCCATCATGCGCGCAATGAGTGCCACATTCATACTATGAGCATAAGTAGAATCATCAATCATTCTCATATTATGCAGCATATCAAAAATAGACAATGTGGTTAAGTTACTAGAATACAAGGCAGTAACTTGTTCTAATAATGCATTCGTATCAATGGGTATATTTTTTGTAACTAAATCATTTAAAGAATGTTGAAGAAATTCAATCTTATGTTCATAATTAGTTTTGAAGTGATGAAAAGCTTTGCTACGTCGAAGCTTCTGAGAATAAGATATAGTTTCTTTATTTTCAGATAATTCTGTTAAAGCCGAATCATGCAATTCTTTTTCCGGAACAATCAGCACATGAGCAACAGAATAAAACTCTAAACGAGAAATCTGCTGTGAAGTTAATAAACTATGTTCTGGAAGTATTAATTGACCACTTGGACTAAAAGTAGGAGTGGCGGTAATCATACCGACTCTTAGGTCTTTAATGTCTACTGTAATCATGAGAATATCCTTCTTTCCTGATTAAAACTGTCCAAATATATGGTTTCTATCATGTAAAGGAAAAAATATATTTCTATAATCATACCATAGTTTGGAAAAAAATACTATAATTTTTATTGACAACAAAAATTTTTGTGATATACTTTGACTATCAAAGCAATTATAAATTGAAAACTAAAGGAGAATATAAAAATGTTAGAAAGAATGATTCAAATTATTGCAGAGCAATTAAGTACAGAAGCAGCAGGAATTACATTAGAGAGTTCATTTAAAGAGGATTTAGGTGCAGATTCATTGGATTTATTTGAATTGGTTATGGCATTAGAAGATGAATACTCTGTGGAAATTCCTTCAGAAGATTTAGAAAAATTATTGACAGTTGGTGATGTAGCGGCTTATTTAAAAGAAAAAGGTGTAGAATAAACCATGAAAACAAGAATTACAGAATTATTACAGATAGAAGTGCCTGTGATACAAGGCGGTATGGCATGGGTGGCAGAACATCATCTTGCTGCTGCTGTTTCTAAGGCAGGCGGACTTGGAATCATTGGTGCAGCCAATGCACCAGCGGACTGGGTAAGAGGCGAAATACGAAAAGCCAGAGAAATAACAAATAATCCAATTGGTGTAAATGTAATGCTGCTTAGCCCTTATGCAGAGGAAGTAGCACAGGTACTGATAGAAGAGCAGGTACCTGTAATTACCACAGGAGCTGGAAATCCAGGGAAATACATGGAACGATGGAAGAATAATGGCAGTAAGGTGATTCCGGTGGTTGCCAGTGTGGCAATGGCTAAAATGATGGAACGAGGTGGAGCAGATGCGGTGATTGCAGAAGGAACCGAGTCAGGTGGACACATTGGAGCCGCAACTACTATGACCTTAGTTCCACAGGTAGTAGATGCAGTGACGATTCCGGTAATTGCAGCAGGTGGAATTGGAGATGGAAGGGGAATTGCAGCAGCATTTATGTTAGGGGCGCAAGGAGTACAATTAGGAACGCGCTTTGTAGTTGCCAAAGAATCCATTTGCCATGCAAATTATAAAGAACGTATTTTAAAAGCGAGGGATATTGATTCAGCAGTGACTGGAAGGGTTCATGGACATCCAATTCGCCAGCTTAGAAATCAAATGACAAAGGAATACATTAAAAAGGAAGAAGAAGGTGTTTCTTTTGAGGAATTAGAACTTCTTACCGTAGGCTCACTACGAAATGCAGTAATCGATGGTGATGTGAAAAATGGAACTTTAATGGCAGGGCAAATTGCAGGATTAATTCAAAAAGAGCAGACCTGTCAAGAAATGATAGATGAAATGATGAAAGAAGCAAACAGCTTATTACAAGGAGCGCGTTATGAATAAAATTGCATTTGTTTTCCCTGGGCAGGGAGCACAATATAAGGATATGGGAAAAGATTTTTATGAAAAATTTGACCGGGCAAAGGAAGTATTTGCGATTGCCAATAAAGTATCTGGTATGAATATGGAAGAATTGATTTTTCAGGAAAATGAAAATTTACATATTACAAAGTATACACAGGTAGCAATGCTTACAGTGGAACTTGCTATTTTGAAAGTGCTTCAGGAGCGTGGAATTACATCTGCAGTAAATGCAGGATTAAGTTTGGGAGAATATGGTGCCATTGTGGCATCTGGAGGCTTATCAGTGCATGATGCACTGGCATTAGTAGTAAAGCGTGGCGCTTATATGCAGGAAGCAGTTCCTGTGGGTGGAGCTATGACTGCAATTATAGGAATGGAAACAAAAGTAATAGAAGATATTTGTGCACAGACAAAAGGAATGGTATCCATTGCTAATTACAATTGTCCAGGACAGATTGCAATCACCGGAGAGCAAATAGCGGTGGATTTAGCAGCAGGGGCATTAAAGGAAGCAGGAGCAAGACGCTGTATTCCATTAAAAGTAAGTGGTCCATTTCATTCCCAACTATTAAAGCCGGCAGGAGAACAGTTGGGAGAAGTGCTGAAACATGTGGCTATAGATAAAATTACAACACCTTATATTACAAATGTAACAGGGAATTATGTAACGGATGAAAGCGAAGTGAAATCTTTCTTAGAACGTCAAATTTCATCTCCGGTACGTTGGCAGCAAAGTGTAGAGCGTATGGTTTCAGATGGTGTGAATGTATTTATTGAAATTGGTCCTAAGAAGACATTAACGGGTTTTTTGAAAAAAATCGCACCACAGGCCAAGGGGATTTCAGTGGAAACAGTGGAAGATTTAGAAAAATTAGCAGAGGTATTATCATGAGATTAAAAGGAAAAACAGCATTGGTTACTGGAGCTTCCCGTGGAATTGGTAAGGAAATTGCAAATGCACTGGCAGAAGAGGGAGCTTGTGTGATCGTAAATTATAATGGTTCCAAAGAGGCAGCAGAAGAAGTGGTTTCCAATCTGCATCAAAAAGGCTTGCAGGCAATAAGCTATGGATGTAATGTGGCAGATTTTGATGCAGTGGCACAGATGATAAAAGAGGTGACAGCAGAATTTGGTCAAATTGATATTTTGGTTAATAATGCAGGAATTACCAAAGACAATTTAATCCTAAAAATGAAAGAAATAGACTTTGATGATGTATTAGCTATTAATTTAAAAGGTACGTTTAATACCTGTAAACATGTGGCAAGACAAATGCTGAAACAAAAATCAGGAAGTATTATCAATGTTTCTTCTATTTCAGGTGTCATTGGAAATGCTGGTCAGGTAAATTATGCAGCCTCCAAAGCAGGGGTAATCGGATTAACAAAATCATTGGCAAGAGAGCTGTCTTCTAGAGAAATTAGAGTAAATGCGGTAGCACCTGGATTTATCCACACGGATATGACAGATCAACTTTCAGAAACCGTGGTAGAAACAGGAAAATCTCAAATTCCATTTGGAAGATTTGGGACACCTCAGGAAGTAGCAAACGTGGTGGTGTTCTTAGCATCCCAGGAGGCTTCTTATATGACAGGTCAAGTGCTTCATGTGGATGGCGGCATGGGAATGTAAAGGAGAAATCAGATGAAAAGAGTTGTTGTAACCGGAATGGGAGCCATTACTCCTATTGGATTAGGTGTAGAAGCATATTGGAATGGAATCAAAGAAAATCAAATTGGATTTGCTCCCATCATGCAATTTGATACGACAGAGTATAAAGTGAAAAATGCTGCCAGCGTCAAAGGATTTGATGGCGGGAATTATATGAATCCAAAAGCAGCCAAGCGAATGGAACTATTTTGCCAGTATGCAGTAGCAGCATCTAAGGAGGCACTAGAACAGTCCAAAATTCAAATGGAACAGGAAGACCCTTACAGGGTAGGCTGTGCCATAGGTTCTGGCGTTGGCAGCCTTCAGGCAATGGAACGAGAACACATAAAATTGCTGGAACGAGGACCTAGAAGAATTAATCCATTGCTGGTTCCATTGATGATTACTAATATGGCAGCCGGAAATGTATCCATTCAATTTGGATTAAAGGGAAAAAGCTTAAATGTGGTAACAGCTTGTGCAACTGGAACGCATTCTATTGGAGAAGCATACCGTACCATTCAGGTAGGGGATGCGGATGTTATGGTAGCAGGTGGCACAGAGAGCTCCATTTCCCCTATTGGAATTGCTGGATTTCAAGCATTAACCGCATTATCAGATACCGAGGATATTACGCGCTGCTCTATTCCCTTTGATAAAGACCGTAATGGATTTGTAATGGGAGAAGGAGCGGGTGCTGTGGTACTAGAAGAATTGGAACATGCCAAAGCGCGTGGCGCCAATATTTTAGCGGAACTGGTAGGCTATGGAGCTACCAGTGATGCATATCATATTACTTCTCCAGCAGAGGACGGAATGGGAGCAGCTATGGCAATGAAACTGGCAGTGAAAGAAGCTGGTATTCCAATGGATGCGGTAAGCTATATCAATGCCCATGGAACCAGCACGCATCACAATGACTTATTTGAAACCAGAGCCATTAAAATAGCGTTTGGAGAGCATGCATATGATATGAAAATAAATTCTACAAAATCGATGATTGGACACCTTTTAGGAGCAGCTGGTGCAGTGGAATTTATTACCTGTATTTTACAGATGCGGGAAGGCTACATTCATCCTACGGTAGGACTGCAAGAATCAGAAGAAGAACTTGATCTAAACTATGTGAAAAATAAAGGAATAAATGAAAACTTTAATTATGCTTTAACTAATTCACTTGGATTTGGCGGACACAATGCCTCTTTGCTGGTGAAGAAATATGAGGAGTAGACATGGAATTTGAAAATCTTTTGAAATTAATTGCAGCAGTATCGGATTCAAATTTAACGCAATTTGCCTATGAAGAAAATGGTACGGTTGTAAAAATTAGAACAGACAAAGAAAAAAAGATTATGACCATTAATGACCGTCCTTTGCAGGAACTTACTTCCGCAGAATCCGTACAGAATTTAGCTACAAATGCACTGCGTCAGGAATTAGACGAAGGTCAGGTAGTGGAAGCACCATTAGTAGGTACTTTTTATCATTCTCAGACACCAGAAGGAGAACCTTTTGTAAAAGTTGGGGATACCGTAAAAAAAGGGCAAGTACTGGGAATTATAGAAGCTATGAAATTAATGAATGAAATCGAAAGCGACTACGATGGTGTAGTGAAAAAAATATTAGTGTCCAATGAAGCAGTTGTGGAATTTGGTCAACCAATGTTTGTAATTGCATAGGAGGAATACAGATGTCAATCATGGGAACAAAGGAAATTATGGAAATTATCCCTCATCGCCAGCCTTTTTTACTAATAGATACCATTGAAGAATTAGAGCCTGGAAAGCGTGCAGTGGGAAGAAAATGTGTCAGCTATAATGAACCGTTTTTCGCAGGACATTTTCCAAATGAACCGGTGATGCCGGGAGTTCTAATTGTGGAGGCATTGGCACAGGTAGGGGCAGTAGCAATTTTAAGTGATCCCCAATTTATGGGTAAAACAGCATATTTTGGTGCCATTAATCACGCAAAGTTTAAACAAAAAGTAGTACCGGGGGATGTATTGGAATTAGAGTTAGAAATTATAAAACAAAAAGGACCTGTTGGCATTGGAAGTGCAAAAGCTATGGTAAATGGAAAAATAGTGACACAGGCAGAACTTACTTTTGCAATTGGATAGAGCTTATCATAGAGTAGAACTAAAAAGTATCAGAAACCAGAGAAAACAAGTAAAATTTGAAGAAGTTAAAGGAGCATTTTATTATGTTTCAAAAAGTATTAATTGCAAATCGGGGAGAAATAGCAGTACGAATTATACGCGCCTGTCGGGAAATGGGAATTATTTCTGTTGCGGTATATTCTAAGGCAGATAAAGAGGCACTTCATACACAGTTGGCAGATGAGGCGATTTGTATTGGAAATGCTCCATCATCGGATAGTTATTTGAATATGGAACGCATTTTAAGTGCAGCCATAGCTACAAAGGCTCAGGCAATTCATCCGGGTTTTGGATTTTTGTCAGAGAATGAACATTTTGCTAATATGTGTGAAAAATGCGAAATTGCATTTATTGGTCCCTCTTCAGATATTATAGGAAAAATGGGAAATAAATCTCAGGCTAGAAAAACCATGATAGAAGCAGGTATACCGGTAGTACCAGGAACCAAAGAACCGGTATTTCATGAAAAAGAGGGTGCATCCATTGCAGAAAAAATAGGATATCCAGTGATGATCAAAGCCTCATCTGGTGGTGGTGGAAAAGGAATGCGTATCGCAGAAAACCCAGAGGTATTTGAAAATCGTTTTTCCTTAGCACAACAGGAATCAATCAATGCTTTTGGAGATAATACAATGTATATTGAAAAATATATTGAAGAGCCAAGGCATATTGAATTTCAAATTTTAGCTGATAAATATGGAACGGTGATTCAACTGGGAGAACGAGATTGTTCCATTCAACGACGTCATCAAAAGATGATGGAAGAATCACCATGTGCGGTAATTGATGATACCTTACGTAAAAAAATGGGTGAAACTGCAGTATTAGCAGCTAAGGCAGTAAAATATGAGAATGCAGGAACCATTGAGTTCCTATTAGATAAAGAGAAACAATTTTATTTTATGGAGATGAACACCAGAATTCAGGTAGAACATCCGGTAACAGAAATGGTAACGGGAATTGACTTGGTAAAAGAACAGATACGAATTGCTGCTGGAGAACCTCTTGGAATAAAACAGGAGGAAGTACAAATCAAAGGGCATGCCATTGAATGCCGTATCAATGCAGAAAATCCTCAGAAGAACTTTATGCCTTGTCCAGGAACCGTAAAAGATTTGCATTTTCCAGGAGGAAATGGAGTCCGGATTGAATCTGCTTTGTATAACGGCTATACCATACCACCTTTTTATGATTCCATGGTAGCCAAGGTGATTGTTCATGGGGAGAATCGCCAAGATGCCATTCGCAAAATGCAAAGTGCCCTAGGAGAAGTGGTGTTAGAAGGAATTACTACAAATTTGGATTTCCAATATGATATTTTAAACCATCCTGTATTTGTATCAGGAAAGACCAATACCCATTTCATTTCGGATTATTTTGAGTAATTCAGACAGGAGCCAGTGAAAAACATGCTGAAATTTAAGAAAACCAACTATATTGCAGTACAAGGAAAAGAAAATAAAATGCCAGAAGGGCTATGGATAAAATGTGAATCCTGCGGAGAAATGCTGTACAAAGAAGATGTAAAGGCAAATCATTATGTCTGTTACAAGTGCAACAAATATTTTCGTCTAACCACAAAAAAACGTCTTCGCCTAGTGGCAGATGTGGATAGTTTTGAAAAATGGGAAGAAGGACTTGAAAACCAAAATCCTTTGGAATATCCAGGATATGAAGAAAAAGTAGAGGCATTAAAAGAACGTCTTAAAATTGATGAAGCTGTAACATGTGGAAAATGTACCATTCAAGGGGAAGAAGCAGTAGTATGTGTATGTGATGGCAGATTCTTAATGGGAAGCATGGGCTATGTAGTAGGAGAAAAAATCACACGGGCAGTAGAAAAAGCAACAGAACTAAAACTTCCGGTGATTATATTTGCTTGTTCCGGAGGGGCTAGAATGCAGGAAGGAATGGTATCCTTAATGCAAATGGCAAAAACTTCCGCTGCACTAAAACGCCATTCTAATGCAGGACTTTTATATATTTCAGTGCTGACAGATCCAACCACTGGAGGAGTTACCGCAAGTTTTGCTATGCTAGGTGACATTATTTTGGCAGAACCTGGAGCCTTAGTAGGATTTGCAGGTCCTAGAGTAATAGAGCAAACCATTGGTCAGAAACTGCCAGAAGGATTTCAACGTGCAGAATTTTTGGTAGAACATGGATTAATTGATAATATTGTGGAGCGGGAGAGGTTAAAAGATACCTTGGCAAAATTAATTGTGATGCACCGTCCCATTCATAAAGAAAAAATAGTATTTTCTCCTAAAAAGGAAGAAAATAAGAAAAAAAATGAACTGCATGTAACATCTTGGGAACGTGTACTTCGTGCTAGAGATGCCAAACGCCCCACAGCACAAGATTATATTCAGGAAATTATGACAGATTATATGGAACTTCATGGAGACCGTCATTTTGGAGATGATGGTGCGATTATTGGTGGGATTGCTTATTTGGATGGCTGCCCAGTCACGGTAATTGGTCAGCAAAAGGGTAAAAATACCAAAGAAAATCTCACGAGAAACTTTGGTATGCCTTCTCCGGAAGGATACCGTAAAGCACTGCGTTTGATGAAACAGGCAGAAAAATTTCAACGTCCAATTATCTGCTTTGTAGATACTCCGGGAGCATTTTGCGGAATGGAAGCAGAAGAACGGGGACAAGGAGAAGCCATTGCAAGAAATTTATTTGAAATGTCTGATTTAACAGTGCCGGTACTTAGTATTGTCATTGGAGAAGGAGGAAGCGGTGGTGCTTTAGCGTTAGCAGTAGGGAATGAGGTTTGGATGATGGAAAATGCAACATACACTATTTTATCTCCGGAAGGTTTTGCATCTATCTTGTGGAAAGATGGAAGTAAAGCATCACAGGCTGCAGATGTCATGCGTGTTACAGCAGAAAATCTAAAGGAACTGGGAATGATTGAAAAAGTGATATGGGAACCAGTTCCTGCAAATTCACAGAATATTTCTGAAATTGCAAAGGATATGTTGGAGGAAATTCATAGATTTCTATCCCAGTATCTGCCTATGACTCAGGAAGAATTAAGAAAACATCGGTATGAAAGATTTCGTAAGATGTAGTGGAGGAAAATATGAATCAGAAACCATTGGTTATCCGAGATTTAGTGGCAAAAATACCAGTTATTCAAGGCGGCATGGGTGTAGG
The DNA here is from genome assembly GCA_036653135.1 of Lachnospiraceae bacterium. GTDB lineage: Bacteria > Bacillota > Clostridia > Lachnospirales > Lachnospiraceae > Petralouisia. Next base: position 16,003 of record JAVVUO010000012.1, read on the forward strand.
TGTTAGTTTATACAATCTTGCTGGAGCAGTAGCGAAATGCGGTGGAATCGGGATTTTATCTACGGCTCAAATTGGATATCAGGAACCGGGATTTGATGAAAATCCCATTGAAACTAATTTAAAAGCCATGGAAAATTATATAAAAAAAGCAAAAGAAATTGCAGAAGGTGGAATCATAGGCGTTAATATCATGGTTGCCACAAAAAATTATGAAGCTTATGTAAGAACTGCAGCACACGCAGGTGCTGATCTGATTATTTCAGGAGCAGGGCTTCCAGTATCTTTGCCTTCTATGATAGAAGGTTCCAAAACCAAAATAGCGCCCATAGTGTCTTCCGTAAAGTCAGCAGCAGTGATTATGAAATTATGGGATCGCAAATATAAGTGTTGTCCAGATCTTGTAGTGATAGAGGGTCCTAAGGCAGGAGGACATTTAGGATTTTCTTATGAAGAACTTGCGCATATTACAAAAGAAGAATATGAACTGGAAATTAAAAATATAATTCAGGAAGTAAAGCCTTATAGGGAAAAATATGGATATGATATTCCCATTGTAGTAGCTGGAGGAATTTATGATGGTGCAGATATGGCACAGGCATTATCCCTAGGGGCAGATGGGGTACAAGTAGGTACACGTTTTGTTACTACATATGAATGTGATGCAAGTAATGCCTACAAAGAGGCATACCTTAAGGCAGAAAAAAAAGATATTGAAATCGTAAAAAGTCCGGTTGGAATGCCAGGACGTGCTATACACAATGCTTTTATAGAACGTACGCTACAGGAAAATCCGGGAGTAAAAAAATGTCATCAGTGTTTAGAACGGTGCAACCATAAAGATATTCCATATTGCATTACAGATGCGCTGCTAAATGCAGTTAAAGGCAATTTAGACGATGGATTGATATTTTGTGGGGAGAATGCATGGCGTTCCCATAAAATGGAACGAGTAGAAGACATCATGAAAGAATTTTCTCAAGTAAAAACAACCATATAATACAAAAGAATGATTCCTGTATTTGAAGTAGGGAAACCTATAAAAATACAGGAATTATTTTTGTTTTTGAAAATCCCCTTTTAAAATAGGTGGGGAATTGTTATAATGAAGGGGAAGTAAAAATATAGGAGGCACATATGAAGTTTGAAATCTGTACCGGAAATCAGGAGAATTTCGGCGTAACTAAAAATAGAGACATCATTTCATTTTCCATGCAGAACAAAAAAGATACTCTTTGTAATTTATTATTATATTCCAAGGAGGATGAGGAATGTGTGCGCATTCCAATGAATGCAGCAAAGGATTGTGGTACCACTTATACCGTAGGAATTCAAGGACTGGATTGGAAAAATTATTGCTATAACTTTGAAGTAGAGGGAAAAGAACAAACAGATATATATGCCAAAAAAATAACAGGGCGCGAACTGTGGGCAGAAGAAGAACGCAGACCATTAGAATCCAAGTCGGATTTATTTATGCCACAAAAAGTGCGCAGAATGTTAGAAAAAGAAGAAAAGAAAATAGAATTATGCCAAAGAACAAATAAAAATAAAATTAAAAGTGAATTTTATTTTTCAAATTTCAATTGGAAAAATCAAGAATTTCCGAAAATAAAGAAAGAAGATATGGTGATATATAAACTTCATGCAAGAGGGTTTTCCATGGGAATTCAAATGGACGACAGCCGTAGAGGTACCATAAGTGCCATAGAACGTAAATTAGATTATTTACAAAAACTGGGAATTACTACTTTGCTATTTCTTCCGATTTATGAATTTGAGGAATTCTTTATGCCGGATTTGCAAAAACAGGAAAAAGAACCATGCAATCGTATTAATTATTGGGGATATACCACTGGAAATTATTTTGCACCTAAGTCATCTTATCTTGGAAAAGAAAATGATCCGGATTGTTTAAAACGATTTATTCAGAAACTTCATAGCAAAAATATGGAATGTATCTTGGAATTTTATTTTGATAAAAAAATAAATCCACATTTAATAATAGACATATTGCGGTATTGGAAACAGGAGTATCATATTGATGGATTTAAAATCAATTGTGAGAACGCAATTGCTAATTGGGTGGCATGTGATGGAAGATTAAGCAATTGTAAAATATTTTATCAAGGATTTGAAGAAGAATTTGCAAAGGACAGCAATCGTATGGGTCCACAACTTTTTACGTATAATGAAGAATTTTTATACAGCATTCGTAAAGTTTTGAATCATCAAGGGGGAACGATTTATGACTTTGTTGGTCAAATGCGCAGACAACAAGAACAGCAGGGATTTGTAAATTTTCTAGCAGAGAATAATGGGTTCACACTGGCGGATACCTTTAGTTACCGCAGGAAACACAATGAAGAAAATGGAGAAGAAAATAAGGATGGAACTGATTGGAATTATAGTAGCAATTGTGGGCAGGAGGGAATTACAAACAAAAAAGCAATTTTGAAGCTGCGAAAAAAGCAGATAAAAAATGCACTTGCCATTGTTTTTTTATCCCAAGGGATTCCTTTGCTTTGGATGGGAGATGAATCTGCTAATACCCAAGAAGGAAATAATAATGCCTATTGCCAGGATAACAAAATAGGTTGGAAAGATTGGAAGAATGGTGCATTAAGCAGGCAGATTTTATCGTATACTCAGCAGCTTAGTGCGTTACGAAAAGCGTACCCAATTCTTCGCAGCCCAAACCCATTTCAAGTTTCGGACTATGATAATCGTGGGTGTCCTGATTTGTCCTATCACAGTGAAGACTGTTGGAAAATGGATTTTGATAGAAATCGTCCATTTGTAGGGATTTTTTATAGTGAAAAGTATGCGAAAACAGACGAAGCGGTTTATGCAGCATACAATTTTCAAAACATGCCCCAGCAGTTTGCACTTCCAAAAGATTTGGAATGGCACTTGATTTTAGATACATCTAGAGAAAATTCAATATTAAAAGTTCCAGAATCATTAGGGACAGAAAAAAAAGTGCTGGTAGCAGAGCAAAGCATCTGTTTTCTAGCAGGAACTTCACTGCAAAAAAAGAAAGGAATCAAGCATGATACAGGAAAAGTATAAAATAGATGCTTATGCGTTAAAATGGATTGCAATGATTTGCATGACAATAGACCATACTGGAAGCATACTGTTTCCACAGTATCAGTGGATGAGAATCATTGGAAGGCTGGCGTTTCCGATTTACTGTTTTCTATTGGTGGAAGGCGCAATGCATACCCATAACATCAGACAATATGAGTTGAAAGTATTGCTACTTAGTATAGTGTCAGAAGTAATGTTTGATCTTAGTCTCTACCAAACCATATGGTATCCCGGGCATCAGAATGTATGTTTTACATTACTTTTAGGGTTACTTATGATTGATTTTTTAAAAAGAAGCAAGTATACCGCATATAAAGTAATAACAGTAGTAGTAGCAGTTTTATTAGGAGAACTATGCATGTTGGATTATGGTGCAGGAGGAATCCTTTTTATTTTCTGTTTTTATGTGTTTTATCAACAGGCTGCAAAACAACAAATTGGATTTATTTTGTTAAATTTTCTGTACTTTGGTTCCGGCATTCAAATTTTTGCTGGACTGGCAGCATTTCCTATGTTTTTATATAATCAAAAGCCAGGGAAAAAAATGAAAAATTTGTTTTATATCTACTATCCAGCACATTTATTGATTTTATATTTAATAAAAAGAATCATTACCGGAATAGAATAATGGTATAGGAGCGAAAGTTAGAACATGAAAGCATGGAATCATTTAAAAACAATTACAAATCACAAATGGCTTGTGATGAAAGGATGCTTTAAAGTAGGGCTATATTGGCAGGGGATTTTGCATGATTTGTCTAAATATATGCCTACGGAGTTTTTGGTAGGATGCCGTTATTATCAAGGTGTTGCAAGTCCGAACAATTTAGAGCGCAGAGCTAAGGGCTATTCTTTGGCATGGCTACATCACAAAGGCAGAAATAAGCATCATATGGAATACTGGATTGATTACGGACTAGGAAATGACCGAAGTATGGTCGGAATGAAAATGCCCCTTCGGTATGTGGTAGAGATGTTTATTGATCGTGTATCAGCAGCAAAAAACTATCAAAAAGAAAATTATACCGATAAAAGTCCATGGAATTATTACGAAAATGGAAGAAAATTTCAAATGATGCACCAAGATACTAGAAAATTATTAGAAAAACTCCTTCTTATGTTGGCAGAAAAAGGGGAAGATACTACATACCAATATATTAAACAAGTGTTATTAAAGCAAAAATCATATTAAAAAACATAGAAAAAGAAAAAAAACCAGGTGGAAAGGCACTTTAAGAGCTGATTTTTCATAGAATATAATAAATCAGCTTAGAGGTGCTTTTTTGAAGACTTTTTTATTGCCACTGAATGCGGAGGAAGAAAAATATTATCTGGAAAAAATGAAAGCGGGCGACCTTGAAGCAAGACAGATATTGATTGAACGAAATTTAAGACTGGTAGCACATATTTCAAAAAAGTACCAAAACTCCGATGAGGATATGGAAGATTTGATTTCAATTGGAACGATTGGGCTGATTAAAGCAATTTCCACGTTTAATCATGAGCTGGGAAATCGACTTGGAACTTATGCAGCTAGATGTATTGACAATGAACTGCTGATGTATTTCAGAGGAAAAAAAAAGACATCTAGAGAAGTTTCTCTCTACGAGCCTATCGGAACGGATAAAGAGGGAAACCAAATTAATTTAATGGATATTGTGGAAAGTGCAGACCGGGATATATTTGACACTATTGAATTAAATGGAAATACCAAAAAGATTTATGAATTAATACCAAAAGTTCTAAACCAGCGAGAACGAGAAATTATAGAACTTCGCTATGGACTTTATAACCGCAATCCAGTTACACAGCGAGAACTGGCAGATAAGCTTGGAATTTCCCGCTCTTACGTATCTAGGTTGGAAAAGAAGGCTCTGGAGAAGCTGAGAGCGGAGTTTGAGAAAACAAGTAAATAAAAGAAAAGTAATTACAAAAAGCACCTGCTTTCACAGAAAATCTGAAAAGCAGGTGCTTTTCATGTCGAAAAATAATATAATAAAGGAGAAATAGAAATATGGAGACAAAACAAATGGCTAGAGTAAGCAGACAATACCACAAACCAGTAATTGAAAAAAAGATGAAAGTTGCGTTATATGCAAGATTGTCCGTTGGCAACAAAAGCTATTGCTCAGCTGATGGAAATACTTCAATTGAAAATCAAATCGACATTATGATGAACTATCTAAGAGGAAAAGAAGAATTCCAATTCGTGAAAGCTTATACAGATATCAATTATAGCGGAAAAGATTTTGCAAGACCGGGGTTTCAGGAAATGATGCAGGATATTCGAGATGGGGTAGTAAATTGTGTTGTTGTAAAAGATATCTCGCGATTTGGACGCAATTATATTGAGGTAGGCAATTATTTAGAGAATATCTTTGCTTTTTTAAATGTGCGGTTTATATCCGTGAATGATCAGATAGATAGTTTTGACAAAGGGGTCACTTTATCTACACAAATTAAGAATATTCTCAGTGACTCTCAGCGGAAATACATTTCCGAAGCAACGAAAAGCAGTTTGACAGCCAGAGTTAGGAATGGAAAATTGCTTTTACCCAATGCACCATATGGTTACTCAAGAGAAAGCAACGGAGTATTTAAAGTAGATGAAGAAACCGCTAATATTGTGCGAGAAATTTTTTTGCTGGCAACACAGGGGAATTCCTATGCGAAAATTGCAAAGCATTTAAATGATTCCGCTGTTTCGACTCGAAGTGGCGGAAATACAATGTGGGCACAATCAACGATAGGGCAAATACTAAAAAACAGAGCTTATATGGGAGAAGGATCCTGCAAAATTGGAAACGAGAAATTTACAAAACAAGATGCGTATCCGGCAATTTTGACCAAAGAAGAATTTGAAGTGGCACAGCATAGCGGCAAGCACAGAAAACAACATATGTCGAGTAAATCAGCACCACTGGTTGGAAGGGTTATTTGCTTCGAATGTGGACGTTCTATGGTTCGGTCCGAACATTGCAATGAAGGGAAATCTGTTGCAACTTTCCAATGTAGGACAAGCACGGTTTTATCTAATACATCCTGTTTTAAAAAGGCAATTTTAGAATCAGAGATAGAAGAAGTACTTCGTCAAAAGGTCTTTTACCACACAGAGGAATTACGAAAAAAGCAGACAATGCTAAATGATTCATTGATTGAAAAAAGCAATCTGCTGGAGAAACATAAAGTAGAAGAAGGGAAAAGCATAGATAAACTGAAAACTGAGTTCACGGATACTTATAAAAAATTGCATGATGGAAAAATGGTGAAGGATGAGTTTGAGCAATATTATAGTTCATATAAAGAAGTTATTGCCGATCTCAAAAGTCAGATGCTTCAACTGGATTCAGAATACAAAAAACTATATGAGGAATATTTTGAAACAGCAAATAAAGTAAAAAAGCTCCGTCAGAATTTAAGCACAAAAAATTTCGTGGAACACTTTTTGAGTGAAAACGATGTGATGGTAACGATTAGTGAAATGGGAGATGTTTTAGTAGAATCCCAAAGAGGGTGTTTGTGAAAGTTTATTCTTTTGTATCTTTTATGGACAATTGCCCAATGTGACTTATTGTATGTTTACTTATTGTGTTCATTATTGTATTATATATTATGAGGTGTTATGTACAATGGATATATTAAAGGTTTTTGCACAAAATATTAGAAGATATCGTATGGAAAAACATCTATCTCAAGAGTCATTAGCAGAAAAGGCAGGATTGCATAGAACTTATATTAGTGCAGTGGAATGTCAGCGACGTAGTATTGCGCTAGACAATGTTCAACATATTGCAGATGCATTAGGAGTAGAGACCTATCTATTATTTATAGAATAGGCAAAAATTATTTTTTTGATGGGAATGAGAGATGTTATGTATAAATACGTAGATTATTTAAGTGTATATGGACGAATAATGCAATTTAATAAGAACAAACAAGAACCATTTCATCGGTGGTATCCTTTTGTTGAAGGTTATTCAAAAGAATTTATCCAATCCATTATAAATGAGATTGGAACCATCGAGTTAACGTGTTTGGAGCCATTCTCGGGAAGTGGAACGACTGCTCTTGAGTTGCAAAATATTGGAATAAAATGCATATCATTTGAGATTAATCCGCTTATGTACTTAATAGCTAAGGTGAAATTGGAAAATACTTACACTGTTGAAGATACAAAAAAGTGGTTTGATTTTATTGTGAAAAATAGAGAAAAGTGCGAAATTACCGAACTTCATTCAGAATTTCATACATTATATGAGGGTAAACAAAAGAAAAAATGGAATTATGATGAAAAGTCTGGGTTATCGGTAAAAAAACTTCAAGTTTGTATTAATGCTATTTCAAATGAAAAATATAAAAACTTATTTACAGTTGCACTTGCTTCAATTTTATTAGATGTAAGTAATTTATATAGAAATGGCAAGTGCCTCTCTTATAAGAAAAATTGGGAAAAAAACTCTATAAACGAAGAATTTGTTTTTAGTAAATTTGATGCCAAAGTTGTAAATGAGATAGCTGTGGATATTGAAAATCATCAAAAAAATGCTGAAACAAATTCTTCAGAGAAAATAAATAATATAAGACTTTTATATAATGAAGATTGTAGAACCGCTATAAACATGAAAGTTGACGATGGCTCCATAGATTTAGTAATTACCTCACCACCATATTTAAACTCACGTGACTACACGGATACTTATATGTTAGAATTGAAAACTTTAGGCTTTACAAAAAATGCAGAGGAAATTAGGATGTTAAGAATGAAAACACTCAGGTCTCACGTGCAAATAAAATGGGACGATACTGCGACTATTACTAATCAGCTGATTCAAAAAACCTTAGATGAGCTTACGGAAGCTTCATTAAATGAAAAAGTTTGGAATAATTCTATAATAGATATGGTTAGACTCTATTTTGTAGATATGTTCCAGTTGTTTTCTAGTTTGTATATAAAAATGAAAATTGGTGGTAAAATCTATTTTAATGTATCTAATTCTGCGTATTTCAATGTGATGATTGACACATTAGAAATATGTGCTTCTATTGCTGAACAGATTGGATTTAACGTAATAGAAATCAGAAAAGCAAGATATCTAAATACTAGTCCACAACAGCAGAAAACTGTTGGAAAGTTGCTTGAAGGTGTCTTGGTTTTAGAAAGGTGATGTTATATGAACAAGTTTTATTTACCACATATTAAAAAAATAAGTATATATGAGTACTCATTATATGAATGTCCATTAGTAATCGACTTTAGTTCAAAGTTAAATATAATATATGGAACTAATGGTACTGGAAAAAGCACTTTACTTATGATGCTTTTATTTTCAATAGTTGGGCCTTATAAAGGTGGAATAAAAACAAAAGTAAGAAAAGAACAAAGAAGAGATAATCGTCCAATATACGAAGAAAGTTTTTTTAGAGATAGAACAATTGACTATTCTGCTGATGCAAAAATTGTATCTATATTTACCATAAAAAACGATGAATATGAAGTAACCCATTCGTTGGTTGATGGTAGATTATTAAGTGCATCCATAAATGGGATTTTATTAATAGGAAAAATTGTAACTTACCGAACATATGAGAATAAATATTTCAAACCTCAAGCTAGTAATGTGTTGTATGAAAATAATGAAGTTAAAGAATACCTAATTTATAATTATCAGAATATGCTAAAGAAATCTACAAGTTTGCCAGGTGGCGTCAATACGTTAATCAGCATGCTATTGGATGTGATGTTTTTTGATGAAGGAAGAAATCTTACTTTTTGGGATTCAAATTTGCAAGAAACAATAATAGGCAAGTATATTGTTGATGCAAATTTCTATGAGAACTATTGTGAGCAAAAATTAAATTCTAAAGCACTTGAAAGTTCTTATAAGAAAAGTAGTGAAACTTTAAATTATATGAGTAAGTTCTTTGAAAAGGAAAAGGAAGAAAAGAAAGTTTCTTGTGATGAATATGATAAAATCGAACTGCAAATAGAATTAAATAATTTAGATAATGAAATCAATAGGTTGGAAAATTCGAGAAGTGATGACCAAATACTTTATGAAAGAAAAAATAGTGAGTTGCTAATTTTTTTTCGAAAAGAAGAGGATCTCTTAGAGAAAATTTCTACTTTAGAAGATAAATGGTATAGTAATTTATTCCCCAACCAGTATGACACATATTACAAAAGATTTTCAAATCGCATGCTAGACGGAGTGTGCCCTATTTGTGGAAATGTTCATGAATTCAACTTGAAAACTGAAGATTGCATTATGTGTAAAGAAAGATTAAAACTTCGAGAAACCACTAACTTGGTTAAAATAGACATTGAAAGAAAAAATATCCAAAATCAGCTGTCGCAAAATAAAATAACAATTGCTCAGATTAAAGTTGAAATGGAATCGATAAAGAAGCGTATTGATTTGTATAAGAGGCAAATCAGCGAAAAGTTTTTGAGAAAAAACCAAATTGAAGTACACTTAAATCCTGATAAAAATCAGTCGGAAGATAGCGATAGTAGAAGACTGGAGAAAGCTAAAATGGAACGTGACAAGGCATTGGCACTTTTTAATACTTCAAAAAGTGAAGAGGAAAGAATGCGCAAGATAATCGAAGATAGCTTGCTAGAGAATTTCAATGTATTTAAATCTTCTTTTTTAAATTATGCTACATCTTTTTTTGGAGAAACTCATAAAGAAGACTTATCATTACCATTTAGTGATGAAAATTCTTTAGACACTTTAATGATAAAATTTAGGTTAGATGGGAAAGATAGAGATGAGAGTTACATGCTTTCAGAATCGCAGAGGATTTTTACAGATTTAGCTTTTAGATTTTCGGTGCTTACAACATTTCATGATCAATCATTCTTTATTTGTGAAACACCAGATAGCACGTTAGATATGTTTCATGAAGAAAAAGCAGTTAAGACTTTCCAAGTATATATTAACAAAGGTAATTCGTTGATATTAACTGCTAATGCACGTAGAAGTTCATTGATTTCACAGCTATATGGTTCGTATACTGCGGAAGAAGTAAATGTAGTGGATTTAACGCAGCTATCAAAACTGGCTTTAGACGAACAATTTAGTTTTAGTTCTTATATTGGAGGGTTGAACGATGGATCACAACAAGGATAAACTGGCAGAAAAGGTCCTTATTTTTTTATATTCTTTATCATCTTCTTCTAGGATGATCAATACGAATACTTTTAAAAGGTATATTTATCTTTATTATCTGACGGAATCGTTTCTAACAGGACGTGCAGATAATATATCAATTAGTATTGATAAAGGTAATGTCAAGATAATTAGTTTTGATTCGATACTTGATGACCTTTCCGTGAAAGAATTTATCACTTTAAATGAAAATTATATAACTGTTAGTGATACGTTGACTGATTTTGTGGAATCCCTACTGAGCAACACAAATGGGGCTTTTTTTGCAATGTATAAACAAATCAATCCTTTTGTTAATTTATTGAAATCATATAATGACCAGTTTATATTTACAGTATTTTTTTCCGAGCCCACATTTAAAGAAGCGACACAAAGAGGATTAACGACATTAGACTCAAATAGCAGTAAATTGGCAACATTATTAGAGCGGTTTAAGAAAAAAACCCAAAACCACAATATTGATGAATATGATATATTGACTTATTGGATGGATTTTATACTAAAGAATTACTATACTGACGAGGAGATAAAGAATGATGCTGAAGAATGATAAATTTCTTGATTCTTTTAACTTCATCAGTGAAAATCAAGCAGAATATGCTATTCTGTCGGATTTATATTCAGAATGTAAAAATAAGATTTTTCTATTTGAATTATCAGAATTAAGCAGGGTGAAATTTGAATATAGTAAAATCGTTAAATTCATTAATGAAAACTATAAATCTTTTGAGTTGAGAAATTTCAAATTGGATTATAACGATACTATTAGCACTGAAATTTTAAAAAATGAATCAGGGAGTTCAATAAAAGATGAGGAGCTTTTTAATGTTGCTATGGCTATAAGCAAGAAAAATAATAGTTTTGTTTTAGTACGGGCAAGTGCAGCCCTTGTTCTAATAAGTGATGGTAAATTTGACCTGGAGTTTAAAAATATTTTTGCAGACAAGCAAAATCTTATTGACATAAATAATAAAAAGAGAGATATAAATGAGTTGGAGTTAGTTTTTGAAAACTTCCATTCTGAACGAAAGTATAAGGGATGCAATTATGTGCAAGGTGATAAAGTAAGAGACTCTGTCTCCGAGCAGCAGTTAAGAAACAGCCTTATTAGTTTTTTAGAAAAAGTGACAAAGCTCCATGTTGTGCCTGAACTATGTACGTCAAAACAAGAAGATGAAGAATCTGTAGATATAGGTGTTATAGACTCAAATAATGAAGTTGCAATAATAGAAGTCAAGTATTTTGTCAAGCAAGGTTTTTTTAACGATCCGGTCAAAAAAGCGTATTCAAAGTCAAGATTTGCAGATGGGTACAAGCAATTGAATCGATATTGTATTCATCTGAACAAAGAAAATTACAAACTACATAGTGCATTTTTATATATGTTTTATGCTCACTCAGATTCAATTGAAACGGTAAATAGTGTAGCTGAAAAATGTTTTAATGATTTTATCCAAAACGATAAAAGTGAATGTAGTGATGATTTCAAACACCATTATAAAAGTACAATTTGTGACAACATGGTGGACGTTAGGATTGCTGTTTGAAAATCTTTTGTCCCTATCTTGACAGACGAATATGTGAGCAGAATTGAGAAGAAATCATTGGAAAAGCTTAGAACTGAATTTGAAAAAGCAAATAAATAAGTAGGAAACTGAGGCGATGATAAAAGAATTCATGCCTCGGTTTTTGTTTTCTTAAAAATCATTAGAAAGAGACTTCTCAAATGAAAAAATATATGCTACTATAAATCTATCTTTTTATCTTTCAGGCAAAATCTGCCAAATTTCCCAAACCAGCACAGTGGGAGGTTATCATTGTATAGTATTGTATCTACAGCCACAGTATGCGGAATAGAAAGCATTCCAATACAGGTAGAAGCTGATGTATGCGACGGAATGCCCGTATTTGAAATGGTAGGCGAACTGTCATCAGAAGTAAAAGAATCCAGAGAAAGAATGAAAGCGGCAATTCGCAACAGTGGAATTCGATTAGCACCAAAACGCATTACCATCAATTTATATCCGGCGGATATTCGCAAAAGTGGAACCGGCTTTGATTTACCCATAACACTAGCGGTACTAAGTGCATATGGATTAATTTTAGCAAAGCATCTAGAAGGAATTATATTTGCAGGAGAAATTAGTTTAAATGGAGATTTACACCCCATTCATGGTATTCTCCCTATTGTTCTTGCTGCCCAAAAGGCAGGATACACAAAAGTATGTGTGCCTAGAAAAAATGTACCAGAAGCTGAAATCGTAAAAGGTATTACAATCCTGCCGGGAGATAATTTAAAACAGGTGATTGCAGCACTAAATGGTACAGAAGAAAAACAGAAGGGGACAGTCTCTATAAATATAGAAGAAACAAATTCATTTGTGAATACTGACAACAAGGAAGAATGGGATTTTGATAAAATACATGGACAGAAAGTGTTAAAACGAGTATGCGAAATTGCAGCAGCGGGAAGACATAATCTATTAATGCTAGGACCTCCTGGAACTGGAAAAACCATGGCAGCAAGAGGAATTCCGGGTATTTTACCGCCTCTTATGCAAAAGGAAGCCATAGAACTTGCAAAAATTTATAGTGTATGTGGAATGTTTGAACAACGTGCCAAAGAATTTACAAAACGTCCCTTTCGCAGTCCACATCATACTATTAGCAGTGCAGGGTTAGCAGGCGGAGGAACGATTCCAAAACCAGGAGAAATCAGTTTAGCCCATAAAGGGGTACTATTTTTAGATGAATTAACAGAATTTCAAAAATCAACATTGGAGATACTGCGTCAGCCATTGGAAGAAAAAATAATTCGACTGGTTCGCCTAAAGGGCAGCTGTGAGTATCCTGCGGATATTATGCTAGTAGCAGCAATGAATCCTTGTAGTTGTGGATATTATCCGGATAAAAACCGCTGTACCTGTACCAGTCAAGGAATTTCTCGTTATCTGAATAAAATCAGCAAGCCTTTTTTAGACCGTATGGATATTTGCGTAGAAGTACCACGCATGGAACTTTTGGATTTGATTGGAGGGGAGAAAGAAGAAAGCTCGAAGACGATTCAAAACCGTGTAATGCAGGTTCAAAAAATTCAGCAAACCCGTTTCCAGGAAACCACGCTGCAATATAATAGTCAAATTCCTTCCAACGAGATAGAACAATATTGTCCCATGACGCTGCAGGCTCAAAAACTTCTTCAGGTGGCATTTGAAAGCATGGAATTAAGCGCCAGAGGCTATTATAAAGTAATAAAAGTGGCACGAACCATTGCGGATTTGGAACAGTCCAAATACATTCAAGACGTGCATATGTCAGAGAGCCTTCTATATCGAAACTTAGACAGAAAGGTATGGGAATCCGTATGAAATATGAAAACTGGATGGCGGGAATCACAGAAATTTCAGGAAGAAAAAAAATAAAGCTGGAATCATACATGGGAAGTGCAAAGGAAGTCTACGATTTGAATGAAAGACAACTGGAAAGAACAGGAATTTTGACAAAGCGCGAAGAAATGATATTTTTAGAACATCAGAAGAATCGTAACTTACAGCTAGAAGAAGAGATATGCAGCAAGGAACAAATACAGTTGATTAATTATGGAAGAATAAATTATCCTTCCAGACTGCTGCCCCTTTATAATCCACCTTATGGAATTTATTACAAAGGCAGGCTTCCAGAAGAAACCAAACCTTCGATAGCAGTGGTGGGTGCTAGAAGATGTTCTTCTTATGGCAGTAAAATAGCAGAGCAAATTGGATATCGTCTAGGACTTTTGGGAATTACAGTAGTAAGTGGCATGGCAGAAGGAATTGACGGACAAGGACATCAAGGAACACTAAAAGCTGGGGGTGCAACCTATGGAGTGTTAGGGTGTGGAATAGATGTTTGCTATCCTGTAAAAAATCGAACTATTTACGAAGAGATACCTAAAAAAGGTGGATTGCTTTCGGAATATCCACCAGGAACTAAGCCACTGCCCATTCATTTTCCGGCAAGAAATCGACTAATTAGCGGTTTGGCAGATTTTGTTATTGTAGTAGAAGCCAGAAAAAAAAGCGGTTCCTTGATTACGGCAGATTTTGCATTAGAGCAGGGAAAAGATGTATTTGCAGTACCAGGAAGAATCTCAGATGCATTAAGTGGGGGAACTAATGAACTAATACAACAAGGCGCAGGAATTTTTTTGGGAATAGAAAATGTACTGTCACAATGGAGTGCTTTCACGGATACTTCTTATGAATTTACAGTAAAAACCGAAAATGCACTTGAAAAGTTAGAAAGGTTGGTGTATAGTTGTTTGGATTTGACCCCAAGAAATTTGGAAGAATTGATGAAGAAGACAGAACTTACGCTTCCGCAGCTAATTCAGGGAATTACGGGATTAAGGGAGAAAGCATTTATTTCAGAAGTATATAAAAATTATTTTATTCGGTCAAACGCCGATGTATGACCAATGAAGAGCAAAATAAGAAAGAACTGTTTAAAGGAGCAAACACATGGCGAAATATCTTGTAATAGTAGAATCACCGGCAAAAGTAAAGACAATAAAGAAATTCTTAGGAAAAAATTACGAGGTAGCAGCCTCGAATGGGCATGTTCGTGATTTACCCAAGAGCCAATTGGGAATTGATGTGGAACATGATTACGAACCAAAATACATTACCATTCGTGGAAAAGGAGATATTCTTGCAAAACTTCGAAAAGAAGTAAAAAAAGCAGACAAAGTATATCTGGCAACTGACCCTGACCGGGAAGGAGAGGCAATTTCCTGGCATCTGTCTAAGGCATTAAAAATAGAAGAGCCCAATGTCTATCGCATTAGCTTTAATGAAATCACACAAAGTGCGGTAAAAGCGTCTTTAAAGCAGGCAAGAGAAATAGACATGGATCTTGTGGACGCACAGCAGGCAAGGCGTATGTTGGATCGTATGGTGGGATATCGTATTAGTCCGGTACTTTGGGCAAAAATAAAGCGTGGACTAAGTGCAGGACGTGTTCAGTCGGTAGCACTTCGCATTATTGCTGATAGAGAAGAAGAAATCAATGCATTTATTCCAGAAGAATATTGGACATTGGACGCTCAATTTACGATTCCGGGAGAAAAAAAGCTTTTAAATGCAAAATTTCATGGAGATGAAAATGGAAAAAAGCTAATTTCTTCTAAAGAAGAATTGGATCAAATTTTAAAAGAATTGGAAAATGAAGAATATAAAATACTGGATGTAAAAAAAGGAGAACGTATAAAAAAAGCACCACTTCCCTTTATCACCAGTACCTTGCAGCAAGAAGCGGCCAAAGCATTGAACTTTTCCACTCAAAAAACCATGCGTATTGCCCAACAGTTATATGAAGGAATTGATATTAAAGGTCATGGCACTGTAGGTTTAATTACTTACTTGAGAACGGATTCCGTACGTATTTCAGAAGAAGCTGATACAACAGCAAGAAAGTACATTGCAGAAGAATATGGGGAATCTTATGTGTCCACAGAAGAAAATACTAAAAAATCCAATGCTAAAATTCAAGATGCGCATGAGGCAATTCGTCCTTCTGATATTACAAGAACACCAGTGATGGTAAAAGATTCTTTAAGCAGAGAACAATTTCGTTTGTATCAGTTGATATGGAAGCGTTTTACAGCAAGTAGAATGAGCAGTGCAGTATATGAAACAACCTCTATTAAAATAGGAGCAGGAAAATATCGATTTAGCGTATCTACCTCTAAAGTAACTTTTGAGGGTTTTATGTCTGTCTATACAAACGACGAGGACGAAAAAGCGGAAAATAATGTATTACTGCGTTCCTTGGACACCAATACAAAATTAGGATTGAAGGAATTGGAAGAAAAACAGCATTTTACCCAGCCATCAGCACATTTTACAGAGGCTTCGCTAGTAAAAGCCTTGGAAGAACAAGGAATTGGACGTCCTAGTACGTATGCTCCTACAATTACTACGATTCTAGGAAGACGTTATGTGGTAAAAGAAAATAAGAATTTGTATATCACAGAACTGGGAGAAGCAGTAAATAACATAATGATAGAAGCATTTCCTACGATTGTAGACGATCGTTTTACTGCTAATATGGAGTCTTTATTAGATAAAGTTGCGGAAGGAAAAATAAATTGGAAAAATGTAGTCAGCAATTTTTATCCCGATTTAGAACAGGCAGTGCAGGCGGCAGAACAGGATTTGGAAAAAGTAAAAATTGAAGATGAAGTGACAGAAGTAATTTGCGATTTGTGTGGAAAAAACATGGTAGTGAAGTATGGTCCGCACGGAAGATTTTTAGCATGTCCAGGATTTCCGGATTGTCGTAATACCAAGCCATATTTAGAAAAAATAGGGGTTAGCTGTCCAAAATGTGGAAAAGAAGTAGTACTTAAAAAAACCAAAAAAGGTAGAAAGTATTTTGGATGTGAAAATAATCCAGAATGTGATTTCATGTCATGGCAGAAACCATCCAAAGAAAAATGTCCGGATTGCGGCGGTTATATGGTTGAAAAAGGAAATAAACTGGTGTGCGCAGACAGCCAATGCGGATTTGTAAAAGAAATACAAAAATAGTGTGAAAATATCCAAAAAAATAAGAAAACTTATTGAATTTTTCCGGAAAGTATGGTAAAATTCAAAATAGTTTCAAACATTTAACATAAAGTTATTATTTATTAACAGTATAGGAGGTGTGTTATGAGTGTTCAGTTATTAGACAAAACTCGAAAAATCAACAAACTGCTGCATAATAATAATTCCTCGAAAGTAGTCTTTAATGATATTTGTGAAGTATTAACGGAAATTCTTGATTCTAATATTCTTGTTATTAGTAAAAAAGGAAAAGTGTTGGGAACAAGCCGACGCGAAGGAACCGAGGAAATTAAAGAATTGATTGCGGACGAGGTTGGAGGGTTTATTGATCCTTTATTAAATGAAAGGCTACTGGGTATTTTGTCCACCAAAGAAAACGTGAATTTAGAGACACTTGGTTTTATATCGGAAGATGTAAAAAAATATCGTGCAATTATTACACCCATTGATATTGCAGGAGAACGGTTAGGAACCTTATTTGTATATCGGGTTGACAGGCTGTTTGATATTGATGATATTATTTTAAGTGAATATGGCACCACAGTCGTTGGACTTGAAATGATGCGTTCGGTGAACGAAGAAAGTGCAGAAGAGACGAGAAAGCTTCAAATTGTGAAATCGGCAATTAATACATTATCATTTTCGGAACTAGAAGCAATTACTCATATCTTTGATGAAATGGATGGCAAAGAAGGAATTCTTGTGGCAAGTAAAATTGCAGACAGAGTAGGAATTACTAGAAGTGTGATTGTAAATGCACTGCGTAAGTTTGAAAGTGCCGGAGTTATTGAATCACGTTCCTCTGGAATGAAAGGGACTTATATCAAAGTATTGAATGATGTGGTATTTGAAGAACTTGAAAAAGTAAAAAAAAAGAATTTAAAGCGTAACTAATTTCCATGGAAGGAATTTATAGATTTCTATAGATTCCTTCTTTTTCGTTATACTTCAATTCGACAAAAAAAGATAACAATATAGAGTAAAAAACAAAAAAGCGTAAAAAATGCTTGCAATATCCTCTAGATAATTTATAATAAAATAGAGTTGCTTTGTAATTAAGAGAAAAGAAGGATTAAGATAAATATATTGAAAGGAAAGGAGCAATGGTTATGTTTAGCAGTGACATTTATAATTATATCAATGTTTTAAACAAGGCAGCAGACGCAAGTTGGCTGCGTGAAACAACCATTAGTAATAATATTGCCAATCAGGATACGCCAGGATATAAAAGACAAGATGTGAATTTTGAAGGAGCATTACAGCAGGAACTTAGAAATTCCAAGTATACATCCTTAGACAATAAAGTAAAAAATATGCATATGGATCATTTGGGAGTATCCACTTATACAGATTCTGAAGGATATTCCTATCGATTAGACAAGAATAATGTAGACCCAGATCAAGAGTATGCTCAGTTAGCAGCGACTCAGATTAAGTATAATGCATTGATTGATAGTATGAGCAAAGAATTTTCCAGAATAAAAAGTGTGATAAAATAAGCCGGTGAAAAGGGCAAAGTGAAATTAAGGAGGAAATAAAATGTCGTTATTTCAGGCTTTTAATATTAATACATCAGGTATGACAGCACAACGTTTTCGTATGGATGTGATTTCACAAAATGTTGCAAATGTCAACACTACAAGAACAGAAAATGGAACACCATATACACGTAAGATTGTCAGCTTTGAAGAAAAGCAAACTACACCCTTTAGTAAGGTGCTTCAAAATAGCAGAGAAGCATATATTGGAAATGGTGTAAAAGTATCAACACTGAAAGAGGATACTACCACAGATTATGTGCAAAAATATGATCCCTCCCATCCAGATGCAGATGAAAATGGCTATGTATCTTATCCAAATGTTAATATTGTTACAGAAATGACCAATATGATAGATGCCAGCCGTTCCTATGAGGCAAATGCCACAGCATTTGAAACTAGTAAGGCGATGGCATTAAAAGGATTGGAGCTTGGCAGAAATTAATAATTAAGGAAATAAGGAGATCATAGAAATGGATATAGCTTCGTTAAGTGGTATTACGTCAGAATATCATAATAATGCAATACAAAATAAAGAACAGGTGAATACAAAAGATAACTCATTTGGCGGCGCACTTAAGTCGGCAATGGAACTGTTAAATGAAACTAGTAATTTGCAGAACAAGGCAGAAGAGGCAGAGATACAGTTTGCATTAGGAAATGCCACAAGTACCCATGATTTGCAGGCGGCACAGGAAAAAGCAACCATTGCACTAAGCTATACGGTAGCGGTGAGAGATAGAATGCTAGAAGCCTATAAGGAAATTATGAATATGCAGATTTAATGAGTAGGTGGGAGAATTAAATGGCAGATAAAATAAAAGAAATACCAAAACAAGTTTTAGAATGGTGGAATAAATTTTCAGCCAAACAAAAAACAATCATTGTAAGTATTGTGTTGGCGATAATTGTGGGACTTTTTGTTGTGGTTCGTATTATTACCACACCAATTATGGTAACGGTACGCCAGTGTGTAGATACCGAAGAGTCCGCAAAAGTAAAAGAATTGTTGGATACGGAGAAAATTGCATATGAGGTTTCCAGTGATGGACTTCGATTTGATGTAAGTGAAAAAGATCAAGCAAATGCGGTTATTATTTTAGGTGAAAATGGGATACCTTCTGCGCGCTATGATTTAGATACGGTATTTTCCGGTGGATTTAGCACTACGGAGGCCGATAAGAGCAAGAAATATCAGCGCTATTTAGAAGAAAGTTTAGCAGAGGATTTGCAGGCATTAAATCAAGTAGAGTCAGCGAAGGTAAAGCTATATATGCCAGAAGATGATGGAACTATATTGGCAAAAGAGCAAGATACCTATGCGGCAGTTACCTTATCATTATCAAGTGATATGGAGGAAGAAACAGCAGCAGGTCTTGCAAAATGGATTGCAACGTCTATTGGAGATAGTACTACAGATAATGTATCTATTATAGACACCAAAGGAAATATGCTGTTTACTGGAGGTGATTCCTCTTCTTCCTATGGTTCAGCCAGTGACCGATTAACCTATCAGACGAAAGCAGAGAACTTGGTAAAGGGTAAAGTAAAAGATGTTATGTTAGGAACTAGCGTCTATGATAATGTATCGGTTGGGATGAAGCTGGATATCAGCTTTAATGAGAATCAATCTACAGATACCTTGTACTATAACGCAGATGGTTCTCCGCGTGGTCCTATTGACAATGAACAAAAATATGAATCAGAAGCTAGTGGAGGAGTTGGTGGTACCCCTGGAACAGATGCCAATAATGGTGATGCTACCACTTATGTCACACCAGATGGCACAGAATCTTCACAGACGGTTACAGACCAGTCGACTAATTATAATACCAGTAACAAGGTTACTACGTCCATCAGCGGTGTAGGAGATATTAATTATGATGATTCTTCCATTACCGTAGTAGCAACTTCCTATCGTTTTTATAATGAGGATACCCTACGTGCAGATGGTAAATTAAAAAAGATGACATTTGATGAATTTCAAGTAAAAAATAATGATAAAGTAAAGCTTGAAGTTGATCCTGATTTACTTCAAATGGTTTCTACGGCAACCGGTTTTGCAGAAGATAATATAACAATTGTGGCATATGAGGTACCATTTTTTGAGCCATCTACCGGTGGAACAAAAGGTATTATGGATTATCTGCCTTTGATTATTGCAGCGGTTATTATGCTTTTACTAGGATATGTAGTATTCCGCAGTACCAGAAAAGAGCAATTAAGTGAAGTAGAACCAGAGCTTTCTGTGGAATCGTTGTTAGCCTCAACCAAAAAGGCGCAAGATGATTTGGCAGACATAGGTTTTACAGAAAAATCAGAAACTCGTGTTTTAATAGAAAAATTTGTGGATGAGAATCCAGAAGCAGCAGCTTCGTTGCTTAGAAACTGGTTAAATGAGGAGTGGGACTAAATAATGGCAGGTAAAACAGAAGAGTATAGTGGTATTCAGAAAGCGGCAGTATTACTGATTACCTTAGGACCTGAGAAATCAGCTTCAATCTTCAAACATCTCAAGGAAGAGGAGATTGAAGAACTGACATTGGAAATCGCCAATACCAGAAGCATTTCTCCACAGGTAAAGGAAGATGTGCTGGCAGAGTTTTATCAAGTATGTTTAGCACAGCAGTATATTGCAGAAGGTGGAATTGGATACGCAAAAGAATTATTGGAAAAAGCGTTGGGAATAGAAAAAGCACAGGGTGTTATTTCCAAACTTACAGCGTCATTACAGGTACGCCCCTTTGAATTTGTGCGAAAAACAGATCCCACACAATTACTTAATTTTATACAGGAAGAACATCCGCAGACGATTGCTATGATTTTATCTTATCTGTCTTCTGTTCAGGCATCACAGATTATTGGATCACTTCCACCTGAGAAGCAGGCAGATGTGGCAAAGCGTATTGCTATGATGGACAGAACATCTCCGGATGTTATTAAAGAGGTGGAACGTGTATTAGAACGTAAGTTATCCTCTTTAGTAAATCAAGATTACACCATTGTAGGTGGGGTAGATGCAATTGTTGCAATTTTAAATACAGTAGACCGCTCCACAGAGAAACACATTATGGAATCTCTTGAAATTGAAGAACCAGAATTGGCAGATGAAATCCGTAAGAAAATGTTTGTATTTGAAGATATTCTTCTTTTGGATGATAGAGCAATTCAGCGTGTTCTTCGTGATGTGGACAACAATGATTTAGGAATTGCCCTAAAAGCTGCAAATGAAGATGTTCAAAATGTTATCTTTAAAAATATGTCAAAGCGTTTGGCGTCTATGATTAAAGAAGATATGGAATTTATGGGTCCAGTTCGTATGAAAGATGTAGAAGAGGCACAGCAGAAGATTGTAGGAGTTATTCGTAAACTGGAAGATTCTGCGGAAATCGTAATCTCCAGAGGTGGAGGTGACGAGATTATTGTCTAATTTGTATAAGCAAAGATACACCGTATCTGACAATGATAATACCAGAGTCATAAATTCTAACAGTATGGTAGCAGAAAAAATGGAAAAATTAGCAAAGGCTTCTAGAACATCAATTCAAAAAGAGGCAGGGGAAGGTGACTTTGTAGCTGGATTAAATCCCAAACAAATAGACGCAGTACCAAAGGAAGAAGAAAAAACCTTTGAAGAACTTGCACAGCAAACTACCGAAGAAGTTCGTGAGATGATTGCAGAGGCTAATAATCAGGCAGAACAGATTCTTAAAGAGGCTAGAGTACAAGCAGAAACGATTAAGAATCGTGCAAAGGATATGGGCTATGCAGAAGGTCTTAGAGATGGAACTCAAAAGATGGAGGAAGAATTACAGCAAAAGAATCAGCAACTAGTAAAAGAGCGCCATACACTTTTAGAAACATACCGACAGAAAGTAGACGAATTAGAGCCACAGCTGGTAGAAGTAATTACAGATGTTTTTAAAAAAGTATTTCAAGTGGAATTTCAGGATAAAAGTGAAGTTTTAAGTTATTTAATACAAAATACAATTCAGGGAATTGAAAGTACCAAAGAATTTTTAATTAGAGTAAGCAGTGAAGATTATCCTTATTTGAACAGTCATAAAGAAGAAATAGTCCAACGGGTAGGACAATCTGCTACAGTAGAAATTATGACAGATAATAATATGAAAAAAGGTCAGTGTATTATTGAAACAGATTCCGGTGTATTTGATTGCGGAACAGAGGTACAGTTGGAGCATTTGATTAAAACAATACGTTCATTAAGCTTGTGAGGATGTGATAACGTGGCATATGATTTAGATAAGTACAGGCAGTTAAAAGAAAAGACTTATTATAGAAATTTAGGCAAAGTGGTAAAAATTGTAGGACTAACCATTGAATCAGTAGGACCAAATGCCAAATTAAACGATTTATGTCGCATTATTATTGATGGGACGGTTTCTATTATGGCTGAGGTGGTTGGATTTCGCGACAAACGATTGCTTCTTATGCCATTTGAAAGTGTAGAAGGGCTGGGAGTGGGATGTATCGTAGAAAATACGGGACATCCTTTATCTGTTTCTGTGGGAGAAGAGCTTCTTGGACATACCGTCGATGGAATGGGACATCCAACAGACATTGATACCTTAACACTGAAAACAGAATATCCGGTTGAAGCATCTCCACCAGATCCTATGTCTAGAAATATTATTAGTGAAGTACTTCCACTAGGGGTAAAAGCAGTAGATGGATTGATTACAGTAGGAAAAGGACAACGAATTGGTATTTTTGCAGGTTCTGGTGTAGGAAAGAGTACCTTATTAGGAATGTTTGCAAGAAATACCAAGGCAGATATCAATGTGATTGCCCTTATTGGGGAACGAGGCAGAGAAGTTCGAGAATTTATAGAAAGAGATATGGGAGAAGAGGGAATGAAGCGCTCCGTAGTAGTGGTAGCAACCTCCGATCGACCGGCATTAATTCGAAATAAAGCTGCAAAAACAGCAACTGCCATAGCAGAGTACTTTAGAGATCAAGGAAAAGATGTGCTGCTTATGATGGATTCCCTAACACGTTTTTCTATGGCACAAAGAGAAATTGGACTAGCATCAGGAGAACCACCGGTAACTCGTGGATACCCCCCTAGTGTATATTCTGAAATGCCTAAGCTACTAGAACGAGCAGGAACTTCGGAAAAAGGTTCCATTACAGGATTATATACCGTTTTAGTAGATGGAGATGATTTTAATGAACCAATTACAGATACGGCACGAAGCATTCTAGATGGTCACGTAATGTTGAACAGAAAATTGGCAAACAAGAATCACTATCCGGCAATTGATGTACTGCAAAGTATTTCTCGTGTTATGAGTTCTATTGTAAACAGTGAACATAAGCTGGCAGCAGGAAAATTAAAAAATGTAATGGCAACTTATCAGGAAGCAGAAGATTTAATCAATATAGGTGCATACAAAAAAGGTTCTAATCCAAATATTGATTATGCTATTGAAAAAATTGATGATGTGAATGAGTTTTTACTTCAAGAAACCTATGATAAATTTTCTTTTGAAGAAATTTTAAATAAGCTGGAAATGCTATTTTAAAGAGTTACCATCATTCAAGACACCTTGGAACATTACTTTTAGGGAAATAAAAAAGACATATTCCCTTGACAGATAAGGATAATATATGGCAAAATTTACGTACAAAATGCAGAATATTCTAAATATTAAATATAAATTAGAAACACAGGCAAAGACGGCTTTTTCCATTGCAGCAGGAAATTTACATCAGGAAGAAGAAAAACTACAGGAATTAAATCAAAGAAAGCTGACTTATGAAAATGATGCTAGAAAATTGATATCAGCCACCTTGAACTTTCAAAAAATCCGTAGCAATCACATTGCAATTGAAACCATGAAAGGTGCAATTCGAAGTCAGATACTTGCGGTGCATGTGGCAGAACGTAATTTAGAAAGTGCTAGAAAACATTTACAGGAAGTCATGACAGAACGAAAGACACATGAAATTTTAAAGGAAAAGGCATTTGAAATATTTAAACAGGAGTTAGAAAAAGAAGAGAGTAAGGCAATTGATGAATTAGTAAGTTTTACTCACAATCAAGGAAAAAATGAATAAATAAGGTGGTGAGCAGCGTGGCAGAAGAAGAAATGCTAGAACAGGAAGAAATCCCCAAAGCAGATAAAAAAGCAGCAAAAAAAGAAGCAAGAGCAAGGAAAAAACAAAACAAAAAAATGAGTCAGGCAGAGCAAGATGGGGAACCGGAAGAAGAAGTGAAAGGAAGCAAGCTGGCAGTATTAGCAGCAACGATAGTTTTTGTTGTGATATGGCTTGGAATTTTAGGGCTGGTTATCAAAGCAGACATTGGTGGCTTTGGTTCAACAGTGTTGTACCCGATTTTAAAGGATGTTCCTTATATCAATAAAATTCTACCAGATGTAGTAGAAAAAACAGCAGATGGCACCGCAGAAGATGCCCAGTATCCCTATGCAACACTTGCAGACGCTATTGCACGAATTAAAGAATTGGAACTGGAATTATCAGATGCCCAGTCAAAGACCCAGGCTAATACAGACTATGTAGCACAATTAGAAAGTGAAGTGGCTAGACTTCAAGGATTTGAAAATGAAAAAGCAGCATTTGAGGAAGAAAAGACAAAATTTTATAACGAGGTTGTATTTGGAGACCACGCACCCGATATAAAAGAATATAAAGCATATTATGAAAGTATTGATTCTGCAAATGCAGAAATTTTGTATAAGCAGGTAGTTGAGCAGGAAGAAGCAGATACCAAGATTCAAGAGTATGCTAAAACTTATGCTGAAATGAAACCCAAACAAGCGGCGGCTATTATGGAACAGATGACAGATAATCTGGAATTAGTAGCAAATATATTGAAAAATATGGACACTGCAGCAAGAGGAAGTATTCTCGGAGCCATGAATTCGGAAGTAGCAGCCCGAATCACTAAAATTATGGAGCCTTAGAATAAAAATCAAAAATCAAGAAAGGAGGAAAAAATGACAAATAACAATGTATCCCAGCTCTCGACACTATTAAAACGTACAGAACAGTCAGTAAAATCAACCACAGGTTCCGCTACAGAAGATGTTTTTGGCAGCTATTTAAGTCAAACGACAAAGAAGCACACCCCTGTGGAAAATTATGTTCCAGCTACCAGTTCCCCCAAAAATGAAATTCCGGTGAACGAAAAACAAACTGCATATGAAAAAGAAGCCGTAAAAACTGAGTATAAAGAAAACAATATTCCAAGGAAAGATTCAGTGGGTTCCAAAAGTGATATTACAGAAGAAACAGCCAAAAAGCTGAATGAGATTTCTGACAAAATAAAAGAAACGTTAGAAAAAAAATTGGGCATTACAGAAGAAGAACTAACTCAGGCAATGGAAAAGCTAGGGTTGCAGACCTTGGAATTGATGAATCCTAGTCAACTTGCCAGTTTGCTTATGGAATTAACTGGGGCAGAGGAAGCAGGAAGTTTATTGATGAATCCGGATGTTCAGTCTTTGCTATCTCAAATGGAAACATGTGCTCAAGACTTAATGACAGAACTTGCATTAACACCAGAAGAAATGCAGCAACTGTTACAGAATGCAGTAAATGCTCTAAAAGAAGCTGAAAAATTGGAAACCATGAAACCAAGTGAGCTGCTTCAAACAGAAGATGCCAAAGAATTAGAAACAACAAATGAAATGGCTCATGAAAAAGTGCAGTCTGATGTATCAAAGCAGATGCAAAATGGTGTTAAGACACAAGAAAATGATATGAAAGATGGTATTACAGATTCGGATACTGCCAAGATTACAGTGGAACAGAAAACAGGAAATCAACAGCAGGATGCCACATCAGAAGAAGGAAAGAAAAAAGGTTTTTTACAAGATACTTTATCTCAGGGAAATGGTGAAAAATCACAAGTCAATGCTAATTCACAAATCACGTATCAGACTACAACGCAAACCATAGGGAATGGTGCTGTCGTGGAAGTGACACAGACAGTAACACAACCACCCATTGATATGCAGGATATTTTTCGTCAAGTGAATCAAATGACCAGAGTACTAATCACTCAGACAGAATCTTCCATTGAAATGCAGTTAAATCCTGAAAATCTTGGAAAAATTTATCTTCAGGTTGCATCTAAAGATGGTATGATTACCGCTCATTTGGCGGCACAAAATGAAATAGTAAAGGAAGCTTTAGAGAGTCAACTTGTCACGTTAAGAGAGAATATGAACCAACAGGGAATTAAAGTGGAAGCGATTGAAGTCACCATAGGAACGCATGAATTTGAACAAAACTTAGAAGGAAACCAACAAAATTCTTCTGAAGAACAAAAAGAAGAAGCCGGTAAGAATCCAAGAAGAAGCATTAACTTAAATAATTTGGATGAACTATCTGGAGTCATGTCCGAAGAAGAAAGCCTTGCGGCAAAAATCATGTCACAGCATGGCAATCGTGTAGATTTAACCGCATAAGAAAGGAGAAAAATATGTCAACAGTAGCACCTGTAAAAGATGGAGAAGTTGTAGATACGTCCGCAACAAATAATTCCTTGTCAGGAGTGAATAAGTCCTCAAATAGTTCCTTAGATAAAGAAGCATTTTTGCAGCTTCTAGTAGCACAGATGAAATATCAAGATCCATTGGAACCTACTTCTAACACGGAGTATATTTCCCAGCTTGCAACCTTTTCATCATTGGAAGAAATGCAGAATCTAAACAGCAGCATGCAGGCTTCACAAGCGTCTGGTTTAGTTGGAAAGCAAGTTATTATGAAAACAACCAGTAAAACAGGAGAAACAACATTTGTTTCCGGTCAAGTAGATTATATGGTAAAAGAAAATGGCAAGACCTATTTATATGTGTATGATGGGCTATATTCTTTGGATGATTTAGATACTGTGGTAGATGAAAAGTATTTAGATGCCATTAATATTTCCAAGGAATTTGAAACAATGTTAGCAAAATTACCTGCTGCAAATCGACTTACAATTTCCAATAAAGACGATTTGGAGAAGACAAAAAAATTATATGATTCTATGACAGATTACCAAAAGAAATTTGTACCAAAGGAATATACAGAATTACTTACAGAGCTAGAGAAAAAGATGGCGGAACTAACAGGAACACCAAGCACACCAGAGGGTGGAACCGGTGGTGGAGATACAGAAAGTGGTGGTACCGACAATACTACTGGAGGAACAACCGCTTAAGGGGGGAGAGAAATTCATGAATCATATTTCAAACCAGTTTTCCTCAATAGAGCAGCTTACAGACCGATATCTCAAAAAAGAAAATTCAATTGCTATTACCGGTGAACCGGAGATATCATTTGAGGAGATTTTAAAGCAAAAACAAACAACGGGTCAAAGTTTGGAACTGAAATTTTCCAAACATGCATCCATGCGTTTACAAAACAGAAACATAGCACTTTCTCAAAATCAGCAGGAACGTTTGGAAAGTGGAGCAGAAAAGGCGAAAGCCAAGGGAATGAAAGACTCCCTTGTAATCGTAGATTCCTATTCCTTTATTGTGAATGTACCAAGTAAAACGGTGGTAACTGCAATGGATCAAAAAGAATCAGAAGAAAATATCTATACTAACATTGATGGAGCCGTAATCATGTAGCCGGACCGATAGGGGGCACAGTGACCTTTGACTGACAGATAAGGTCATGCGGCAGAATAACAGGAGGTCATTTAATTATGATGAGATCATTATACTCTGGTGTATCAGGATTAAAAACACACCAGACCAAAATGGATGTAATTGGTAACAATATTGCAAATGTAAATACAGTTGCATTTAAGTCATCCACCACAACATTTAGTGAAATTATGTACCAGACAACTTCGAATGCATCAGGAGCTACCTTAACGAAAGGTGGTGTAAATGCAAAGCAGATTGGTTTAGGTGTTACTACAGGTTCGACATCTGTAAATATAACAAGTCCAGGTGCAACACAGACCACCGGAGATCCTTTTGATTTAAAAATAACCGGGGATAGTTTTTTTGTAGTAAATAATGGAAGCCAAAATCTATTTACCAAAGCGGGTTCTTTTGGTATAGATGGTTTAGGCAATTTAGTTACCAAGGCAAATGGATATAATGTAATGGGATGGCAGGTAGATCCTACTACGGGACAAATTCGAAAGGATACCGTATCTCCACTGCGTATTATGCAGGAAGGAAACAAGACATCTGCACCGGAGGCTACTACACAGGGAAATTGTGGTGGTGTATTAGATAGTAACGATACTTCTGTAAATGGAGCAGATGGCTATACTATGAGTTTAAGCTTTTTTGATTCTCTAGGATATAGTTATAATGCAAAATTTGCAGTGAAGTCAGTGAACCCAGTGACAAAGACCTACACGGTAGAACTAAAAGATATTTTAGATTCCACCAATCATTCTGTATTAACAGATTATGTAAATGGTGGTGGAACTGTAGATGATGTATTTGGAATTGCATCTACTGTGAATACAGATTATACCCTTTCCAAAGGATATACTTTCAATGGTGGGAACTACTTCTACAATGATGGAAGTGGAGCAGCAGGATTTCCGGTACAATTAACATATGATGCAGCAAATAAGAGGTACAGCTATACTGACCCCGCAGCAGGTAAGACCGTAAACGTAGCAGTAAGTACCATGTTTCATGATGGTTCAGGTAATGCCATGTCAGCATCGGTAGCAGCAGCTTATAATCCAGCAAATATTCTAGGCAATGGAACAGGAACTTATCGGGTAACAGATACTGCTTATACATATGAACTGGATTTTGACCAAAACACAGGATTATTTGATTATATTGGAGCTCCCAATGCAGGAAATGGAGATGCGGTATTTCTAAATATGTCTGCGCTAGGCGGACAATTTTCAAATGTCAGTGTGGATTTTTCTCAAACGAAATGTTATGATAATAAAGGAACTTGCACCATGGCTATGGATAAAGGTGCAAAAGATGGAGTGACTGGAAAGGGAAGAAAACTAGGAGAGTTAATCGGTCTTTCTATTTCAGAAAACGGAGAAATACACGGAAGTTATGACAATGGTAATACAAAAGTGTTGGGACAAATTGCAGTAGCATCTTTTGCAAATCCAGCAGGACTT
This sequence comes from Lachnospiraceae bacterium, assembly GCA_036653135.1. Lineage (GTDB taxonomy): Bacteria > Bacillota > Clostridia > Lachnospirales > Lachnospiraceae > Petralouisia. The sequence goes on from JAVVUO010000012.1 coordinate 45,491, forward strand.
GAAAAATTAGGAGAGAACTGTTATCAAGCAACACTCAATTCCGGTGACTTTGATGGAATAGGTCAAGATATCACAGGAGATGGTGGCAAAATAAATAGTGGTGTTTTGGAAATGTCCAATGTAGACCTTTCTTCTGAATTTACTGAAATGATTACAACTCAAAGAGGTTTTCAGGCAAATTCTCGAATTATTACAACATCAGACACACTTTTAGAAGAATTAATTAATCTGAAACGATAAAAAATAGGTCAAAAGTATTAAAAAAAATACAAAAAAAATATATTTATACTGGGGGACTATGTTTCATAGTTCCCCAATATATGGTATAGTATTAAGAGAATATAGAGAGGTGAAGCCCTATGATAGAAGTGACAAAATTAAATGGAACAATTATTTCAATTAATGAGAAATACATCGAAACAATAGAGGAGACACCGGATACAGTCATTACTTTTATTACCGGAAAGAAAATAATTGTAAAAGAAAGTAGACAAGAGATAAAAAATTTAGTAATATTATACAAGAGAGATTTTATGACAATCAATCTTCCCAGAATGAACGAAGAATAAATTTAAGGATAGAGTACATTTCATGGATGAAAAGGGTGGGTGACTAGTTTGGATATTGGATCATTATTAGGTTTGATCATTGGCGTAGGAATGTTTGTGTTTGGTGTTGCTTCTGGAGACTTAGGTTTTGCTGCGATGGGGAATTTCTATGACCTTCCATCAGTATTAATTACCATAGGTGGTTCTATGGCGGGTGTGCTTTCTGCACATAAGCTGGAGGATTTTATTGGAGGGTTAAAGTCTTTTACTTTGATTTTCAAAGAAAATAAAACAGATATTGGAGAAGTAATTAAGAACATCATTGATTTATCTAATATTGCAAGAAAAGAAGGTCTTTTAGCATTAGAAGAAGCAGCAAATGGAATTGAAGATGAATTTTTAAAAAAGGGTGTTATGCTTGTTGTAGATGGTACAGATCCTGAGTTGGTAAGAGGCATTTTAGAAACAGACTTAAGCTGTATTGAAGCTAGACATAAGACGGCAATAGGTTTTTGGGAAAAATGGGCAGAGTTAGGTCCAGCTTGGGGAATGATTGGTACTTTAATTGGTCTAATCAACATGTTAAAAAAGTTAGATGACCCATCTTCCATAGGACCGAATATGTCAGTAGCGTTAATTACTACTTTATATGGTTCGTTACTGGCTAACTGGCTGTGCACACCCGTTGCAACAAAATTGAAGGTAAATAATGATATTGAAGTTCGTATCAAGGAAGTTACCGTAGAAGGTCTTTTGTCAATACAAGCAGGTGAAAATCCTCGTGTTATTGAAGAAAAATTAAAATCCTTCTTGTCGCCGAAGATGCGTGCGTCCATGATGGAACAATCCGGAGGTGAAGAGTAGTGGCAAGAAAAAAACAAGAAGACCCTCCAGCTCCTGGTTCGCCGGCATGGATGGCAACATTTGGGGATATGATGAACCTCTTGTTATGCTTTTTTGTACTGCTATTTTCCATGTCTACGGTAGATGCAGAGAAATTTGAAATGTTAGTTGCTTCTTTACAGAGCAGTTTCAGTATTCTTCCGGCAGGAGGTGCATCCATTGGGGATGGTGAAATGGTTTCATCTGGAATCAGCCAATTACAGTTTTTAGATGTGTATTACAATAAAGGAGCAAATTCTTCCGGAAAAGGTGATACAGAAGAAGAGGAACAAGAAGAGGACTTAAAAGGACAGGTGGAAGCCGCAGGTTTGGAAGAATCTGAAAAAATGGCAGAGGCTATTGAGGCATCCGCGGCTCAATTACAAATCAGTGATCAAGTAGAGATTGATGCAACAGCACAATTTGTAAGATTGACATTGAATGGAGCACTTTTATTTGACAGTGGAAAGTCTGAAATTAGAGAAGAGGCACAGCCGTTAGTAGATAAAATATCCATGATTCTTCAAAGTTATGAAGGCAATTCAATTGATATAGAAGGACATACGGATAATGTTCCTATACATAATGATAATTATGAAAATAATGATGTGCTTTCGGCGTATCGGGCATTGTCAGTTAAGACGTATGTGTTAGGCAAAAGCACATTGGATGCCGGTAAAATACATGCGGTGGAATGTGGAGAATATAATCCAGTTGCAGATAATTCAACACCAGAGGGGCGTGCAAGAAACCGTCGGGTAGAGATTAAAATATATAATTCCTACAATTCCAATTAATACAGAAAGGAATCAAATAACGATGAAAAAGAATTTAATGAGTGTTTTAATTCTGGCGTTAGTACTTGCCAACTTAATTTTAACAGCTATCTTAATGATTTCGGTGGTACCCCAAACAAAAAAAGCCAATGAACTAATTTCTAAGGTATGTACCGCTATTGATTTAGAACTGGAAAGTGGAAAAGAAGATGGAACGATAGATGTTCCTATGGATCAAATAGAAGTTCTTCCCATTGCGGAAGGGGCAACTATGACCATCAACTTAAAAGATGGAGCAGACAGCGGGCATTTTGCAATTGTTTCAGTTTCTCTTGCCTTGGATACCAAAAATAAAGATTATAAGAAATTAGGTGCAGAAGCAATTACAGCAAAACAGGATTTAATTAAAGGTGAGATTATCAATATTGTTTCTTCTCATACAATAGAAGAAATGAAAGCGGATACAGTAGGGGTTCAAAATGAAATCTTAGCAAAATTGCAAAAGATGTTTGACTCTAATTGTATTGTAAGTGTTACATTTACAAGTTATAATTATCAATAGAAATACAAGAACAGCACAAATGTCAGGTGGTGAATTAAAATGGGCGAGGTCTTATCGCAAAATGAGATAGATAATCTGCTTACGGCGTTAAGCAATGGTGAGTTAGATGTAGACGAGATGAAAGACGCCGGAGAGAAACCAGTAAAGAATTACGATTTTGCAAGACCTGCGAAGTTTTCAAAAGAGCATCTGAGGACAATGGAAATCATTTTCGAGCATTATGGAAGGTTATTGTCCACGAACCTTCCAGTTTACTTAAGAAAAAATATTCAGGTGGAGGTCATGAATTCAGAAGCGGTAACGTATTCCGAATTTTCCAATGCACTATCTAATCCGGTGCTTCTTGGAATTGTTAATTTTTCACCATTACCTGGTAATATTATTATCGAACTGGCATCTAATTTAGCATATGCTATTGTAGATAGAATGTTAGGTGGTGCAGGTGTGCCCTTGGAGCGTGCAAGAGAATTTTCAGAAATTGAATTATTGATTATTGAAAGAATTATGAATATATGTATTAACTTACTGCATGAACCTTGGCATAATGTTGTAGATTTACATCCACGTATGGAAAGAATAGAAACAAATTCACAGTTTGCGCAGATTATTTCTCCTAGTGAGATGATAGCAATTATCACCATTAACATGAAAATTGGTGAAGTTGAGGGATTGATGAATGTATGTCTTCCATATATTACACTGGAAGATGTTATGGATAAACTGAATACAAAATATTGGTATTCAACTATGCAAGAAAGTGATGAGAAAGAATATTCTGATGCAATTGAGTCTTTGATTTCAAAGGCACCAATGCCAGTAAAAGCAGTTTTGGGAAATAGTACTATTTCGGTAAATGATTTTATTAATCTTCAGGTAGGTGATATTGTCCGCTTGAATACAAAAGTAGATGAAGAACTAGATGTATATGTTGGTTCTATGAAGAAATTTACTGCTCTGCCTGGTGCTTCAGGAGAACAATATGCAGTAAGAGTTACATCAGTTATCAGAGAGGAGCAGTGATAAGATGGATGGATTATCACAAGAAGAAATCAATGCACTGTTAAACAGCAATGCTAATGGAGATATGGTGAAGATGGCAGACCAAGAAGAGTGTCTGACACCTGAAGAAATAGATGCCATTGGAGAAATTTCCAATATTAGTATGGGAACATCTGCGACTACGTTATTTTCCTTGGTAAACAGAAAGGTTGAGATTTCTACGCCGGTTGTATCCTTTGCAACTTGGGAAGATATTGTAGAAACTTATGAAAAGCCCTGTGTGTTTATCAGGATTGCATATACCATGGGATTAGATGGCAGTAACTTGTTGGTATTAAAGGAAAAAGATGTTAAAATTATTACTGATTTAATGATGGGAGGGGATGGAAATAACACAGATGGAGAGCTTGGTGAACTACACCTAAGTGCAATCAGTGAGGCAATGAATCAAATGATGGGTTCAGCGGCTACGTCCTTATCATCCATGTTAAATAAAATGATTGATATTAGCCCACCGTCTGCAGATTTAATTGATTTAAAAGATTCTGTAAATGAAAAAGAAATTGCAGAATTTTTGGTAGGACGGTTTGTAAAAATTTCTTTTAAAATGGAAATAGGGGATTTAGTAAACAGTGAAATTATGCAGCTGTTCCCAATTTCTTTTGCAAAAGAAATGTGTGCAGGGGTTGCGAAAAATATGGAAACAGATGTTTCCTCCTCTAAACAGGAGACGAAACCACAGCAAGCTGCTCCACCGCCTATGCAGCAGCAATCCATGCAACAACAGCCCATGATGCAACAACAGCCTATGATGCAACAACAGCCTATGATGCAACCTATGATGCAGCCTATGGGACAACAAATGATGGGAGCGTCGATGAATGATATGTCACAAATGTATGCACAACAGGCGGTAAATGTGCAGCCAGCACAATTTCAAGCATTTTCTGGAGATTTTAACCCAGTAACACAGCAGGAAAATATTGGATTAATTATGGATGTACCACTGGAGGTCACAGTAGAATTAGGACGAACCAGTAAGTCAATTCAAGAAATATTGGATTTTGCACCTGGTACAATTATAGAATTAAACAAAATTGCCGGAGAACCCATTGATGTATTAGTAAATGGTAAATACATTGCAAAGGGTGAAGTAGTGGTAATTGAGGAAAGTTTTGGTATTCGTATTACAGAGATCATTAAAAATTAAAAATATAATTGAAATTAAGGAGAGAGACTTATGGCAAAGAATATCTTAGTTTGTGACGATGCAGCATTTATGAGAATGATGATTAAAGACATCTTGACAAAAAATGGCTACAATATTGCAGGTGAAGCAGAAAATGGTATTAAGGCAATTGAAAAGTATAGTGAGATTAAACCGGATTTGGTGTTAATGGATATTACCATGCCAGAGATGGATGGTATTCAGGCATTAAAGAAAATTCGTGATAATGATCCTAGTGCATGTGTTATTATGTGTTCTGCAATGGGACAGCAGGCAATGGTTATTGAAGCAATTCAATCCGGAGCAAAAGATTTTATAGTAAAGCCATTTCAAGCAGAACGTGTTTTGGAAGCTGTAAAAAAAGTAGTGGGATAAGATGATTTTATTGAATGCATATTCCGGTTGGGATAGTTTTCTCCAACTAATGAGTGTACTATTTATTTTTCTGTTTGTGCTTGTGATTACATATGCTGTAACAAAATGGATTGCAAAATATCAGCAGGGAGTTATGCCTAATAAGAATATACGTGTAATTGAAACTTTTCGGATTAGCAACAACAAGTATATTCAGATTATTAAGGTTGGAGAAAAATATTTGGTAATAGCCGTCGGCAAAGATACTGTTAATGTGCTGACGGAGTTAACAGAAGAACAATTAATCTATAAACCCTCCCAAGAGGGGGCAGAACAGAAAGCTATAAATGAAAACTTTCAGGAAATCCTAATTAAACTGAAAGACAAATTTCCTAGGAAGTAGGCAGGTTTTTATGAGTAAGCTGAAAAAAAAATATCATAAGTGTTCCGCGATACTTTGTATCTTTTCAGTAATGTTGATTTTGATTCTGGGGTTTGCACCACAGGTATCGGCAACGGAAGCTGGAGGTTTAGCAGGAGGTACTGCCGGAAGCGTAGCAGGTCAGACACAAAATGCAGGAGGCGCTACCTCAGATAATACAAATGGAATTTCTATCAATTGGAATAATGATGAAGGAGATTTATCCGGCAATATTAAGATTTTGCTGGTGCTAACGGTGATTGCACTGGCACCATCGATTTTGATTATGTTAACATCATTTACCAGAATTATTATTGTGTTACATTTTATTAGAAATGCTGTTGGCACCCAGACAGTACCCCCTAATCAGGTGTTGGTAGGTTTGGCGTTGTTCTTAACATTATTTATTATGAATCCAATTTTTACGAAAATCAATGATACAGCCATTAAACCTTTAGATGCAGGTGAGATTACTCAAGAAGAAGCACTAGAGCGAGGTGTTGCACCTTTAAGAACCTTTATGTATGGTGAGACACAGAACAAAGATTTAGAACTGTTTGCTGATATTGCAGGAATTGAAGATGTGGAACAAGTAGAAGATATTTCCATGACTATTTTAATACCTAGTTTTATTATCAGTGAACTGCGAACGGCATTTATTATGGGATTTTTAATTTATATTCCATTTATTATTATTGATATGGTTGTAGCATCTGTATTAATGTCCATGGGTATGATGATGCTACCCCCGACTACGATTTCTATGCCGTTTAAAATTTTGCTGTTTATTCTTGCAGATGGATGGAATTTGATTATTGGAACAATGGTGAAGACATTTCATTGACAGCAGAGGTAGAATAACATGATTACAGAAGGACAGGTTTTAGATATTGCAAAAGAAGCGTTGTATTTGATTATCAAAACATCAGCACCATTACTATTGATATCACTAATTGTGGGTTTGATTGTCAGTATTTTTCAAACGGTAACGTCCATTCAGGAGCAGACTTTAACATTTGTTCCCAAGATTATTGCTGTATTTTTAGGACTTATGCTAGTAGGAGGTTGGATGATGGATAATATGACAGGTTTTATGATAGAACTATGGGGTAATTTCAGCCTCTATCTACGTTAGGTTGGACATATGATAAACGTTGGATTTTCGTTAGCTACATTTGAATATTTTTTAATGGTATTGGTAAGAGTTTCAAGCTTTGTGTATATTGCACCATTTTTTGGAATGACCAATACCCCAAATCGTGTTAAAATAGGATTTTCTGCATGTATAGCAATTATTTTATATCAAATGGTATTGCCCCAAGGTACATTGGAATATTCAGGAGGAATAGCATTTGCCATCATTGTCTTGAAAGAAGGAATTACAGGATTGCTCATTGGATTTGCGGCAAATATATGTAATTCCATTATTGTGTTCGCAGGTAAAATTATTGATATGGAAATTGGTTTGGCAATGGCTAGTATCTTTGATCCTACAACAAATACCCAATCAGGTATTGCAGGGAGTTTATATAATTATTTCATTATGATGCTCTTAATTGTAACCAATATGCATCACTATATTTTAAGAGCACTTATTGATTCCTACCAGGTAATACCGGTAAATGGTGCTGTATTTCAATGGGATAATCTGTTGGGAGCCATGACAACGTATATGGGAGATTTAATGGTAATAGGATTTCGAATTTCTCTGCCTATTTTTGCGTGCAGTATGATTTTAAACTGTATTCTAGGCATTATGGCAAAAGTTTCCCCCCAGATGAATATGTTTGCAGTAGGTATTCAGCTAAAGTTGCTGCTTGGACTTGTGGTGTTGGCGGTAACTATTGTATTATTACCAAATGTTGCCAGCTTCATATTTACAGAAATGAAGAAAATGATAGTTGCAGTAATTGAAGGAATGTATTAAAGTGAGAGAAAAACAATATGTTTTGATAGAATACAATCTACAATGGTTTGCAAAGGATGGAGAAGGCGGAGAAAAAACAGAGCCTGCAACCGCCAAGAAATTAAGAGAAGCCAGAGAAGAAGGACAGGTATCTAAAAGTAAGGAATTAAGTTCAGCTGTGGACTTAATTGCATTATTTCTAATCTTAAAGGTATTTATTTCTTATATTGGGGAAGGTCTGTTAACTTCTTTTTCGGTAGTTTATAAAAAAATCCCAGAGATTATTAAAAATTGCCCAGGCGGTATGTCCACAAACATAGCCAGTAATGTAATTAATAGTGCAATGCTGGAAATTATGAAAATTGTAGCACCGGTATTTTTAATTGGAGTGTTGGTGGTAATTTGCACCAATATTGTTCAGGTAGGCTGGAAACCAACGTCCAAGCCAATGAAACCTAAGTTTAGTAAAATAAATCCCATTAGTGGATTTAAACGAATTTTTTCTAAAGAATCCGTATTTGAATTAGTAAAATCACTTGCTAAGTTAGGATTGATCACATACGTAGCATATGATGCGATTCAAGAGCATCAAAACGAATTATTTTTACTATATGACATTCCTTTGATGCAGGTTATTATTTTAATAGGAAGTATTGTAATAGATGCAGGATTTAAAATTAGTATTATTTATTTAATTGTAGGTGTGTCAGACTGGTTGTTTCAAAGACATAAATTTTCAGAAGATATGAAAATGACAAAACAGGAAATCAAAGATGAATATAAGAATACCGAAGGAAATCCGGAGATAAAAGGGCAGCAGCGTGCAAGAATGAGGGAAGCATCACAGCGTCGAATGATGCAAAATCTTCCAACAGCAGATGTGGTAATTACTAACCCCACCCATTTATCTGTTGCAATCAAGTATGATGCAGAACAAAGTATGGCACCGGTAGTAGTGGCAAAAGGTGAAGATTACTTGGCGATGAAAATTAGAGAAGAGGCCAAGACACATCAAATTGAAATTGTAGAAAATAAGCCTTTGGCGAGAATGTTGTATGCCAATGTAGATGTTGGAGCAGAAGTTCCGCCAGAGTTATATCAGGCAGTAGCAGAGGTACTGGCCTTTGTATACAGTTTGAAGAATAAATCAGAGTAACAGAGGAGGAAAAGAAATGAAAAAGGCAGATTTGGGAATTGCAATGTATATATTATCTGCAGTACTATTCTTTATTATTCCCATTCCTTCTATTTTATTGGATATTATGCTGGCATTTAATATTTCCATTGCCTTAATTGTGTTGTTAAATGCATTGTTTGTAAAAGAAGTATTAGAAATGTCGTTTTTTCCAACCTTACTGTTATTTACCACAATCTTTAGAATTTCGTTAAATGTATCTTCCACACGTTTGATTTTAAGCTCAGGAGATCCGGGAAATGTAGTTCGTACTTTTGGTGAGTTTGTAGGTGGCAATGATATTATTATTGGTGGAATTGTGTTTGTTGTATTGATTATTATACAGCTTCTTGTAATCAATAAAGGTTCAGAACGTGTGGCAGAAGTAACAGCACGATTTACATTAGACGCTATGCCAGGTAAGCAAATGGCAATCGATGCGGATTTAAACACCGGAACTATTAATGAAAAACAGGCAAGAGAGCGTCGCCAAAAAATTCAACAGGAATCTGGTTTTTTTGGAGCCATGGATGGAGCTACAAAGTATGTAAAAGGAGATGCTACAGCAGGTATTATTATTACAGTAATCAACCTGGTGGGTGGTGCAACCATGGGGGTACTTCGTCAGGGAATGGAAATTGGAGATGCCCTGAATCAATATGGAATTCTTACCATTGGTGATGGTCTGGTTAGCCAGATACCATCTATTTTAATTTCATTGGCAACCGGTATTCTAGTTACCAAAGCATCCAAAGAGGCAGATTTTGGAGATACACTCATTAAACAGCTTTTTGGAATTCCCAAAGTAATGTATATGGTAGGAGGGGTATTAGCTTTTTTGGGTCTTGCAACTCCTTTGGATTGGAAACTTTTTTTAGGTCTAGGTGTAGCATTTATTGTAACAGGTCGAAGTGTGGAAAAAAGCATTGGTATAGAGGCAATTGAAGAAGAAGTAGATACGGCGGAATCACAGGCGGATGAAATTCGAAAACCGGAAAATGTGGTATCACTTTTGCAGGTAGATCCTATAGAACTGGAGTTTGGATATGGAATTATTCCCTTGGCAGATGTTAACCAAGGTGGAGATTTATTGGATCGTGTTGTTATGATTCGCCGTCAAATTGCGTTAGAACTTGGTACGGTGGTTCCTATTATTAGGTTGCGGGATAACATTCAGTTAAACCCCAATCAATATATTATTAAAATTAAAGGAATTCAAATTACCGAGGGAGAAATTTTATTTGATCATTATATGGCAATGAATCCAGGATTTGTAGAAGAAGAAATTTCAGGTATTCCAACCTTTGAACCTTCCTTCCATCTGCCGGCATTGTGGATTACAGAAAGTCAGAGAGAACGGGCAGAAAGTTTGGGATATACAGTGGTTGATCCACCGTCCATCATCGCTACGCATTTAACAGAAATCATTCGTGCTCATATAGATGAACTTTTAACAAGACAAGATGTACAAAACTTAATTAATAATATGAAAGAAGGAAATCCTACTTTAATAGAAGAATTAATTCCAAAGCTTTTAGGCGTAGGGGAAATTCAAAAAGTATTGCAGAATTTATTAAAGGAAGGAATTTCCATACGAGATTTGCTTACTATTTTCGAGACATTAGCAGATCATGCGGCTACAACACGAGATACAGATGTGCTAACAGAATATACAAGGCAGAGTTTAAAGCGTGCCATATCCAGTAAGTATTTTCCGGCGAATGAAGTGACAAATGTAGTAACATTAGACCCTAAGGCGGAGCAGGAAATCATGGCATCCGTCAAACAAACCGAGCAAGGGGCATATTTAACCTTGGATCCGGAAAAAACGAAAACAATTATGTCTTCGTTAGAAACAGAAATTGCAAAATTGGAAAATTTAGGAAAAAGTGCTATTATAATTACATCCCCCATTGTGCGGATGTACTTTAAAAAATTAACAGAAGATTACTTTAAAGACTTAATCGTTGTTTCCTATAACGAGGTAGAGTCAAATATTGAATTACAATCAGTAGGGATGGTGAGCCTTTTATGACAATTAAAAAATTTATAGGAAAGACAGAAGAAGAAGCAACCGTAAAGGCAAGACTTGAATTTGGTTCAGGAACCGTAATTATGAATGTCAAAGAAGTAAAACCCAAGGGATTATTTAAAATTTTTAAAAGTACCACATTTGAAGTGACAGCAGCAATGGATGATGTAGAAAATACAGCGGCTTTTCGTGCCACACCACCAGTAAAGCCGCTAGGAAAGATAGATATTACTGCAGATGAACAAATTACGATTCCCACACAGCAAGTGCCTAAGGAAATACCCAAAGAAGTGTTAAAAGAAATACCAAAGCCGGAAGAGGTGGATATAAAAACACAAAATAGATGGGGAAATGCAATGGAAAATAATTTGGAAGAAAAGCTTGAAAATTTACAATCCCTTTTGGAAAAAAATCTTGTACCAGAAGAAACAAAGAAAGAATTAGGCAAAGAACAGCCGGCAGATGAAAATTTCAAATTTCTTAAAATGATATATGGAATATTGTTGGAAAATGAAATAGACGAAAAATATGTAAATCAGATTTTGGACGAAGTAGAAAAGGTAATGCGTAATGGAAATAGTGTAGACCATATTTTATCTAGTATTTATCAGAAAATAATTTTAAAATTTGGTCAGCCACAACCCATTGAACTTACGGAAAACAAACCTAAAATCGTGTTTTTTATAGGACCTACTGGAGTAGGAAAAACAACTACAATAGCCAAAATAGCATCTAGATTTAAAGTGGAAAAAGGAAAAAAAGTGGCATTGCTTACCACGGATACCTACCGGATTGCTGCTGCAGACCAATTAAGCACCTATGCAAATATATTAGATACCCCGTTAAACATTATATATTCATCAGAAGAACTGTTGGATTCCATTGAACAAATTAAAGAATATGATTTAGTATTGATTGATACAGCAGGATTTTCCCATAAAAATATAGAACAACGAAATGAAATCAAACATTTTATAGATAGTGTACCAGAAGAATATGAAAAAGAAGTATATTTAGTATTGAGTGCAACAACAAAATATAGAGATTTAGTAGATATTGCGGATTCCTATCAAGAAATTTCAAGATTTAAAATTATATTTACTAAATTGGATGAAACAAGTTTTTTTGGAAACATTTTAAATTTGAAATTATACACAGGAGCTGATTTATCTTATGCAACATATGGGCAGAATGTACCAGAAGATATTGAAATTTTCAATACACAGAAAATCGTGAAACTTCTGCTTGGGGGGAAATGATTATGGATCAGGCAGAACAATTGAGAAATATTGTAAAACTTAAAAACCAGCTACCGATTTCCACCGCTAAAGTATATACAATTACCAGTGGAAAAGGCGGAGTAGGAAAATCAAATATTGCAGTTAATCTTGCAATAGAGCTACAAAAAAGTGGCAAACGGGTTATTATTTTCGATGCTGATTTTGGACTTGCTAATGTAGAAGTTATGTTTGGTTCAATTCCAAAATATAATTTAAGTGATATGATTTATCGAGGAAAGAAAATCAACGAAATCATTACCACAGGTCCCATAGGAATTGGTTTTATTTCCGGAGGTTCTGGAATTGCAGGAGTAAATAATTTGAATCGAGAGCAAATTTCTTTTTTGATACATAATTTATCAGAATTAGATACCTTGGCAGATGTGATTCTAATTGATACTGGGGCAGGGATTGCAGATAATGTATTAGACTTTGTAATGGCAAGTTCAGAAGTACTTTTGGTAACAACGCCAGAACCCAGTTCTTTAACAGATTCCTATTCTTTGTTAAAAGCATTACACCGTAAGCCGGGATTTAAACAAGAGGATACCATCATTAAAGTGATATCAAACAGAGTAATTTCTAATGAAGAGGGTAGAGTTGTATTTGATAAATTAAATTCTGTAGTGGGTCAATTTTTAAATGGAAACCTAGAATATTTAGGGATGATCCCTCAAGATTCTGCATTAGAAAAAGCGGTGCGCCAACAGCAGCCGGTTACAATTCTGTTACCGGAAGCAAGGTCGTCACAGGCATTTCAAACATTAGCAGATAATCTGCTGGCGGGAACATCTTATCCTTTTCAGCCCAAAAGAGGAATTGCACAGTTATTTGCTAACTTTATTTATGGAAGAAAATAAGAATGGAGGTGTGGCATGAATTCTAAAATTGTAAAAATAGGCGATAAAATTGATATTCGAATATTACAGCAGGTAGATCAAGAACAAAAGACAGGGCAGGCACCAAAAATATATAAAAGTATGGTGCAGGATATCAAAATTGATGATATGATGGAAGTATCCATGCCGACAGAAAGTGGAAAGATGGTATTGCTCCCCACAGGAATTCGATATGAATTTATATTTTATACCAAGAATGGTTTGTATCGTTGTATTGCTCAGGTGAAAGAACGATATAAAAGCAATAATTTGTTTATGCTTTTAATAGAGCCAAAAACATCTTTGGAAAAATATCAACGTCGTGAGTATTATCGCTTTGAATGCATTATGGATATGACCTATATGAAGCTTACAGAAGCAGAAGCACAAATAGAAGATATCGCATTATTGAAGCAGATGCATCAAAAAGAATATCCACTAGAACTACCACAAAAAGCCATTGCAGTAGACTTAAGTGGAGGTGGTATTCGATTTATTTCAGAAAAAGAAAAAGAAGAAAATGAATATTTATTGATAAATATAGTACTTTCCGGTGAAAATATTACCTATGCGCTAGAGGTTGCCGGACGTGTGTTATCCTGCAAAAGGGTAGAGTCTGAAACGAAAATAAAAAAATATGAATATAGAGTACAATTTCTCATAAAAGAACCAAAAAAAAGGGAAATGATAATTAAATATATTTTTGAACAGGAACGCAAAAACAGACAAAAAGGATGATAATATGAAAAAAAATATTTTGGTGGTTGATGACTCTGCACTCATGAGAAGGGTAATCTGTGATATAATCAATTCAGATAATACATTTCAGGCAACAGATGTATGTAGAGACGGCTTGGAGGCATATGAAAAATTAAAGAAAAATCGTTATGCGGCGGTTGTCTTAGATGTAAATATGCCCAAAATGGACGGCTTGCAATTGCTAGAAAAGCTTCAGAAAGAGAAGATTGCAGCAACGGTTATTATGGTAAGTACCAGTACTACCAAAGATGCCGATGTAACCATTCTTGCAATGGAGCGTGGGGCAGTTGATTTTGTTGCAAAACCGTATAATATCATAGAAGCCAAAGGCGAAGAGTTTAAGGGTGAGTTACTTGGTGTTTTAAATGCAGTAATAAGAACAGGCAATATGGATAGACTGTTAGCAGCACCTAAAACCCAGACTACACCTGTTATGCCAAAAAGTGTAACAGGAACTCGTACAAAAGCCGGTAAAAAGAAATTAGTGGCATTAGCGTGTTCCACAGGAGGTCCCAAAGCACTACAAAGCGTAATTCCCTACCTTCCACCGAATATGGATGCACCCATGGTATTGGTGCAGCATATGCCAGCCGGATTCACAAAATCAATGGCTGAGCGTTTAAATGAAATCAGCAGCATAAAAGTAAAAGAGGCGGCAGATGGGGAACTATTACAAAAAGGATTCGTATATGTAGCGCCTGGTGGAAAGCATATGGAAGTTGTGAAAGCACCTGGTGGAGGGCATAAAATAAGCCTGAATGATCGCCCACCCATTGGAGGACTTAGACCGTGTGCTAATATTACCTATGAATCACTGAAAAATTCTGGATATGATGAAGTTACCTGTGTTGTATTAACAGGAATGGGAGCAGATGGAACTCAGGGAATTCTTTCTTTGAAGAAATCCAAGCCGGTGCATATCATTGCACAAAATGCCCAAACCTGTGTTGTATATGGAATGCCAAAAGCAATTGCGGAAACAGGAATAGTAAACGAAGTGGTTTCTTTAACTGAAATTGCGCAAACAATTATTAAGAATGTGGGGGTACAGTAGTATGGATGTAAGCCAATATCTTGAAATTTTTATTGATGAGACCAATGAGCATTTACAAAATTTAACAGATTGTATTATGAGCTTGGAAAAAGAGCCGGAGAATATGGATACCATAAATGAAATATTCCGGGCAGCCCATTCCCTAAAAGGTATGGCGGGAACCATGGGGTTCAAGCGGATGCAGCATTTGACTCATGACATGGAAAATGTATTTCAGGAAGTAAGAAGCGGTAACATGAAAGTTACCAGTGGATTGGTAGATGTATTATTTCAATGTTTGGATGCCATTGATACCTATTTGGAAAGTGTAAAAGAAAGTTCCGATGAAGGTACAGAGGATAATGAAGCAATTATTCAAGAATTAAATAATATTTTAGAAGAAGAAATGGGTACAAAAGCAGAAAAATCCAAAGAAGTTAAGTCAGAAACAAAAGAAAAATCAACAACGGAAAATCGTAGCTTTGATGGAAAATTTTCTCAGACAGAATTATCAGAAAAAGAAAAAGAAAGTATACGTGATGCAGAGTATAAAGGATTGAATGTATATGGAATTACAGTATATATTCAAGAAGAATGTTTGTTAAAAGCAGCAAGAGCATTCTTGGTATTCAAAGCAGTAGAAGAATATGGAGAAATTCTTGCATATAATCCAAGTTCACAAGATATTGAAGATGAAAAGTTTGATAATGATTTTAGCTTTTACATTCAATCAGAGAATTCTTTAGAGAAGATATTAGAAGTATCTAAAGACGTTTCAGAAATTGAAGAAGTAGTAGGCGAAAAGATAAAATATAGCGTATTAACAGATGATACTCTTAAAAAAGAATCAGAAGAATTAGATGAAGTAGAGGAAGTAGCTTCCACAGGTATCACATCATCACCTCAAGTTTCTACTAAGACAAATGCTATAAAACAGCAGATTAAAGCATCTGTGAAAAAACAGGCTCCAGGGAAACCAGTTACAAATAGAACAGTCCGGGTTGATATTGAAAAATTAGATGCACTGATGAATCAAGTAAGTGAATTGATTATTGCTAAGAATTCTTTGGTATCAATTAGCACAACAGAAGGAAGCGATTTCCAAAATCAGACATTCCACGAGCAGATTGAGTACTTGGAACGAATTACAACAAATCTTCATGAATCAGTTATGAAAGTTAGAATGGTTCCCATTGAAAGTGTTGTAAATAAGTTTCCACGAATGATACGTGATCTTGCAAAAAAATTGGACAAGCAGATGGAACTGATTATGACTGGTGAAGATACAGAATTAGACAGAACCGTAGTAGATCAAATTGGAGATCCGTTGCAGCACCTTCTTAGAAATTCAGCAGATCATGGGCTGGAAAGTTCAGAGGTTCGTTTAAGAAGAGGAAAACCGGAAAGCGGAACAATTTGTTTAAATGCATTTCAAGAAGGAAACAATGTTATTATTGAAGTAAGTGATGATGGTAACGGTATTGATACAGAAAATGTCAAAGCAAAAGCAATTGAGCGAGGACTAATTACACCAGAACAAGGTGAAACTTTAAATCAGAAAGAAATTATAGAATTTCTATTTATGCCAAGTTTCTCTATGGCAAAAGAGATTTCAGATGTTTCAGGACGTGGTGTGGGACTGGATGTTGTAAAATCAAATATTGAAGCTTTGGGTGGAGATGTTGAAGTTAAGAGTGTTTTGGGAGAAGGATCAAAATTTATTGTTCGTCTGCCACTTACATTAGCAATTATACAGGCACTGATGGTAGAAGTACGTGGTGAAAAATATGCCATTGCACTGGGCTCCATTCAGACCATTGAAGATATTTCAGTAGATGAAATCAAATATGTTCAGGCGGAGGAAGTAATTCATATCCGTGGTTCTGTTATTCCATTAATTCGTCTTGATAAGATATTAGACATGGAACCAAGAGAACAAGAACAAGATAGTCTGACCGTGGTTATTGTAAGAAAAGGTGAAAAGTTTGCAGGTCTTGTAGTAGACAATTTAATGGGACAACAGGAAATTGTTATTAAGTCCATTGGAAAGTATATTAACAATAATAAGATTATCAGCGGAGCTACAATTCTTGGTGATGGTGAAGTTGCCTTAATTCTGGATGCAAATACATTATTGTAGGGGGTGTTTGAGATGGCGAGTAATGTAGCAGGTTTAGAGAACGATAAAAAGCAGTACATAGTAGTAAAAATAGGAAGTGAACAGTATGGCATGGATATTAGTTTCGTAGATAATATTGTGCGTATGCAGAAAATCACACGGGTTCCCAAAGCACAGTCATACTTTAAAGGGATTATCAATCTCCGTGGAGAAATTGTACCGGTTATGAGTATTCGAAAGAAAATGGGATTGGCAGCAGATGAATTTACAGATGCTTCTAGAATCATTATATTGAAAATTGAACAACAAGGAATCTTAGGAATTATTATTGATGAAGTAAAAGAAGTTGTTACCTTGAGTGTAGAAGAAATTGATAAAGTATCTGGTAGTTCTAAAGATGAAAAAAATAATTTTATCAATGGAATCGGAAAACACGGAGAGGAATTAATTTCGTTGTTTGATATCAATAGTATTATTGCAGAAAAGGAAAATTTATAAGAAACTAAAAACAGAAGGCTGTTGCAAAAAGGTTTAGGCTTAGCAACAGCCTATTCACAATAAGATGCAGAATGGAGAAATAATGCCATGGCTAAATTTAGTTTGGATCATGTAAATGATATGTATTTTGATGTTTTAAGAGAAATAGGAAATATAGGTGCGGGAAATGCGACAACAGCTATTTCAAATATGTTGAATTTAAGAGTGAATATGGATGTGCCTAAAGTTGCATTATTAAGTTTTCAGGAACTGCCTGCTGCAATTTCAGCAGAAGAAGAAATTATTGCCGGAATTTATCTGGAAGTTGAAACAGATATAGGCGGAAGTATGATGTTCTTATTAAAAATGGAATCAGCACATTATTTAGTCAATCGTTTAATGGGAAGACCAGATGATTACAATGAAGAATTTGATGAAATGGATTTATCAGCACTGAAAGAAATAGGAAATATTATTTCTGGTTCTTATTTGTCTGCATTGTCTACCATGACAAATTTAGTAATTACATCATCAGTACCGTATCTTGCAATTGATATGGCAGGTGCTATTCTAAGTGTACCTGCAATTCAATTTGGACAGTATGGAGATAATGCACTTTTAGTTCAAACAGCATTTGGAGATGATTTGAATATTCAAGGATTTTTCATTCTACTTCCGGATATAGATTCTTATGACAAAATATTAACGTCTTTGGGGATAGCAATATAAGGAGTGCAAAGTTATGGCGACAATTAAAGTTGGAATGGCGGACTTAAATATTTGTAAAGTACCGGATTCAATCACTACGTTGGGACTTGGCTCTTGTATCGGAATTGCATTATATGATCCGATAACTAAAATTGGTGGTTTAGCGCATATTATGCTTCCCGACAGTACACAAATGAGAAATAATTCAAACAAAGCCAAGTTTGCGGATACGGGAATTGAAGAATTAGTCAAGAGAATGACAGCTGCAGGAGCAATGAAAAGTCGCTTGGTTGCAAAAATTGCAGGGGGCGCAAAAATGTTTGAAGTAAGTGGTTTGTCCGAAATTGGAAATGTTGGCGAACGGAATGCAGATGCATCAAAATTAAAATTAAAGGAAATGGGAATTCGTCTTTTGGCTCAGGAAACAGGAGCCAATTATGGACGTACGGTAGAATTGTTTACAGAGACAGGTGAATTTCGCATTAAATCAGTTGGAAAAGTACTAAAATCAATTTAAAGGATGATAAGATATGAAGACGAAGCAAATACCTGCAATCATTATGCTGATTGCAGGATTGGTTATCTCAATAATAGGAATTGTGATGCAAATGGATTCAACACGTTTTTTGAAAATTTTGAGTATTGTTTTAGTATCTTTTTATATCATAGGATTCATTGCAAAAATTATTCTGGATAAAAATTTCAAGGAAGAAAAAGAGAAAGCCACGGATGAGGCAGTGGAGGATAACGATACTCAAGGAATAGTAGAAGAATCCACAGAAACAGACAAACAATAACCTAATCTGGGGGGCCTTGGATGAAAACAGAAGAAAGAGAACAATTGTGGGTGAGTTTTCAGAAAAGCCCCACACCTGAATTGAGAGAACAAATTATAATCGAATATGCACCATTAGTCAAAATCGTAGCAGGAAGACTTAGTATGTATCTTGGATACAATGTAGAGTATGATGATTTAGTAGGCTACGGTGTTTTTGGATTAATTGATGCAATTGATAAATTTGACATAAAAAAAGATGTGAAATTTGAAACATATGCTAGTCTTAGAATTCGTGGTTCTATTTTGGATCAAATCCGTAAAATGGACTGGATACCAAGAACCATAAGACAAAAACAGAAAAAAATTGATGAGGCAACAAAAAAAATTGAATCAACTACGGGAAAAAGTGCACTAGAAGAAGAAGTGGCAGAAGAACTTGGACTTAGCAGAGAAGAATTTAGTACGTGGCAGTCTCAACTTAAAATAACAAATATTGTTTCACTGAATGAATATGTAGAACAAGGAATAGAACCAGTTATGGATGCTAGAAAAAATTCACATTTTATTCAGCCGGAAGAGGCAGTCTCAGAAGAAGAATTAAAACAAGTATTAGAAAAATCATTAAAGGTGTTAACAGAGAAAGAACAAAAGGTAATTACATTATATTATTACGAAGATTTGAATTTAAAAGAAATCAGCTGTATTTTGGAAGTGTCTGAATCAAGAATTTCGCAGCTTCATACAAAGGCATTAACTAAAATGAAAAAAATTATGGGTTCCTATATGGACATACTAATTGATTAAGTGATGGAGGGTATCATGAAAGGCAAAAATGGTTTTTTTAAATTAAATATGCGTGAGGAAGGTGTATTTCTCCAAGCATTTTCACCGGAAGAGGGCGGAAGTGCAATTGATGTCAAAGAAGTAATTGCATATTTAAATACCAAAGGATTTAATCAGTATGATTTAAAAGAACTAAACCGCACGATAAACACCACGGAAGAAATGGCAGAGGTCTATATTGGAGAGTGGCAGGGGGAATATGAAAAAGAGGGAATGACAATTAATGTATCCAGTGATAAGATGCTGGCTTTTTGTCGTTTTATTCCACCGTCTAATAAAGGGCAACTTTTAACAGAAGAAGAAATCATAAAAGAATTAGAAGAATATCATGTTGTGATTGGAATTGATATAGAAGAAATCCGAAAATTTTTAAACAATCGCTACTATTGTACCAATTATGTTTTGGCAAAAGGGGTTCCACCGGTTAATGGTGTAGATGCTAAAATTGAATATTTTTTTAATACCAATCCGAATTTGAAACCAAAGAGAAATGAAGATGGAACGGTAGACTATCATGAATTAAATACCATAAGTCAGGTAGTGGCAAATCAAGTGCTTGCAAAACTTCACAATGCAGTTTGTGGAATACCAGGACAAACTGTATTTGGAGGAGAAATACCTGCAAGACAAGAAAAATCATTGAAACTGGAATTTGGTAAGCACATTATACTTTCAGAGGATAAAACAGAGATTATTTCTGAAGTTTCTGGTCATGCAACTTTAATTAATGGTAAAGTGTTCGTATCAGAGGTGTTTGAAGTTCCGGCAAATGTAGATAATGCAACAGGTGATATTAACTATGATGGAAATGTTTTTATAAAGGGAAATGTACAATCAGGATTTACAGTAACAGCAAAAGGTGATATTGTAATTGATGGTGTAGTGGAAGCTGCATTTCTATCAGCAGGTGGACAAATTATTGTAAAGCGTGGAATACATGGAATGAACAAGGGAAAAGTTTCAGCAGAAGGAAATATTATTACAAAGTTTATTGAAAATGCAGTGGTTGTTTCTGGTGGATTTGTGGAAGCAGGTTCTATTATTCATAGTCAAGTATCGGCAATGACAGAAGTGAGGGTAACTGGAAAAAAAGGCTTTATTGCAGGTGGAGTTATTCGATCAGGCAATTTAATTGCTGCTCAAACCATTGGCTCTGAGATGGGGACAATAACAAAACTGGAAGTGGGGGTGAATCCGGCAGTTCAGGAACGCTATGCTCAAATTCAAAAAGAAATCATAATACTGGATAAAGAAATGGAACAGATTAAGCCAATTTTAATGAATTTCAGTGAGAAAATGGGTATCAATGGCAGCATTGCTCCAGAACGCATGAAACAAATACAGCTGTTAGCAGCTAAATTTAAAGAAAACCAACAGAAATTGCTCCAGCTGCGTGAAGAACATGCACACTTATATGAAAATATTCAATTGGAGAATAACGCAAAAATTAAAGTAAAAGGGAATATTTATCCAGGTGTATCCATTGCAATTTCAGATATTAGTATGCACATAAAGAAAACCCAGACTTTTTCTAAATTTATAAAGGAACAGGGCGAAATTATAGTTAGACCATTGTAAAAGGAGTTGATGAAAATGTCAATCAGACCAGTAGAAATCAGTGGGATGCTGCAAAGAACTCAAGATGTTAGTACACTAAAACAAAATGAGAATAATAAGCCTATGGTGGAGCAGCAGACATTGCAGACACAATTTGCGAAAGAAACCATACATCATATGAAACAAGTAGTACATGCAGAAGATACAGAAAAGAAACAAAGAAAATATGATGCAAGGGAAAAAGGCGATAATGAGTACGAGGATCATCGCAAGAAACAGAAGAGGGAGCAGAAGAAAGATGGAAAGGTAATACCAAAGGGTGCAGTAGGCGGCTTTGATATTAAGATATAGGTAGACAGTATGACAGGGATAGAAATTGTTTTGGTTGTAATTGGAATTATTATGGTAATTGCCAGTTTCTTTATTATGGAAAAGCTTTCTAATAAGGAATTGGATAAGATTTCCGAATTAAGTACAGAAGAGATGCGCTGCATTCTAGAACGAAATTTGAAGGTGGCACAACAAAAAGTAAATGAAATGATAGACAGCATCATTGAAAAATCTATGGATGAATCAATGGAAAAAGTGGAACGTGGGCTGGATAAAGAAGCCAATGAAAAAATACAGGCAATCAGTGAATACTCAGATACGGTATTAGAAACCATTCATAAAACACACAATGAAGTTATGTTTCTTTATAGTATGTTGAATGATAAACATTCGGAATTAACCACCTATGCATCTAAGCTGGCAAGTTTGGCTGGCGCATTGGAAGAACTACAACAAAAAATTGAAGACACCGTAGAAAATTCTGATGAAATCATACAACAAATTCAGGAAAAAAACGCAAAATCAGCTCAAATATTAAATGAGGAATCATTTATGGAAACATTGCCAGAATTAGAAATATTGGACGAACCTACGGATTCTAGTGACAAAAAGCAAATAATACTTAGTATGTATAAAGAAGGACAAACAGTGATTGAAATAGCAAAACAATTAGGAATGGGTGTAGGTGAAGTTAAACTTATTATTGGATTGTTTAGAGAGGAAGAAATATAATTTATGAAATTGAAATATTATTTACGGGGATTGGGAATAGGAATTATATGTACTGCTATTATTATGGGTATTGCTCTTTCCGGTGGAAAATCACAAACATTATCCAATGATGAAATTATAGAACGTGCTAGATTATTGGGAATGGTTATGGCAGAAGATTCTACAGAAAATAAAAAAACACAAGAAGTTAAGTCAGAGGATACAACAGATTCTAAAAAAAATGAGAGCCAAGGTTCTGATACAACGATAAAGCAGCCACCTAAAAGTGAAAATCAGGTACCAGAACAAAAAGATGAAACAGTCACACCACCAACAGTTGAAACTGCATCTGGGACAAATACAGAATTGAAAACGATTGAGATTCTTCCGGGAGAATATTCTGATGTAATTAGTCAAAAACTTATGGATGCGGGGTTAATTCCAGATGCAGTAGCATTTAATGTACATTTAATGGATATTGGAGCAGATAATCAAATTCAAGTTGGTGTACATAAGATTCCAACCAACGCGGTACAAGAAGATATTATTAAAATTTTAGTAACAGTTCAGCCTTCGGCTGAACAATAACGACTTTAGCACCGGCTAAAATATAGCCGGTGTGCCTTCAAATATTA
>JAVVUO010000013.1:0-68212 GCA_036653135.1 Lachnospiraceae bacterium
GGAACTGGCAGACGCGCAGGACTTAAAATCCTGTGGTAGCAATATCGTACCGGTTCAATTCCGGTCGCCGGCATTAGTAAAAAGAGAAGAAACGTTGAGAAATCAGCGTTTTTTTGTTATATAAAAACCGCTCCCAATCAAATGAAAACCGCTCCCAATCAAATGAAAACCGCTCCCAATCAAATGAAAACCGCTCCCAATGTAATAAAAATTGCTTTCAATGTAATAAAAACTGCTTCTAATGTAATAAAAACCGCTTTCAATGTAATAAAAACCGCTCCAAATATAATAAAAACTACTACATTATGATTAAAATGTATAACAAAAATCGGTAAATATATCCCCTAGAGGGGCTTAAAAAGAAGAAATCCATATGCTAAAATAGAACTTGTGATTAAAAACAAAACAGCTATGGAGGACAGTCATGAAAAAGCAATGGATTTACGGTGCAATAGCACTTGGGATATCAGCAGCCATGCTGATGACAGGATGCGCAAGTAAAACACCAAAAAAAGAATCAGAAACAGGAAAAAACACGGAAACAGAAAGAAATACAACAGACAAAGAGGGTATTGTATGTTATGTGGGACATGGCTTTTGGGAAGGCTCAATGGATCCGGTAAAAGGAGCATTTTCCTATGGATATGATTTTATCAACAATGCACTGGTACGGGTAAATGCCAGTTCGGAATATGAAGGTGATTTGGCGTCAAAGTGGGAGATATCAGAGGATTCCTTATCTTATACCTATTATCTAAAGGAAGGAATTACATTTCAAGATGATTCTAAATTTACAGCAGAAGATGTAGTGTTTACTTATGAAACAGTAATGAGTCACCAAGGACAGAATGAAAAAGTAGATTTATCCAAACTAGAAAAAGTAGAAGCATTGAATGACACCACGGTGCAGTTTACATTAAAAGAACCATATTCACCATTTCTAGACACTACAGCACAACTTGGAATTGTACCAAGTGATGGATACCACAGTGAAGAGTTTGATGAAATTCCAGTAGGAACAGGTCCTTTTAAAGTAGTTCAGTATGATACTGGACAACAGCTGATTGTGGAGGCGAATGAGAATTATTTTGAAGGTGCACCACAAATACAACGAGTTACCTTTGTAGATATGGACAATGAAGCAGCATATTCCAATGCTCAGTCCGGTCAGTTAGATGTGGTTATGGTGCAGCCCTCCTATACAGAAGAGAGCATCAAGGGAATGCATATAGAAGAATTAGAAACCATGGATGTGCGCAATATCAGTCTTCCATGCAGAGAACCACAGACATATGTAAATGCCCAAGGCGAAGAAATAACAGTAGGAAATGCAGTTACCGCCGATGTCGCAGTGAGAAAAGCACTTTCCATAGGATTGAATCGTCAAGAAGTCATTGATAATGCCATGAATGGAGTAGGAAAGCCGGCAGTGGGCTGGACGAATAATCTGATTTGGGGAAATACACAAGAATATCAGGACGGACAAATAGAAGAAGCACAGAAAGTATTGGACGGAGCAGGCTGGGTGGACACAAACAAAGATGGGATTCGAGAAAAAAATGGTGTAAAATGCGAATTTGAAGTGTATACGCCATCTAATGAACAAGACCGCTATATGTTAGCCACAGCTGTAGCAGAAAATGTAAAACAACTTGGAATTTCTATTCAAGTAAAACAGACGGGTTGGGATGAAATTACCGCCGCAGCATATAGTCAGGGCGTTGTGTGGGGATATGGACAATACAGCCCCATGGTAATTGACAGTTTATTTCAGTCACAGCACTTTACCATGCAAGCATACAGCAACACCAATGGATATGAAAACAAAGAAGTAGATACGATGATTGCAAAAGCAATTTCTGCCAATAACCAAAAAGATGCCATTGCATTTTGGAAAGAGGCACAGAATGTATATGCACAGGATTATCCATACCTTTATATTGTAAATATTGAACATTGTTATTTTGTAAATGATAAATTGGATATATCAAAAGATACACAAATTCCACATCCTCATGGACATGGAATTCCAATTATTTGTAATATGAAAGATTGGAAAATAAAATAGCAGGAAAGAAGTAAGGCATACATGATGAGACAAATAAAAAAAATAGGATTTACCGCAGCAAGAATGCTTACCTTACTTATTGCTGTTAGTATTCTAGCATTTTGGATGGTAACTAGCGCACCCATAGACCCATTAACTGCTTATATAGGAACTAGTTCGACCCTTTCTCAAGAAGCAAAAGATGAAATTGCACAGTACTGGGGTCTAAATGACCCACCCATGGAACGTTTCCTTACCTGGGGCAAGCATGTACTTCAGGGAGATATGGGAGAATCCATTGTATATAAACAACCAGTGATACGGGTAATTCAAGAACGATTTGAATATTCTCTGGTGCTGATGCTCATAGCTTGGGTATTATCTGGTGTGCTAGGGTTTGGAATGGGAATCCTAGCAGCAGTAAAAAAAGATACGATTGCAGATAAAATAATTAAAACCATATGTCTTATTTTTCAATCTTCCCCTACCTTTTGGATTGGTTTGCTGATGCTGAGTGTCTTTGCAGTGCAGCTGGGATGGTTTCCCATTGGATTGGCAGCACCTATGGGAAAATTAGCGCAGGAAGTGACCGTATGGGAGAGGATACACCATTTGATTCTGCCAGCGCTGACCTTAAGTATACTGGGAATTGGAAAAATCACCTTGTATACCAGACAAAAATTACTAGAGGTGCTAAACAGCGATTTTATTCTATTTGCAAAAGCAAGAGGAGAAAGTACATGGCAATTAGTACGTCGTCATGGGATTCGAAATATAGCACTTCCCGCAATTACAGTACAGTTCGCATCTTTTAGTGAACTATTTGGTGGCATTGCATTGGCAGAATCAGTATTTTCTTATCCCGGAATCGGAAGTGCTCTTACAGCAGCAGGGCTGGGGGGAGATGTTCCTTTACTTTTAGGAATTGCCATATTTAGTGCAGTTTTTGTATTTGCAGGAAATCTGATTGCAAATATACTATATGGTGTAGTAGATCCAAGAATAAAGGAGGATTTACATTATGAATAAGTCCTTCTGGAATAGAAAAAGAAAAATTTTTCTGTATATTGGGCTGGCAGTTATTTATCTGGCAGGAATTCTCATCTGGGGAATTTGTTTGCCAAAAGAAAGTTATGGTATTGATTACAGCGCAAAATTGGAATCCCCTTCTCTAAACTATCTGTTTGGTACTGACTATATGGGAAGAAATATGTTGTATCGGTGTATCAAAGGATTGTCTAACAGTATTGTAATTGGTATGATAGCATCTGCAGTGAGTTCCTTTATTGCACTGGTATTTGGTGTAACAGCAGCGTTAAAAGGTGGTAAAATAGATAGTTTTGTAAATTGGTGCGTGGATCTTTGCATGGGAATGCCACATTTGATTTTACTCATTCTGATTTCCTTTATGATGGGAAAAGGCGGAAAAGGTGTTATGATAGCAGTGGCATTGACTCATTGGCCGGAACTTACCAGACTGGTTCGTGCAGAAGTCTTGCAGATACGTTCCACCCAGTATGTACAGGCATCTTACCGTATGGGAAAGAATAAGTTTCAGGTGGCATGGCAGCATATGGTGCCTCATGTACTTCCAGTGTATCTCATTGGTGTTATATTGTTGTTTCCACATGCGATTATGCATGAAGCAGCAGTTACCTTTTTAGGCTTTGGATTTTCGCCAGAAGTTCCGGCAATTGGAGTGATTTTATCGGAATCCATGAAATACATTGCCACAGGAAAATGGTGGCTGGCATTATTTCCAGGTATCCTGTTACTATTGGCAGTGATCCTGTTTGATGTAATCGGCGAGAATCTAAAACGTCTTATGAATCCGGGAACTGGCAATGAATAAGGAGAAAAATGAAAATGGAACAGCAAAAAACACCGGTACTGAATGTACAGGATTTAAGTATTTCCTTTACGATGTATGACAAAGGAATGAATAAACAAAAAGTAGAAATGGTACATCAGCTTTCATTAGAAGTTGCAGAAGGTGAAATTGTGGCAGTAGCAGGCTCGAGTGGTTCCGGAAAAAGTCTATTAGCACATGCGGTACTTGGAATTCTTCCAAGTAATGCAGAAGTGGAAGGAACCATAGAATTTTGCAAAACAAAATTAGATAAGAAATTACAGCAGCAATTACGGGGAAATGAAATTGCGCTGATTCCACAATCTGTGGAATATTTAGACCCTTTGATGAAAGTAGGAAAACAGGTGCAGGGAATCAAAGGAAGCAAAGAAAAGCAAGAGACATTATTTCATCGCTACCACTTAGAACCAGAAGTGGCAGAGTTGTATCCACATCAATTATCCGGAGGTATGGCAAGACGAGTACTTATTGCCACGGCAATGATGGGAAACCCCAAGCTGATTATTGCAGATGAACCAACTCCAGGGCTAAGTGCAGATATGGCGAAAGAAACGTTACAGCATTTCAGAGAATTGGCAAAAGAAGGCTGTGGTGTACTTCTCATTACCCATGATATTGATTTGGCATTTCAAGCAGCAGATAAAATTGCGGTTTTTTATGCAGGAACAACCCTAGAGATAGCTCCGGTAGAAGATTTCAAAATGGGAAAGGAAGCACTGAGACATCCATATACCAAAGCATTTTTAGATGCGCTGCCCCAGAACGGCTTTCAGCCCATAGATGGATTTCAGCCATACCCAGGAGAATTACCCAAAGGGTGTTTATTTGCAAGACGTTGTCCCTACTGTACCAAAGAATGTATGGAAGAAATAAAAATGCGCTCTCTTCGGGGAGGAAAGGTCAGGTGTATTCATGCTGCTTGAGGCAAAAAACGTTAGTTTTCGATATGGAAAAAAGTCAGATTGGATTTTAAAGAATGTGAGTCTTACGGTAAAACCCGGAGAACGAGTGGCACTGATAGGTCCTTCTGGATACGGAAAAAGCACCTTATCCAAAATTTTAGCAGGCTATGAAAAACCGGAGCAGGGAGAAATTCTGTGGAATGGGAAACCTTTCACAAAAAAAGGATATTGTCCGGTGCAGATGATTTATCAACATCCCGAACAAGCAGTCAATCCAAGGTGGAAAATGAAACAGGTTCTAGAAGAATGCTGGAAACCGGAAAAAGAATTACTGGAAAAAATGGGAATAGAAGAAGAGTGGATGAAACGCTGGCCGGTGGAATTATCAGGAGGCGAACTTCAGCGCTTTTGTATTGCAAGAGTCCTAGGACCTGAAACAGAATTCCTAATTTGTGATGAAATAAGTACCATGCTAGATGTCATTACTCAGGCACAAATATGGCAGGTAGTTCTAGATATTGTAAAAGAAAGGAATATGGGCATGATTATGGTAACTCACAATATGGCACTAGCAGAACAAGTATGTGACAAAATTGTGGAGTTACCAAGATTAAACAGCCTTTATCCATCTCAATTAGCTTACTGTACGGAATAATCATTATAATTGTCCGTATGCAGCAGCGCATTGGCATGGGCAGTCAATTCCTCAGAAGGAGGAACCACATGGGAAAGGGAATATGGAATTTGCAGCATTTCCCATTTAGGCACACCAAAGGTGTGATAAGGAAGTACTTCCAAACGCTTTACATTGTCCAAATCCTTGATAAAATCATAAAGCCTTAACAGGTATTCATCTTTATCATTGATCCCTGGAATCAGCACATGACGAATCCACACAGGCTTATGAATTTCACAAAGATATCTGGCAAGGTCTAGGATATTTTGATTATCACATCCGGTAAGCAGCTTATGCTGTACAGAATCAATATGTTTTAAATCCAGTAAAATTAAATCTGTATCCTGTAATAATGTCTGAAATTTTCCAAAGAAAGGTTCCTTTTTCGTAAAAGGATTGCCGGAGGTATCCAATGTCGTATGGATACCTTCTTTTTTGGCAATATGAAAAAAATCCAGTAAAAAATCCAGCTGAAGAAGAGGTTCTCCACCACTTACGGTAATTCCCCCAGAATCCTTCCAGTAAGAACGATACCGCAAAGCCAGTTTTAGTAAATCCTCCGGTGTGGACGTAAACGAAGAAGGGTTTGTGGTACACCAAGTATCCGGATTGTGACAAAACTTGCAGCGCATTTCACATCCTTGTAAAAATACAAGGAAACGCACACCAGGTCCGTCCACGGAACCAAAACTTTCCGTGGAGTGAATGATGCCGGCGGCCATTATATTTGTTCGTGGCAGGAACGTGAAATAACGTCCATTTGCTGCTCACGAGTTAAATCAATAAATTTAACAGCATATCCGGAAATACGAATGGTAAAGTTGGCATATTCCGGTTTTTCAGGGTGTTCCATAGCATCTCTTAATTTCTCAATTCCAAAAATATTTACATTTAAGTGGTGGGCACCTTGATCAAAATACCCATCTAAAACGTGAATTAAATTAGTAATACGTTCCGCCTCATTGTGTCCTAGTGCATTGGGATGAATGGTCTGGGTATTGGAAATACCATCTAAAGCATATTCATAAGGCAGCTTGGTTACAGAATTTAAGGAGGCAAGCAGTCCATGTTCCTCCGCACCATAACTTGGATTAGCACCAGGAGATAAAGGCTCTCCCGCAGGTCTTCCATCTGGTAAAGCACCCGTAGCCTTGCCATATACCACATTAGAAGTAATCGTAAGAATAGAAGTCGTAGGCTCAGAATCCCGATAAGTATGAAATTTTCGCAGCTTAGTCATAAAAGTCTTTAAAAGCCATACTGCAATATCATCAGCGCGGTCATCATCATTTCCATAGCGGGGAAACTTTCCTTCGATGTCATAATCAACGGCAAGACCATCTTCATCTCGAATTACTTTTACCTTTGCATAGCGAATGGCACATAAGGAGTCTACTACATGGGAAAATCCAGCAATTCCGGTAGCAAACGTACGTCTGACATCTGTATCAATCAAAGCCATTTCCGCAGCTTCATAATAATATTTATCATGCATATATTGAATAAGATTTAAGGTATTGACATACAATTCTGCAAGCCAGTCCATCATAGCATCATACTTTTCCATCACTTCTCCATAATCTAAATATTCTGAGGTAATGGGAGCATAATGAGGTCCAATTTGTTCCTTATATCGTTCATCTACACCACCGTTAATGGCATAAAGCAAACATTTAGCAAGGTTGGCACGCGCCCCAAAAAACTGCATTTCTTTTCCAGTCTGGGTAGCAGATACACAGCAGCAGATAGAATAATCATCTCCCCATACCGGACGCATTACGTCATCATTTTCGTACTGAATAGAACTAGTTTCAATAGAAATATAAGCAGCATATTTACGGAAACATTCTGGCAATCTAGAAGAATATAATACGGTAAGATTAGGTTCGGGGGAAGGTCCCATATTCTCTAGTGTATGAAGAAAACGGTAATCCGTCTTAGTTACCATGGAGCGGCCATCTTGTCCCAGTCCGCCTACTTCTAAGGTAGCCCAGACAGGGTCACCGGAGAACAGTTGATTATAGGAAGGAATACGTGCAAACTTGACCATACGAAACTTCATTACCATATGGTCAATTAATTCCTGAGCTCCTGCCTCTGTTAAAATGCCACGCTTTAAATCACGCTGCATATAAATATCAAGAAAAGTAGAAATACGTCCCACGCTCATAGCAGCACCGTTTTGTGTTTTTACAGCAGCCAGATAACCAAAATACAGCCATTGTACTGCTTCTTTGGCAGTTTTAGCAGGAACAGAAATATCAAAACCATAGCTTGCAGCCATATCTTTCATTTCACGCAGTGCACGGATTTGCATGGCAACCTCTTCTCGCAGACGAATTACATCATCGGTCATAATTCCATGTCCACAGTGATTTAGATCCTGCTGTTTTTGTTCTATTAAAAAATCAATCCCATATAAGGCGATTCTTCGATAATCTCCGATAATACGTCCACGCCCATAAGTATCGGGAAGTCCAGTCATAATTTTGACATGACGGGCATTTTTCATTTCCGGTGTATAAGCATCAAAAACAGCTTGATTATGGGTCTTATGATATTCTGTAAAAATCTTATGAAATTTGGGATCAGATTTATAGCCATAAGTACTGCATGATTCCTCAGCCATTTTAATACCGCCAAAGGGCATAAAGGCTCTCTTTAAAGGCTTATCTGTTTGCAGCCCTACAATTTGTTCCAGTTCTTTATATTCCTCACTTAGGTATCCTGGACCATGGGAAGTTAAAGAAGAAACCACATGGGTATCCATGTCCAAAACTCCACCCTTGGCACGCTCCTCGTCCTGCAGTTTTTGCAATATACCCCAAAGGGTATTGGTAGCTTCTGTGGGTTCTTCTAAGAAAGTTTCATCTCCATCATATGGAGTATAGTTGGTTTGAATAAAATCACGCGTGTTTACTTCGTTCTTCCAAAGTCTTCCCTGAAAATCATTCCATTCTTCTCTTTGAATCATAAAAAATCCTCCTAGTATCTAAAATGAAGTCGGAAGACATTTCTTCCGTTGAACTCAAAAAGCCGCCCAATCTGGGTAGCTTTCTGCCCAGACGGTCGGCTAATCATCATTGATATTATACTCCCTGTGGTCTATTCCACTTCCGTCAGTCGTATAACTAGCTATAATATATCATAATTTCAGCAAAAGTCAATGGAAAATAGAAGAAGAAAATAACAAAAAAGCCTTGAAATTGATAAATTTCAAGACTTTGATACCGTGCGTGAGAAGATTCGAACTCCCGACACCTTGGTCCGTAGCCAAGTGCTCTATCCAGCTGAGCTACACACACATATTCAGATTCACATATAAAATATTGTTAGCACCGAACGTTATTTATCATACTCCAAAATGGAATAGATGTCAAGCAGATTTGAAAAAAATTTTTTATTTATATGAACCATTTATGATAATGTCTTTATATACCCTAAGGGAAAATAAGGGCTTTCGGTGAGGAAAACCACTGAAAATGATTTGAATTATGCCTAACTAAAGGACATGATTTAAGATTGTATTGTATTCTTTGCCATGCTGAACATCTTCTTTATCTTTTCATTTGCTATTATAGATTGTTCAATTTTTCGTGTTTACACTTAGATACTAACACCAAACAGTCTTTGATGGTGCTCTTATAAAAAATAAGGTGAAAAAAGTAAAGTAATGTGATAGAATTACATGTAATAGAAAGTGACTAAAAGGAGAACTTCAATGACCAGACAAGAATATATTAAAGAATTACGGATGGCACTGCAAGGGGAAGTCAGTCAATCAGCAATTAACGAGCATACGCAATACTATGAAACTTATATAATAGAAGAATCACGTAAGGGAAAAAGTGAAGAAGAGGTAATGACAGATCTTGGAAATCCAAGACTCATTGCCAAGACACTCATTGATACTACAGAACAGTTTGGACAAGCAGATGGGGAAGAACAGTATAGTGATAGTTATGAGCAAAGCACTACCAAGCCTAAAGCGAGAAAATTAGTCACGATTTTATTGGCAATTGTGATTATTTTGGTGGTGGCAAAGTTAGTGGCATTTCTTCTTCCCATTGTGATACCTATTGTAGTGATTTTGCTAATATTGTCTTTCGTTTTTGGCAGACGCAGATAGGCAGCAAGAGGAGGATTACATGGAGACTATAAGAGTCAGTAAAGGAAAGCATTTTTTAAAAAAAGGAGAACGTCTCAAAGGACTGTTTGTGATTTTACAAGGAACAGTACGGGTGATTTCTCAAAATGATGAATTTGATATGGAAGCAGGCAGCATTGTAGGACTTATGGAGAGCGTTTCTGAGAAATATCTGTGCGATTATGTAACACGGAGTGATTGTGTTTTTTATGGACATCCTTATAGAGATACAGATGATTATAAGAGCATTTTTACAGGTGAAGACAAATATGTTTCTGTTTTTACCATGGCAGGCATGCGGCAAACTGCAAACATGCTTAAACGGTATCAGATGTTTTATCAAAAAACACAAGAATATTATGGATTTTTAATGGAAAGTTATGAAGAATATAAAAGATTATGCAATGACTATCAAATACCAGAAAAGATATTTCAGCGGCTGCATTTTGTGACACCGGTACAGCTTCCTACCAAGATTGAAAAGTGGACCATGGAATATTATGAACGAATGTCAAGTTTATCATTAAACACCATAGACCAATTTCTATCTGGGGATTTTGCAATTGGAATAGGAGAAATATTAAATGCATCTTGCTGGATGAACCAAGCGTTTTCTTTGATAGAATCCTTAAAGGAATATTTAGCGGTTCATAAGGAACTTTTGATTTCAGAGGAAAAGGAAGATTTATTTCAAATGTATTTTGAATTAGCTAAAAAGGCAGCAATGATTGGAATAGACTTAGAGCCAGTGCTTCAAAAAATCTCTGAGATGATAGCGTTTGCCGGAGAAAGCCGCCTCTATTCAGAGCATTTATTGGATACAAGATTTACTGCATATCAAAAATACGATTTTTACCAAAATGAGTTAGAGGAAACCATGATTTGGGAGACGGAAGTGATTCCAGAAGAGGAGGAAGTTCATAAAGAATATTTCACACAAATTTTAAATTATGCAGGATATGACCAAGAGAAGGGCAAGCTATTTCGCGCAGCACTGGATGAATATGGGAATCTGCCAGATATATTATCCACCAGTGATGAAGTTCGAAAGCTGCGCAGAACCATTTCAAAATATTTTTATGAAGTATATCAGCAGGTGTTTTGGCACTCGGTAGAAAAAGGATATCTCCCTTCTGCAATTAAAATGTTCTTGAATTTTGGATTTATGGATGAAGGAATGGTGGGAGAGGATAATGCCAATAGTTTATATGATTTAACAGATGAACTGTATCGCTGCAGGTCGGAACATGTATTTACACTATATGAGTGGCTGCTTAGTATTTACCATGGGGAAAACGAACCATCTCGTAATGAATTTGATATGGATTATGTGGGATACTTAAATGAGCAGAAAAAGACCGGAAAAATCACAGAGCCAGAGTATAAGGAACTTCTATCTGATAATTCCAAGAAAGTGGAATATGAGATGCAGAACATGTTCTTGTCTACCAACCGCGCAACCTATGGAAAGGTGGCAACTTTTTGTCCGGTTCTTCAAGAGTATGACATTATTAATTCAGTGGAAGATATGCTAGTAACCGTGGAAAAAATCAATCATGCAATAGATGTGATTTGTCAGATTGATTTTTCTTTATTTTATCGGGAAGTGGCATTTTCGGATCCGGCACATGATGTAAATCGGGAAATGATACAAAAAGAGGTACTACCCAACATCATACTAATGCCAAATGCAGGAAGCAGGGCAATGATGTGGCAGGAAACGGCCGGTATTAAAAAGGATACTTCGGCGCGTTTTCTATTTCCAATCATGACAGTTTCCAATGTAATGGAAATGATGATAGAAGTATCCGGTCGATTCCGCTGGGAAATGTGCCGTAAGATACAAGGCATGCGTTGGAATGATATTACAGAATTATCTTTGACTTCAGAATATAATGATTACATACAGTATTACAAAAAAAATCATGATTTGTCAGCAGATACAAAAGAAAAAATTAAAAATGCATTGTTTCGTTCTAAAAATAATTACCGTGAGGTATTTGTAAGAGATTATCAGAATTGGATTAAATATGAATCCAAAGGAAGTTTTCGTCTTAATAAAGTAGCAAGAGATATTTTATTTCGTTATTGTCCATTTAGCAAGGAAATCAGGGAACAGTTAATGGCAAATCCCATGTATTGTGATTTGTTTCAAAGATATGATATTTTAAGGGGACGTGCCATACGTCATACAGAATTGTGGTACGAGCGTTATGAAAAAAAAGGCGGTATTATTGAAAGTGCCCTTTTGGAAAATCGTGAATTTTATGAACTTTAGACACCTGGAAATTTTAATTTACCTGCTTAAATATAAAAAAACCACATATAAACAGCTTGCACACCATGTTGAAGTTAGTGTAAAAACAATTGAACGGGATAT
Organism: Lachnospiraceae bacterium; assembly: GCA_036653135.1. Taxonomy (GTDB): domain Bacteria; phylum Bacillota; class Clostridia; order Lachnospirales; family Lachnospiraceae; genus Petralouisia. The sequence continues at coordinate 12,023 of JAVVUO010000013.1, forward strand.
TAATCGTTTATCCGCTATGGGAATTCCTGTTTATTGCACGCAGGGAATTGGTGGTGGTGTGCAGCTAGATGAAAATTATAAGTTTGGTACCAGTTTTTTTACAGATACGGATATTCATCAAATTATTTTTGCACTCAAAATTGTAGATAGTTTTTCAGAAACACCAAAAAGAAATGAAATTATTAATAAGCTATGTTTAATTGCGCCTGAGTTGAGTGCAATGTTTGAAAGTGATGCAGAAAATTATCTGAGTATTGATTTACTTTCTGAAAAAGTAGGTACGGAAAATTGGATTTGTGAAAAAATTGATGAGTGTCTAGACCACGAATTTCTAGCAGTATTAAATGATTCTCTAACGGTAGCACCTATTGGGTATGTTCTAAAACCGGATGGTTTATATGTATTTTGTTTTTCGGATTCTTATCAAATGATAAAATGCCGGAATATTGAGAAGATAGAAGTAACGAACGTAAGCTTTGACCGTAATTTTCTTTCTTATGAAGAATACAAAAAAATAGCAGACAAACAAGACATATAGTGTCGTGTTTGTCTGTTATTATCTTATATGGAGGTAAACACACATATGAAAAAAAATATTTATGAAAACAAGTCACTTAGCAAACTTATTTTTATTTTTGGGATACCATCGATTCTTTCCTTAATGATTGAAATGCTTACCGGAATTGTAGATACTGCTTTTGCCGGAAATTTACCGGGAGTAGGAGAGAATGCATTGTCTGCAATGGCATTAATTGCACCAGTACTGGGGATTTTCACAGCATTACAAACACTATTTGCTATGTCAACAGGCATTTTAATTGCAAAGTATTTGAATGACAAAGAAAAACAGAACAGAAGCTATACGACAGGTGTGGTTATGAGTATTGCCGTATCACTACTCACCTCACTTCTTTGTTACCTTATGCTGTCCAAAATTTTAGTAACACTAGGTGCCGAAGGAGAAATTTTTGATTTGGCAAGGCAATATCTGCAAATCCAGCTTTTAAGCAATTTATTTAGCAGTTTGGGCTATACTTTAACTTGCTGTATTCGTGCTTTTGGTTTTCCTAAAATAGAAGTGATAATTATTGGCAGTTCTGTTGTCATTAACATTGTATTTAATTTTGTATTTGCATTTGTATTTCAAATGGGGATGGCGGGGCTTGCCTGGGGAACGTTCATTAGTGAAAGTGTATGTGCGGCGTGTTCTTTCCTGTTCTTAGTAAAAAACAAACTTTGGTTACATAAAGACAGATTGTCTGCTGCAAAATTTTTTCACAGTGCAGCGGAATTATTTAAAATTGGAATTGCACAAACAATCATACTGGTATTAGGGGGCTGTACAGGATTTGTATTGAATGCAAGACTCTTAGCATTAGGTTCTATGACCTATGTTGCGGCATGGAGCGTGGTTCAACGTATTTATACCTTTGTATTGATGCCAGTGGTAGGATTGACTCAGGGAGTGCAGAACATTATTTCCTATTTCAGTGGAAATCAGGCACAGGAGAAAATAAAAAAAGTTTCTAAACTCACTATGATGTATTGCAGCAGTTATGGATTTTTGGCACTGGTACTGATGATTGTGTTTGGACAAAATTTTATTGCTATTTTTTGTGGAAGCGCGGAATTGGTTTCTATAGCTCGTGTAGTTTTATTTATTGTTTTTCTTGGATTTCCATTGGTTGGAATATTATATACGGATATGACATTATTACAGGTAACAGAACATGAATTTGCATCAGTGCTGCTAATTCTTTCTAGACAGGTAATTTTCTTAATTCCACTCGTCTATCTGATACCATATGCTGCCACTTACAGTAAAGGTGTGATATCGCCAATTATATCACTGTTTCTCTGCATGCCAATTGCAGATTTGGCATCGGTCATATTTGCACTGATTGTGAAAAAAAAGATTGTGAAAAAAAGAGTGAAGTGAAAAAAATAATCTCTTAAAAAAGGGCGGAGAAAAGACCAGCGGGGGAGCCACTGGTCTTTTCTATGAGGGGAGTATAAATAATTAATAAGGGGTATAACTTATAAAAAGAATCTCTGAAGGGAAAATCCTTTTTATGTATTGATTATAATACGTATATTCTAAAATTGCAAGAGAAAATTTAAAAAAATTTGAAAAAAAGTAATAGTTCAGCATTCGGCTGAACAAGAACGACTTTAGCACTGGCTAAAATATAGCCAGTGTTCCTTGAAATATTAGTTTTATATTTGTAATAGTTCAGCCTTTCGGAGCTGAAATCTACATTAGTGCTTTGACAACACTCCACATAGACGAACATAATAGAATACCAACGACAGATGATCATTCAATGACATAAGCCGGCTTATCGTCCTGCTTATTTTGTATAAAAGAACACCCACAGCTTTGTTAAGTAGCCGTGGGTGTTCTTTATTAGAAACAGATTTGATACATCATCAAGGCATGATAGAGCATGCACCATCAATTAAGAGACACTGTCCGGAAAAATAGCAGCTATCAGGACCACTTAAGAATGCGACAACGGGAGCAATATCCATCTCAGAATCACCGAGACGTTTCATCGGTTGTTGTGCGATGACTTCGTTGTATTTTTCAGGGAACTTCTTAGCCCATTCTTTGGCAGCAGGAGATTCCGCTCCCGGCAGTACACAGTTCACACTGATGCCATATTGTCCCCATTCTTTGGCAGCGATTTTGGTCAATCCACGAATAGATTCTTTGTTACTGGCATAGGCTAATTGTCCGGCATAACCAAACATACCAGTTGCAGAAGCGAAATTAATCACACGCCCCTCCCCCTGCTCTTTCATATAAGGGAAACATTCCTGCATAAAGTTTAAGGAACCGATCGTTCCGGTCGACCATGCAGTAAACATATCTTCGTAGGCAGTTGTCTCTACAGGAGAAGGATTAGGAAGACTCTGTGCATTGTTGATCATGACATCAACAGTACCATAAGTATCTACAGTTGTTTGTACTACCTGTTTCACTCCTTCGCGGTTGGCAGAATCGCAGGAGATGGAGATGGCTTTTCCGCCAATCGCCTCGATTTCTTTTACTGTTTGTGCGATTGGGTCAGGTCTTCTTCCAACACAGACAACGTTGACTCCGCGTTTTGCAAGACACAGAGCAATTCCTTTACCAATACCTTGACCGGCACCAGTAACAATAGCAGTTTTTTCGTTTAATTGTTTCATGTTTGAACCTCCATTTTAAATTTAGTAGTTTCATTTAATATAGCATAAGATAAGACAAATGATAAGATATAATTATTTTTTTCCAGTAGGATGACAACAAAAAATGAGCTGGATGAAAATAAAGATTTGGAAAAAATCTTTTATAAAAGCAGATGGATCCAGGAAAAGGCTACCAGCCAATGTACACTCGAACCGATCTAAATTAATACGCATATTCTAAAATTGCAAGAGAAAATTTAAAAAAAATTGAATAAAATGAAAAGATATATCAAATACTAGGTGTGCAGTAAAAAATTAGGAGGAATAGATGATGGCAAAAAACAGTGATTTACAGAACAAAAACAGCTATAACAGCAATAGCAGCAACAAGAACACTTCGTCTGAGAACAGGTCTGAAAACAAAACTAGCAGCATGGAAAGCAATAAGACCCAAAGCAAAGCCAGTAATAAATCAGGCAGCAAGGCCAGTGACAGAGTAAACAGTGAAAATAGTTCCGATTGTAGAAATTCTTACTAAGGATAGTTGGTACTAAAATAAGAAAACAGCATAATATAATAGAAACAGATTACTGAAGCCACACACATTCGGTAATCTGTTTTTAGTTTATAAAACGGGGTGAGTAAATGGAATTTCAGACAATTAGTGTCCGAGAATTTGAGGAATACCGCAAAGAGCAGGATACCTTGGTCATTGATTTACGTAGTAAAGAAGAATATGAAAAAATGCATGTGGAAGGTGCAAGAAACATTCCATTTGATGATTTTAATCAATATAAGAAAGAGCTTTCCAAAGAAAAACGCTATATTTTATACTGTGACAGAGGTTCTGCAAGTCTTATGACAGCTAGAGAGCTTGGAAAGGAAGGATATCGCACAGCAACTGTTGTGGGAGGGATGCAGGCACTTATGCAAAATATATAAAAGCATTGACAGTGCAAGTGGGAGAATATAATATAGAACTATAAGTTTTTTACTGAAATAAACAGGAAAGCACAATGGAGAATAAAAAATGAAGACATACGAATTAATTGCACCATGTCATTTCGGACTAGAAGCAGTGTTAAAAAAAGAAATATATGAATTAGGATATGAAATCAGCAAGGTAGAGGATGGAAGAGTAACGTTTGAGGGAGATGAAGAAGCAATCTGCCGTTCTAATATTTTTCTGCGTACCGCAGAAAGAGTGCTGCTAAAAGTCACACAATTTCATGCAGAAACCTTTGATGAGCTATTTGAAGGTATTAAGGCAATTCCATGGGAAAATTATATTCCAGAAGATGGGAAGTTTTGGGTGGCTAAGGCTTCCTCTATCAAGAGTAAATTGTTTAGTTCTTCTGACATTCAATCCATTACCAAGAAGGCTATGGTAGAACGAATGAAACAAAGCTATCATATTAATTGGTTTGAAGAAACAGGAGCAGAATATCCACTTCGCTTGTTTTTAATGAAAGATGAGGTTACGGTGGCAATTGATACTTCGGGAGAATCACTGCATAAGCGTGGATATCGAACCTTGTCTGGTAAGGCACCCATTACGGAAACGCTGGCAGCAGCATTGATTTTATTAACACCTTGGAGAAAGGACCGTATTTTAATTGACCCATTTTGCGGAAGCGGTACCTTTCTCATTGAGGCGGCTATGATGGCTGCTAATATTGCACCTGGAATGAATCGAAGCTTTACAGCGGAGAAATGGATAAATCTCATAGAACGCCGGTTATGGTATGATACAGTGGAGGAAGCTGGTGAATTGGTGGACACAGACATTCAAGTGGATCTTCAAGGATATGACATTGATGGAGAGATTCTAAAAGCAGCCAGAGAGAATGCAAAACGTGCAGGAGTGGAAGAACTAATCCATTTTCAACAGCGAGCTGTTTGTGCATTAAATCATCCTAAGAAGTATGGTTTTGTTATAACAAATCCGCCCTATGGAGAAAGAATGGAAGAAAAACAGGCACTTCCGGCTTTGTATACTGAAATAGGGGAGGCGATGAAACGACTAGACAGCTGGTCGGTGTACATGATTACCAGCTATGAAGATACACAGAAGTATATTGGAAGAAAAGCAGAGAAAAATCGTAAAATATATAATGGTATGCTAAAAACGTATTTTTATCAGTTTTTAGGACCTAAGCCACCGAAAAGGAATAGAGATTAAAGAGGGAATAAATGCGAGATTCAAGAAAATATGTTGCAATGACCATGCTATTGTTGGCGGTGGTGCTGATTAAATTTAAAGGTGTGAGCAACAAGAATGAAGAAGTAGAAAACTTTCGGGGTGCACAGTTAGAAAAAGAAATATGGAATCCCCTGATTGCAGAGAACGTAAATGAAAAATTATTATCAGTGATGATAGATAATAAAGAGCTAACCAATGAGAAAAATGGAATTTATATGGATGAAAATCTAAATATTATGATGCCGTTTTCTACACTTTCGGATAGCTTTAACTGTAGTGCTCATGTATACCACAAAGAGGAACTTATGATAGAAAAGCGTTCCGATATCGTTACTTTTGGCTTAAACCAGCCTTTGGTACAGATAAATGATGAAAAAGAAGAAATTACATCTCCATTCATCTATCAGAATGGAGAATATTATGTTCCCATACGTACAGTAGCAGATAAATTAAAATTTAACTATAATTGGAATATTGAAAAAAATCAGGCAATTGCAGTAAATACAGCAGAAGAAACCAGTATTTTACCACCTGAGTACGATTTGAGAGATAGAGAAAGAACACCGAAAGTAAAGGATCAGGGAAGATATGGAACTTGCTGGGCTTTTGCAGCCCTTTCTGCTATGGAATCTAGGTTATTGCCAGAGGAAACCTATGAATTTGCGCCGGATCATATGTCTATTCGCAACAGTTTCGTTTTAAATCAGGCAGATGGAGGAGAGTATACCATGGGAATGGCATATTTAACTGCATGGCAGGGACCTGTATATGAAAAAGACGATCCTTATGGAGATGAAAAAGCACCAGATGATTTACAGGCAGTAAAGCATGTTCAGGAAGTTCAGCTAATAGAGGGGAAAGATTTTGAGAAAATAAAAGAAGCTGTATTTAAATACGGTGGAGTTCAAACATCAATATACAGTGCACTGAAAAGTTCCCAAACCATATCACCCTATTATAATAAAGAAAAATATGCATATTGCTATATGGGAGCAGAAAAGCCCAATCATGAAATTATGATTATTGGTTGGGACGATAATTATCCTAAGGAAAATTTCAATATGGAAGTAGAAGAAAATGGTGCGTTCCTTTGTCAAAACAGCTGGGGTGAAAAATTTGGCGATGAGGGTGTATTTTATGTTTCTTATTATGATGTAAATATTGGACTTCATAATGTGATTTACAGTAAAATCGAGGAAACGGATAATTATGATAATATTTATCAGTCTGATTTATGTGGATGGGTAGGGCAGCTAGGTTATAATAAAGATAGTATTTATGCTGCAAATGTATATACAGCCCCCAAGAAAGAAATATTAAAGGCAGCAGGATTTTATGCAACAGGAAAAGAAACTTCGTATGAATTGTATGTGGTAAAGAATTTTGAAAATACAGAATCCTTAAGTAATCGTGTCATGGTAGCGAATGGGAAAATTCCAAACGCAGGCTATTATACTATTGATTTCAATCAGAAAATGGAAGTATTGCAAGGGGAGTCATACGCAGTGGTACTTCATATTACTACACCAGGTTCCGTACATCCTATGGCCATCGAATATGAAGCAGATGCCTTTACGAAAGAGGTAGATATAGGGGATGGAATAGGATATATCAGCTCACAAGGATCCGAGTGGGAAAATACAGAGGAAAAACAAACATGTAATTTATGCTTGAAAGTATACAGTAATGATATGGAATAAGATAAAAGAGGCGGTATGAGACATGCAGGAGAAGCAATTAAAAATTTCAACGGTAATACTTACATTAACGGTAGTGATTGCCGCTGCTGTCTTGTTACAGTTTTCAAAAATCCATGGAGCAGAGAAAGAAAAAGAACAGATGTCAGGACTGGAAATGCTTGATTATTATACAGCGCAGGCACAGGAAAAAGAAACTTCATTTACACAGCAGCTCAAACTGGAACTTCCGGAAGATATTACGTTAGAAGAAATTGCAATAAAAAATGATTATGTACATCAGCTTATTACGATTACCGTACCAGGAGTGGAGCCAGACTATTTTTATGAACATCCGCTGTTGGGAAAAAGCAGTCACATCAATGATTTATATATGGAATCCGGAAGAATTGAAATTACCATGGATGGAGTGTATGAGGTAAAAAGTATAGTGGATCATGGATATCTGTATATCGATTTTCTTTTGCCACGGGAAGTATATGATAAAGTAATCGTGATTGATGCAGGACATGGCGGCAAGGCTCCCGGTGCTATTAAGCAAAATATTATGGAAAAAGATTTGAATCTTGGAATTGTGACAAAGGTGAAATCGCTAGTGGATGCAGCTGGACAGAATATCGGGGTATATTACACCAGAACAGAAGATAACAATCCTACTTTTGACCAAAGAGTGCAGCTTGCCAACAAAACTAATGCAAATTTATTTATTAGTATACATAATAATTCAACGGCAGATGGTGTCATGTCGGAATATTCTGGCACGGAAGTAATGTATGATGAATTAAAGAGTGAGGAAGGATTAAGTAGCAAGCATTTAGCAGATTTGTGTCTAGAAGAGATGACAGGAATATTAGGAAGCAAGAACAATGGTGCAACTAACGGAAACAGTATTTATATTATACGAAGCAGTCAAGTTCCCGTGGCTTTAATTGAAGTTGGATTTATGACAAACCAAGAGGAACTGAATAAACTTAATTCTCAAGAGTATCAGCAGCTTGCAGCTCAGGGTGTCTATAATTGCATAATGCGTGCAATTCAGGAGGGGTATTAAGGAACCTAGGGCAATGGGAAGCAATACAGAAAGGACAGCATGGAAAAAATAATTTTTGCAACAGGAAATCTAGAGAAAATGAAAGAAATACGGGCAATACTAGGAGATTTGAATGTGGAAATCCTGTCTATGAAAGAAGCCAAAATAGAGGTGGAAATAATAGAAAATGGCACAACATTTGAAGAAAATGCAATGATAAAGGCTTCTATTGTTGCAAAGCAGCCACAAGCTAAAGGTGCTGTGGTACTGGCAGATGATTCCGGATTGGAAGTGGATTATTTGAATAAGGAACCTGGAATCTATTCAGCTCGTTATCTAGGGGAGGATACTTCTTATAGGATAAAAAATCAAACAATCATAGAACGATTAGCAGGTGTGCCTAAGGAACAACGTACAGCACGCTTTGTGTGCGCTATAGCGGCAGTATTTCCGGACGGACGGGTAGAAGTTACACAAGAGACCATAGAAGGCTATATTGGATGGAAAACAGCAGGCGAAAATGGATTTGGATATGACCCTATCTTTTATTTAGATGAATATGGTTGTTCTACAGCTGAACTTCCAGTGGAAGTGAAAAATGAATTAAGCCACCGCGGAAAAGCACTGAGTCAGATGAAGAAGCGAATGGCAGAAAAATAGGAGGAAATGGGATGCGGGTATTAATTGTCAGTGATACACATAAGCATCAGGAAAATCTCATAGAAGCATTAAAGCGAGCAGGTAAGATTGACTTGATGATTCACTTAGGTGATATAGAAGGATATGAGGATGAAATTACTAAAATGGCAGGGTGTCCAGTAGAACTGGTTTCCGGAAATAATGATTTTTTTTCTAATTTGGAAAAAGAAAAAGAAATTATGATTGGAAAATATCGGGTATTACTTACCCATGGACACTATTACTATGTATCTGCCGGAATAGAGGACATTAAAAAGGAAGCCGCAGGAAGAGGGATGGACATTGTAATGTTTGGGCATACCCATCGTCCGCTACTAGATTACAGCAGGGGGATTGTAACATTGAACCCTGGAAGTATTTCTTATCCAAGACAGGACGGAAGAAGACCTTCTTATGCACTCATGGAATTTGAGCAAGAAGGAGAAGCACATTTTGAAATTTGCTATCTCTAGGCATTTAAAGAAAGAAAATTAGGGGAATAAAGCTTTAAAATAAGGGGAAAAGTAAGATAAATAAAAAATAATGAAAAAAAGGTAAAAAAGAGGTTGACATTTGAAGAAGTATATCATATAATATGTCTTGCGTCACAAGTAAATCAGTTTGACGAAATACCTTCGGGGTGTGGCTCAGCTTGGCTAGAGCGCCTGGTTTGGGACCAGGAGGTCGCAGGTTCGAATCCTGTCACCCCGATTGAAATGCGGGTGTAGTTCAATGGTAGAACACTAGCCTTCCAAGCTAGATACGTGGGTTCGATTCCCATCACCCGCTTTACCTATGAATTTTTTTGGTTATGTGTTCGTAGCTCAGTTGGATAGAGCAACGGCCTTCTAAGCCGTGGGTCGGGGGTTCGAATCCCTTCGAGCACAGTCTCTGATTGCAAGGTAGAAGAGATTGAGGAGAGCTGCAGTATTCTTATGGTGGGTATAGCGTAGTTGGTTATCGCGTCGGATTGTGGTTCCGAAGGTCGTGGGTTCGAATCCCACTATCCACCCTTTAGCGATGGATCTTATTTTTTATAAGCATCGCCGCTTGTAACTATTGGGCTATCGCCAAGCGGTAAGGCACTGGATTTTGATTCCAGCATTCGCAGGTTCAAATCCTGCTAGCCCAGTTAATATGGGATATTAGCTCAGTTGGTAGAGCACTTGACTTTTAATCAAGTTGTCCCGGGTTCGAACCCCGGATGTCTCAGTAAAGATGAATAGTGCAAATCCAGTTGTTGTAAGGGTTTACGCTATTTTTTTATGTAGTAAAATGTAGAGGATTGCAGTTGGTTTTATTCATCTTCATTCCATCTTCAAAGGTTTTTTTAGGGCAATATCTTCAAAATATCTTCTAAAATCATAGCGCGATTGCAGTTGCAACGACTTCCTGTACATCTTCTTTTTTTTCTAGAACATGATTGTAAACTTCTAATATCATTTTTTCCGTATCCCCTACTTCTGAGCGCTCAATGGATATATTAAAAACAGTTAAAGCTAAAATTTCGCCGCGGCGTAAACCACATCCATATGCAAAAGAGGTTGTTTTGGAAGAATCCCTCCTACTCGATTTTCAAGGGGTACACCCACGAATACTACCAAACGATTTAATTTTTGTATAAAATCCCCTAAAATGGTTTACTCTAATTAGTAAATAGTTTAATGGAGGACAATGATGAGATTGCCAAAACATATAGGAATTATACCAGATGGGAATAGGCGATGGGCTTTAAAAAATAATCTAAACAAAGAAGATGGATATAGGAATGGCATTACGCCTGGAATGACTGTGTATCAAATGTGTAAGGAACTGGGAGTGGAGGAAATTACATTCTATGGATTTACCATAGATAATACAAAACGACCGATGCAGCAGCGTATTGCATTTACAAATGCCTGTATTCATGCAGTGGAAAAATTATCACAGGAAGATGCAAGGCTTTTTGTATTAGGAAATTGTGATTCAAAAATGTTTCCCAAAGAATTAATACCATATACGGTTCCACACGTATTTGGCACGGGAAGCATAAAAGTGAATTTTCTCGTAAATTATAGTTGGGAATGGGATTTTGGCTTTCAAAAAGGGAAACTGGGTTCGCAGCTTCAGTCCTGGGATGTATCTAGAATGGATTTAATTATCCGCTGGGGTGGCTGTAGAAGATTATCTGGGTTTTTGCCCATTCAGTCTGTATATTCTGATTTTTATGTTGTGGATGCATATTGGCCGGACTTTGAACCTCAGCAAATATATGATGCATTGGAGTGGTATTCAAAACAGGATGTTACCTTGGGTGGATAATCGGAATGATTGGGTTAGTACAGGGACGATTGATTTTTTAATGAAAATGCGATAAGATAAACACAATTGAAAAAGCTGGATTGCTCTGCCGCCGGGTAGAGCAGATAAAAATAAAGCGTTCGAAATTCATACCGTTAGGCCACAGAAGGTATGAATGCGGGTGCTTTTTGTTATGGAGGAAGAAATGAAACAAAATAAACAAACGATACTCAGTGTCTATGCGAAATATGTATCCTTCCAGGTGTTAGGGATGATAGGCTTATCCTGCTATATTTTAGCAGATACTTTTTTTATTGCCAGAGGACTGGGAACAAAGGGTTTAACGGCGCTAAATTTAGCAATACCGGTATTTAGTTTTATTAGTGGATTTGGATTGATGATAGGAATGGGAGGTGCCACTCGTTATTCTATTGTAAAGGCAGAAAAAGACGAAAAGGCAGGCAATATTATATTTTCACAATCAGTTATGTATGCCCTTATTTCAGCAGCTGCATTTGTGTTGGTGGGCATTTTTTTTGCAGAACCAATTAGTATTCTTCTAGGAGCGGATGTAAGTACCAAGGGAAATACCAGTGTATATCTGCGCGTGATTCTAATATTTGCGCCTCTGTTTTTAATAAATCATGTATTACTCTGCTTTGTACGAAATGATGGAGCTCCCAAACTTGCTATGACAGGAATGATCGTGGGGAGTTTTTCCAATATTGTTTTGGATTATATTTTTATATTTCCACTAAAATTAGGAATGTTTGGAGCGGCATTGGCTACTGGACTAGCACCTGCAATCAGCCTTCTTATTCTTTCTACTTATTTTCGGAAGAAGAAAAATAGATTTTGGTGGATTTACATAGTACCTAAAATAAAAAGTATAGCAGATATTTCATTATTAGGTGTATCCTCCCTGATTGCAGAAGTGTCCGCTGGAATTGTAATTATTCTATTTAACATGATTATTTTAAGATTAGAAGGAAATATAGGGGTAGCAGCATATGGAATTGTGGCAAATTTATCCCTTGTAGCAACGGCTTTGTTTACAGGAATTGCACAGGGAATACAACCTATTATTAGTCATGCATATGGTAAGGGAGAGCTGACAGAAAGAAAAAAGACATATGAATATGCAATCATTACCGGGGTGATTGCATCTGTGTGTATTTATTTCATAGTGTGGGGATTTGCAGAACCCATTGCAGCGATATTTAGTAAAGAACAAAATGAAAAGCTAATAGGGATTGCGGTGACTGGGCTTCGGCTGTACTTTACGGCATTTTTGTTCCTGAGTATCAATGTTATTACAGTGGCACTATTTAATTCCAGTGATAAGCCAAAGGAGGCTTTTACGCTATCTTTACTGCGAGGATTTGTATTTATTGTACCAATAGTTTTGATTTTTGCAAAAGTTGGTGGAATGACAGGGGTATGGTTGGCATTTCCTATTACAGAGCTGCTAACAATGATACTTAGCTTAGGCATTTTAATGAATAAAAAGCTATTAAAATAAAAAAGAGTGTTAAAAAGTAAAAAGAATGCTTTACAAACGGAAACATTGCTGATATAATCTACAATGTTGGTAGAAAAATATCGGCGGATGTGGCGGAACTGGCAGACGCGCTAGACTTAGGATCTAGTGGGAGACCGTGCAGGTTCAATTCCTGTCATCCGCACTTGCAAAGTCTTAATCCTTTGAACTCAAAGGATTGGGGCTTTTTTATTATGTTATGTAATTAAAAATGTTCCGCGAGGATTGCACTGCGGTAAAGATGTAGCATATTAATAAACTGATTCACCACAGGCGGAGAATCCTGCAGGCAGGATTTGTTTAAATTACTCATTAATATTAAATAAATGTTACATATAAATACAATTTATGATAAAATCCACAAAAAAAAGAAAAAATATTGACACATTTTAGTAAAAATTATATACTGTATAGAAGAATAATGTTGAAAAGAAAAGACCTCAAGAAAAGGAGGATCCATGAAAGGCGAATCAGAAAAGGTATGGAAGCAAATAAAAGAAACAATAGATTACGCAATGGAGCTGATTTTAACATTTGAGCAAAATGGAACAATTCAATATGCCAACCATAAAGCAAGAGAAGAACTTGGGTATGGGGAAGAACTGGAAAAAGAAAATTTAGCAGCTATTTTGCGAATACAGTTTCAGACAGAGAATTTTGAAGTAAAAGAATTAACAGATGTGGAAGAAACAACGATGTATCGGAAAAATGGAACCTGCTTTCCTGTAAAAATGCAGGTCATTGTTGGAGAACCAAATCTGTTATTTGCAATTAATGTAGCAAAATGGAGCGAAATAGAACGAAAACTGTTACGTGTGAAAGAAGAAGCAGAGCATAATAAAAAGGTACGGAATGAATTTGTGGCAAATGTAACACATGAACTGAGGACACCGGTGAATGGAATCAAGGGACATGTAGATAATTTATTAGAAACTTCTTTGGATGTTCAGCAAAGGCGAACCATAGAGATTATTCAGCGCTGCTGTGAGAACATGTCTGCAATTATAAATAATATTTTGGATTTTTCCAAATTGGAAGCAGGCAAGTTTACCTTGGAGGAGAAGAAATTTAATTTTTATGAAATGGTAGATCAGGTCATTGAAACGCATATTACTACAATAGATGATAAAGGACTTCATATCTTGGTAAATATTGGAAAAGATGTACCTACCTATGTGATAGGCGATGCACTGCGATTGACACAGATATTAAATAATCTCATATCCAATGCAGTAAAGTTTACCAGTGCAGGATATATTAATGTGGAAATTACGAAAACATTGGAATTTGATGATGAAATAGAACTTTTTTTTGTAATCTCGGATACGGGAATTGGCATTGCGCCAGAGGAAAAGGATAGGCTTTTTAAAAGTTTTTCACAGGTAGATGCAACTATTACTAGAAAATATGGGGGTACAGGGCTAGGTCTTGCCATTGTAAAAGAACTGGTTGGATTAATGCAGGGAAATGTTTATATAGAGAGTGAAAAAGGAAAGGGCAGCAGTTTTTCATTTTCCATACGACTGCACGGAACGGAAGAAAAACAGACAGAACTTCTTGAAGAATTTAAATTTTTAAACAGAAAGCAGGATGTATCTAAATACGAAAGCATAGAAGATTTCTTTCGATTTGGCACAAAAGAAAATGCGCAGGAAATACGTAATAAAATGGAAAAATTAGTGATTTGTATTGAACTTGCTGCATGGGAAAAAGCAGAGGAATTTGCACATAATATTAAAACATTGACGAAACAAGGACCAAAGGAAATAGAAAAAGAAGTATTTCGACTGGAATTAATTGTGAGAAAAGAAAATTATGAAAAGAGTTTGGAACAGTATGAACGGTTAAGAGAGATACTTCAGGAGGCAATTGGAGGAATGTAGGATGGATATTGAAAAACCAAGTTTCATACCTAAAATTTTAATTGTAGATGATATGCAGACAAATTTGGTAATGCTTCAAATTATGATAGAGTCAATGGGATATATTCCAATTTGTGCCAACAGTGCCAATCAAGCAGCAGCATTACTGGAACAGGAATTACCCCAGCTTATTCTTTTAGATATCTTTATGCCGGAGATAGATGGTTATGAATTTTGTGAGCACTTGAAAAGAAGCCCCATTACTAGAGATATTCCGGTTATTTTTATGTCAGCTACAGATTCTTCGGAAAATAGAGCAAGAGGATTTCAACTAGGGGGAGTGGATTATATTATGAATCCATTTGAAACACTAGAAGTAAGCACAAAGGTGCAGAATTATTTGAAATTTTATGAGGTGCAGCAAGAACTAGAACAAATGAATAAACGTCTGCATAGCGTTATCAATAGCCAAGCAAAGAGAATTGAAGAAGAACAGAGAAATATTTTATATGCAATTGCAGCAGTTACAGAATCAGTAGATTCCAATACGACACATCACTTGGACAATGTGTCATACAATTGCCGCATTATTGCCCAGGGAATGCAGTTTAGTCCGGAAATTTCAGAGGAGATATCACAAAATTTTATTGATACTATCGAGATAGCATCTAAACTTCATGATATAGGAAAGATTCGTACACCCGGTGAAATTTTACGTAAACCTGGAAAATTAAGAGAAGATGAAATGAAAATTGTAAAAAAGCATGTGCAGCAGGGTGCTAAAATCTTGGAACGAATCTATGAGAGTACACAAAAAAACGAGTTTTTACCAATGGCCATTGAAATTGCAAGATATCATCACGCAAGGTGGGATGGAAATGGATATCCGTTAGGACTTTGTGGCAAGAAAATTCCATTATCAGCTAGAATTATGATTATTGCGGATGTGTATGATACTTTAACAGGGGAACGATGCTATAAAGAAGCGTACAGCATCGAGGATAGTGTGAAAATAATTGAAAAAGAAAGCGGAAACTTTTTTGACCCTGACATTGTTGCAATCTTTGTTAAGATTTATAAACAATTGAAAAATGACTAAGGATGTTTCTATTTGAAATTGACTATAAATAGGAAAGCTGGAAGCTAAAATGCAGAAAATCAAGGTACTGGTGGTAGATGACTCCATTGTATTTAGAAATTTATTAGTAAATGGATTAAATGAAGATAGTAAGATAGAAGTAGTGGCACAAGCTGGAAATGCCTATGCTGCCCGCGATGCCATATTAAAATATCATCCAGATATTATGACGTTGGATATAGAAATGCCGGGAATGAATGGAATTGAATTTTTGAAAAAATTAATACCCCAGTACCCCATACCAGTGGTGATGGTAAGCGCACTTGATAAAAAGGTATTTGATGCTATGGCAGCAGGAGCTATTGATTTTGTATATAAACCAAGTGCCATGGATCATAAGGCAATACAAGAATTTATTCGAAAAGAGTTAGCTGTTAAAGTAAAAATTGCATCTACGGTAACAGCAAACAAATTAAAACACCAAAGTTCGGTGAAAGTCAATGCATTATCGGGAGTTGACAGTGGAGAACGGATTATTGCAATAGGAGCATCTACTGGGGGAACAGAAGCTATTTGTGAAGTGCTAAAACAATTTGGAAAAGATATTCCAGGTGTGGTAGTAGTGCAGCATATGCCACCGGGATTTACAAAGATGTATGCTCAGCGCTTAAATGAACAATGTCAGGTAGAGGTAAAGGAGGCAGAAACAGGAGATAAAGTAGAACCAGGAAAAGTATTGTTAGCACCGGGAGACAGACAAATGAGACTGATAAAAATCAATGAGACCTATCAGGTAGAATGCCGTATAGGAGAAAAGGTGAATGGTCATTGTCCTTCTGTAGATGTATTATTTCAATCGGTGGCTAGAGCGGCGGGAAATATTGCAATTGGAGTAATACTGACAGGAATGGGGGGCGATGGAGCTAAGGGACTATTGGAAATGCGTGAAGCAGGTGCTTGTACCATTGGGCAGAATGAATCAAGCTGCATTATATATGGAATGCCCAAGATTGCCTATGATATTGGTGCAGTACAGTATCAGATGGATCTTTCAGCTGTGGCAGGCAAAATATATGGTATTTTAAACAAATAAGAAGGAGATAAGAAAAATGAAGATTTTACTAGCGGAAGACGATTATGCAAGTCGTAAATTTATGACAAACTATTTAAGCAAATATGGAGAATGTGACATAACTGTAGATGGTGAAGAAGCAATTGATGCATATTTGATGGGTCTAGAGGAAGAGGCACCGTATGATTTGATTTGTCTAGATGTTATGATGCCGGTGCTAGACGGCTATCAGGTACTGAAAGCAATTCGTGATATTGAAAAAGAACGAAATATTCTAGGAGATCAGATAGTTAAAATTATCATGACAACAGCACTTAATGAAGAACGTAATGTAAAAAAGGCATTTGAAATAGGATGTACCGTATATTGTGGAAAACCAATTGATTTAGAAAAATTTGAAAAAATCTTATTGAAATTAGGATTACAGTAAAATATCTGTTAGGAAGGAAGGTGAGAAGGACATGGGCGAAGAATTTAATACAGACAGTATGTTGGATATGTTCTTATATGAGAGTCAGCAGCTGTTGGAAAATTTGGAAAATATTGTATTGGAGAATACAGAGGAAGAGTCCTTTGATGATGCGTCTATCAATGAAATATTTCGTGTCATGCATACAATTAAGGGTTCATCTGGAATTATGCTATATGAAAATATTACCCATGTATCACATAAACTAGAAGATGTATTTTATTATTTGCGGGAAGCTCATCCTAGAAATGTTCCGCATTTAGAATTAGTAAGTCATGTGCTGGCAGTATCAGATTTTATTACAGAAGAGTTAGAAAAAATCCAAGAGGGAGAAGAACCGGATGGGGACGAAAGTCAGCTGATAGAAGAAATTGATGTTTTCCTAAAGAAAATCAAGAATAACATTGAGGAAAAAGGAAATACACTTCCACCGGAAAATAAATATATTGCACCAAGTCAGTTTTATATTCCACCAGTGATGAAAGAAGAAGACAACTACTATAAAGCCGCTATTTATTATCGAAATGATACAGAAATGAGTAATATCAGGGCATATAGAATAGTATATTCATTAAAGGAACTGGCAAAGGAATTACTGTATACGCCAGATGACATTATAACCAATGAAAAAAGTGGGGATGTTATTTTACGAGAGGGCTTTCATATGCTGGTGAAATGCCAGTGCGGTGAAGAAAAGCTTCTTGAAATCATGAATCAAAGTTCTGGTATTGATAAAATTCAACTGAGTAAGAGCAGTCAGGAAGAGTTTGAATTGGGATTTTGTGAGAGAAATTCTATGCCAACGGTAATTAATTTAGGCGAGAATGATTTTGAATCAGAACAACAGGAAAAAGAACCTTCTCCAGGAGACTATGTCATTCAGAAAAAGGAAACGGGAAAAGGAAAGAAATTAGCCAAAAATCAAAACAAAGCTTCTTCAAAACAGGCTTTTATCAGTGTTAGTGTAGATAAAATGGATATTTTGATGGATATGATTGGAGAATTAGTAATTTCAGAAGCGGTGGTATTACAAAATCAGGATTTAAGTGTACCTGGATTGAATTTGACAAATTTTCGAAAAGCATCTGCACAATTAGCTAAGATTACCACGGAATTACAGGAAGTAATTATGTCAATGCGGATGATGCCTCTTACTAATACCTTTCAAAAAATGAATCGCATTGTATTTGATATATCCCACAAACTAGGAAAAGAAATTGATCTAGAAGTAATTGGTGAAAATACAGAAGTTGATAAGAATATTATAGAACATATTTCGGATCCGTTGATGCATTTAATTCGAAATTCAGTGGATCATGGAATTGAATCCATGGAAGAACGTGTTGCAGCAGGAAAATCACCTAAGGGAAAAATAACACTGGAAGCTAAAAATGAAGGTGGTAAAGTTTATATTATCGTACGAGATGATGGAAAAGGGTTAGTGAAAGAAAAACTTTTTGAAAAAGCACAAAAAAATGGATTAATAGGCAATCGAAAAATTAGTGATTTTACAGAAAAGGAAATTTATCAATTTATTACGTTTGCTGGATTTTCCATGAAGGAACAGGTGACAGAATATTCCGGCCGAGGTGTGGGCATGGATGTAGTAGTGAAAAATATTCAAGGAATTGGCGGCAAATTAGAAATTGACAGTGTACCAGGGAAAGGAACGGAAATGAAGATGAAAATACCGCTCACCTTGGCAATTATCAACGGCATTGTGATGCAGGTAGGGAATGCAACTTTTGTCATAGAGACTAATTCTATTAAAGAGTTTGTTAGGATTACACAAGAGATGATGGTAAAGGAACCCGATGGGGAAGAGTTTATTATGCTTCGTGGGGAATGTTATCCTTTTATACGACTAAACAAGCGCTATCACTTATCGGAATCCAGTGTGAAAGTAGAGAATGGAATTGTGGTAGTTTTAGAATATGAGAATAAATACATTTGTGTCCTAATTGATAAATTGATTGCAGAACAGGAAATTGTGGTAAAACCTATTCCCACGTATATCAAAAAAGTGCAGGGCTTGTCCGGATGTACTCAGCTTGGAGATGGAAGTATTGCATTAATTTTAGATATTGCGGGCTTGATTGCCAATGAAGAAAGGAGTTAAACTGTGGAAGAAGAATTACAGGAAGTGATGGAAGAAGATA
The DNA here is from genome assembly GCA_036653135.1 of Lachnospiraceae bacterium. Taxonomy (GTDB): domain Bacteria; phylum Bacillota; class Clostridia; order Lachnospirales; family Lachnospiraceae; genus Petralouisia. The sequence continues at coordinate 31,262 of JAVVUO010000013.1, forward strand.
CACAAAAAGGGAAATTTATGACATTTCGAACAGGAAATGAATATTATGGAATTGCCATTAATTTTGTCAATGAAATTATTGGTATTCAGCCGATTACCGCCATACCGGAAGTAGATGATTACATCAAAGGATTGATTAATATCCGAGGAAAAATCATACCAGTCATTGATGTAAGACTTCGGTTTAAGCAGGAGCCATTTGAATATACGGATCGTACCTGCATTATTGTAATTGATGTGAAGGCCATTGTGGTAGGGCTGATTGTAGAGAAGATAGCAGGGGTCATTACAATTGATGAGAAAGATATTATTCCACCACCATCGTTAGCCCAGAGGGGACTTACAAATCATAAGTACATTTACGGCTTAGCAAAAGTGGATGATCAAGTGAAATTGCTGTTGGATCCAGAAAAATTAATTCGAGATGAGGATTGTATCTTATTGGAGCAGAAACTACAGGAAGAAAATACACCAGAAGAATAAGCAATTTAAGGGAGGAAGAACACATGAAAAATCTAAAATTGAGAACAAGAATGATTTGGAGCTTTGGAATCATATGGGTATTGGTTGCGTTTATTGGCATATGTGGTATTAATACATTGGAATTGGCACGTCAGGGAAGCATAAATGCTTCTTATATGCAATATGGAAAGCTTTTTATTGGAGTGTCTGTTGTAGTAACCATTTTACTTTGCCTCTTAGTGGAAGTGCGGATATTAAGAAGTCTAAGATTGTCCATGAATGTACTGCAAAAAGCAATTATTCAGCTTTCACAAGGCGATGTCGATGTTACTTTAAAAAAGTACGGAAATGATGAATTTGGAGCGTTAATTGATGATGTTACAAATCTGGTAGAGAATATTAAGTATCAGGCGAATATTGCCAAAGGTCTTACCGAGGGAGATTTGACAGCAGATGTAAAAGTAAACAATGAAAAGGATGTACTTGGGAACGCCTTTCGTGATATTATATTTAAAAATAATGAGATGCTATCTAAAATCAAAGAATCTACTAGTAGAGTAAACGTAGGGTCGGAACAGGTAGCAGGAGCCAGTCAGGCATTGGCACAAGGTTCCACGGAGCAGGCAAGTGCCATAGAAGAAGTTACCGCATCTATTAACGAAATTGCAGAAAAGACCAGGCGTAATGCGGAGCAGGCAAATGATACCAATGTACTGGTAAAAGAAATTAAGAATGAAGCGGCTAGTGGAGATTCTCAGATGAAGGAAATGATTCATGCAATGTTAGAAATCAATGATTCCTCTGAAAATATATCGAAAATCATTAAAGTAATTGATGATATTGCATTTCAAACTAATATTTTGGCTTTAAATGCAGCAGTGGAAGCAGCTAGAGCTGGTGTACATGGCAAAGGATTTGCAGTAGTGGCAGAAGAAGTTCGTAATCTTGCAGGAAAAAGTGCATCTGCTGCCAGCGAAACGGCGGAAATGATAGAAGATTCTATTAAAAAAGTAGCACATGGATCAAAACTGGCACAAGACACAGCCGCAGCACTTTCAGAAATTGTAAACTCTATTGAGAAAATAGTAGAACTGGTGGACAATATTGCAATTTCTTCTGTAGATCAGTCGACAGCAGTGACACAGATTGACCAGGCAATCAGTCAAGTATCTCATGTGGTTCAAACTAATTCGGCTACAAGTGAAGAATGTGCGGCAGCTAGTGAAGAGCTTTCCAATCAAGCTGCAATTTTACGTAATCTGGTAGGACACTATAAGTTAAAAACAACTGGAATGGCAGAAAATAGAAATTGGGAAGGTGAAAGTAAAATTGTATTGTAGATAGAATAAAGTAAGTTTGAAAAAATAGATTAAGAGCAGTCCTTTGGGTATGGGACTGCTTTTTTTTTGTATTTAAGTGAGATAATACAGAAAGAAAAATATTTAGCATTAAATTTCCTTTACAGTATCAAGGGAGTTGGGTATAATATGCAAGGAATGTAGAAAAATTTTATAGGAATGTAACAAAAGGAGAGCGTCATGATAAAGAGATTAAGCAGAGTGCAGACAATTGCACTGGGTTTTTTTCTAATTATATGTGTAGGAACATTACTTTTAATGCTTCCCATTGCATCTAGAAGTGGGGAATCTGCAGGATTTTTAAACGCATGTTTTACAGCTACTAGCACAAGTTGTGTAACAGGGCTTGTGGTGGTGGATACATATACAAATTGGACATTATTTGGGCAGGTGGTTATCTTAATGCTAATCCAGATGGGAGGACTTGGTTTTATTACCATTGGTGTATTTTTTGCCATTTTCTTAAAACGCCATATCGGACTGAAGGAACGTAATCTCATTCAGGAAAGCGTGAATACACTACAGATTGGTGGAGCAGTAAGGCTGGTAAAAAAAATTGTCTGTTACGCGGCTATCATAGAAGGAACGGGGGCATTGCTTTTAATGTGCCGGTTTATTCCAAAATTTGGTTTGCTCAAAGGAGTCTGGTATGGAATTTTTCATGCAGTATCGGCTTTTTGTAATGCAGGATTTGACTTAATGGGGCAGTTTGAACCCTATTCTTCCCTCACGATGTTTTATGATGATATCTTGGTAAACGTGGTGATTATGCTGCTGATTATTGTGGGAGGAATTGGATTTATTGTATGGGATGATATCTCAGTCCACAAGTGGCATATCAAGAAGTACATGCTGCATAGTAAAATTGTATTGTCTATGACCGTATTTTTACTTATTGCAGGAGCACTGTGCTTTTACTTATTAGAGAAAGACAATCTGTTGCTTGGAATGGGAGTGAAAGGACAGGTGCTGTCGTCCTTATTTGCTTCAGTTACCCCAAGAACTGCAGGATTTAATACTACAGATACCGGTTTATATACAGAAGGAACCCGTGTACTTACTATGATTTTAATGTTTATTGGAGGAAGTCCCGGCTCAACGGCAGGTGGAATCAAGACGACAACAATGGTAGTTATTTTGTTGTATATTTGGAGTAATCTTAGAAGTAAGAATGGGTTAAATATTTTTGGAAGACGTTTGGATGAAAATTCTATTAAAAAAGCAAGTACCGTATTTTTTATTAATTTGCTGTTGGCAGTTTTTTGTGGTACTGTAATGTGTGGGCTGGAATCTAATATACAGCTTTCAGATATTTTGTTTGAAGTATTTTCTGCAATTGGAACGGTGGGAATGACCACTGGAATTACAAGAGATTTGTGCGTTGCATCTAAATTTATCTTAATTATGCTAATGTATTGTGGACGAATTGGAAGTATGTCCTTTGCATTGTCATTTACAGAAAAGAAACAAAATACGTCGGTAAGAATGCCGGTAGAACGTATTACGATAGGATAGGAGAAAAAATGAAATCAATATTAGTAATTGGAATTGGCAGGTTTGGCAAACACTTATGTCAGGATTTAGTGGACAATGGAAATGATGTCATGGCAGTAGATGAAGTAGAAGAGAATTTAGAGGAAATACTTCCACTAGTTACAAGTGCCAAAATTGGAGATTGCACCAAGGAAGAAGTATTAAAAAGCTTTGGAGTGGGAAATTTTGATATTTGTATTGTCTGCATAGGAACTAATTTTCAAAGTAGTTTAGAAATTACTAGCCTGTTAAAGGATTTGGGTGCAAAATATGTTATTAGCAAGGCTACTAGAGATATTCAGGCTAAGTTCCTATTAAAAAATGGAGCAGATGAGGTAGTGTATCCGGACCGTGACATTGCGAAACGTATGTCCGCAAGGGTTAGTGCGAACCATGTGTATGATTATGTGGAGATGGGAGAATACTCTATTTATGAAATAGAGCCATTGGATGAATGGATTGGAAAATCTATTCGTGAAGTGAACTTTAGAGCAAAATATAATGCTAATATAACAGGAATCAAACGAGGCAAGGAAACAGATATTTTACCACCTCCGGATCATATTTTTGCTCAAGACGAACATTTGATGGTAATTGGAAAAAAAGAAAATATCGATCGTATTTTAAAGAAGTTATAAGATTTTATTAAAAAAGGGACAAAGGAGATAGCAGAGGTGTTACAATATGTATTAGAAGCAGATGGAAGAGTATTGTTGTTTATTCAGGAGTTTTTGCGATTTGAGTGGTTGAATCCGGTGGTGGTTTTTCTTACCAGTTTGGCAAATGAAGGAATAATTTGGATTGTACTAGCAGCGCTAATGCTGTGCTTTAAGCGTTACCGTAAGACCGGAATTACAGTAGCAGTATCTTTATTGATTGGATATGTCATAACAAATCTCTTGTTGAAGGATTTGGTAATGCGCGTGCGTCCTTATGAAGTTATTGCAGCATTAGAGCCATTGATAAGAGAAAGAGGCTGGTCATTTCCATCGGGACATTCCACATGTTCCATTGCAGCGTCTTATGTGATTTATCAGAATATGCCCAAATATTTTGGAATACCGGCATTGGTATTAGGAATTATAATCTGCCTTTCCAGAATGTATGTAGGCGTACATTATCCTACAGATGTAATTTGCGGTGCTGCCGTTGGGCTGTTTGCAGCAATGTGCGCATTACGAATTATGAGAACCGGTAGAAGCAGGTAAAAGAAAAGAGGAAATCATATGCCCCAAGGAGATCCAAAATCAGGAGAATTATATTTACATTTTAAACAGAAAATGTATCAGATTGTCACAGTGGCATATCACTCGGAAACCCAGGAACCGTTGGTAATATATCAGGCTCTTTATGGGGATTACAGAACATATGCAATACCCCTTGCACTGTTTATCAGTCCGGTAGACCGAAAAAAATATCCACAGGCATTACAAAGATATCGGTTTCAGATGGTGGAAACGGAAAAAGCGGCTCATGAATTTCAAATACAAGAAACTCAGAATCATTGGATTCCACAGTCGCCTTCTAGGGAAACATCACCGCCGGAAAGAATGCCCCGAGAAGCAGTACAGCAGGAAATAGAAATTGTGTCACAAAAATCCACAAAAGATGCAGAACAAGAGGCTACAGATAAATTAATGAGTTTTTTTGATGCAGACGAAATGGAAGAAAAATATAATATTTTAATTTCTATGCGGGAATGTATTACAGATCGTATGATTAATAATATGGCAGTTACATTAGACGTAGTAGTAGAAGAAGGTCCATTAGATCAAAGATATGATGAATTAAAGCAATGTGTTCAAACATTCCAAAGATATGAAAGCACCAGATTACGCTAAAAGGAGGTTGCCCCTCCTTTTTTTATGTGATAAAATACAATTATTCAGAATTAATAAACAGGAGTTGTGAAAAAAGAAAAAACCAGAAAGGATTTCTAAAATATGTTACTTTTAATTAAGAATGGAACAGTCATTAATCCGGGAGACAAGACACAAATTAAGGCAGATGTCTTAATCGAAGATGGAATCATAAAAAAAATAGCTCCGAAGCAGACGGTGAAAGCACAAAGAATCATCAATGCATCCGGATGTTATGTAATGCCGGGATTTATAGATTTACATGTGCATTTAAGAGATCCGGGACTAGAATATAAAGAAACGGTTGAGACAGGTGCAAAGGCAGCGGTCCATGGAGGATTCACTACAATCGTAGCAATGCCTAATACCAAACCAGTGGTGGATAATGCAGATGTAGTGAATTATGTACATCATAAAGCAGAAGATGTGGGTTTGGTTCATATTTTACAGGCAGGAGCCATTACAAAAGGACAGCGTGGAGAAGAACTAGCAGATATTGAAGGTATGGTAGAAGCAGGAATACCAGCTATCAGTGAAGATGGTAAATCCGTAATGAATGCACAATTATATCGTGAGGCAATGACTTTGGCAAGCAAATTTGACATTCCGGTATTTGCACATTGCGAAGATGCAAATTTGGCAAATAAAGGCGTGGTAAATGCAGATGAGAACATGGAGGGGATGGGTTTTCAAGGAATTACAAATTCCGTAGAAGATGTTATCATTGCAAGAGATATTATGCTGTCAAAGGACACAAATACGGCACTGCATTTATGCCACTGCTCCACAAAAGACAGTGTGCTGATGGTGCGTCTTGCCAAGGCAGAAGGACTTAGAGTAACAGCAGAAGTATGCCCACATCATTTCACACTGAGCAGTGATGATATTTTAGAAGATGATGCAAATTATAAAATGAATCCACCTCTTCGTACCAAGGAGGATGTGGAGGCACTGCGAGAAGGTTTAAAAGCAGATATTATGGATGTGATTTCTACAGATCATGCCCCTCATACTGCAATTGAAAAAGGGGTAGGTATTCGCAATGCACCTTTTGGGATTGTTGGATTAGAAACAGCAGCAGCACTTACCATGACAGAGTTGGTGGATAAAGGATATCTGACTATGATGCAGATGGCAGAAAAAATGAGCTACCATCCGGCACAGATTCTAGGATTGGACAAGGGAACTGTGGAGGAAGGAAAAATAGCAGATTTAGTAGTGTTTGACAGCAAAAAAGAATACGTAATTGATGCAGGAAGTTTTTTTTCCAAAGGCAAAAATACGCCATTTCATGGAAAGAAAGTAAAAGGGGAAGTAAAAGCCACTATCGTAGACGGTGAAGTAATATATGAAAAAAGATCTGCAAGATAGAAGAAAGATCTGCAAGATAGAAGAAAAATATGCAAGATAGAAGAAAAATATGCAAGATAGAAGAGAAAGGATATTAATATGATTAACAAATTAGTTGCTAAAATTAAAAAAACCCATGCCCCCATTGTAGTAGGCTTAGATCCTATGATGAGCTATATACCAGAACATATTCAAAACAAAGCATTTGCAGAATACGGAGAGACATTAGAAGGAGCGGCAGAAGCTATTTGGGAGTTCAACAAGGAAATTGTAGACTATACGTATGATTTGATTCCGGCAGTAAAGCCACAAATTGCAATGTATGAGCAGTTTGGAATTCCAGGTATGATTGCATTTCAAAAAACAGTAGAGTACTGTAAGCAAAAGGATTTAGTTGTAATTGGAGATATTAAGCGTGGAGATATTGGCTCTACTTCAGCAGCTTATGCAGCAGGTCATATTGGAAAGGTGAAAGTTGGAAGTAATACCTTCACACCATTTCAGGAAGATTTTATAACAATCAATCCTTATTTTGGAAGTGATGGAGTGCAGCCATTTATTGATGTATGCAAAGAAGAGAAAAAAGGATTGTTTATATTAGTCAAAACATCCAATCCTTCTAGTGGAGAATTTCAAGATCGCTTAATTGATCAAAGACCTTTATATGAGCTAGTAGGCGAAAAAGTGGCAGAATGGGGCAAGGACTGCATGGGAGATTCTTACAGTTATATTGGAGCAGTGGTAGGTGCCACTTACCCAGAAATGGGACTGGCATTAAGAAAACAAATGCCCAAGAATTTCATACTGGTACCAGGTTATGGTGCTCAAGGAGGAACAGGCAAAGACCTACTTCCATTTTTCAATGAAGATGGACTAGGTGCTATTGTGAATTCTTCTAGAGGTATTATTGCGGCATATAAGCAGGAGCAATATGCAAAATTTGGTGCCAAACATTTTGCAGAAGCTTCTAGAGCAGCGGTGGAAGCTATGATTGCAGACATTGATGGAGCATTGCAAAATAAATAAGTGATTACAAAATAAAATGTGATAAAATAAATAGTTATTAATAGAGGAGAAGGATATGGCTGAGAAATTTAGTGAGCAGGCAGTAATTATCCGGCAGGAAGAAATTTCATATGGAATTTATAGTATGTGGCTAAAGACGGAGCAGGTTGCTCAAGAAGCAAGACCGGGACAGTTTCTTTCGTTATACTGTCAGGATGGAAGTCGGTTATTGCCAAGACCTATCAGTATTTGTGAAATTGATAAAAAGGATTGTGCACTGCGAATTGTGTACCGCATAGCAGGAAAAGGTACGGAAGAATTTTCAAAGATGAGAACCGGAGGCAGCATTAAAATTGTAGGACCTTTGGGAAATGGATTTCCATTGAAAGAAAAGAAAGCGTTTTTAATTGGTGGAGGAATTGGAATACCACCTATGGTAGAACTTGCAAAAGAATTAAACTGCGAGAAACAAATTATTTTAGGCTACCGTGATTCTTTGTTTTTACAGGAAGAATTCAGAGGACTTGGAGCCATGTATGTGGCAACGGAAGATGGAAGCTGCGGAACAGAAGGAAATGTTTTAGATGCTATTCGGGAAAACGGTCTGAAAGCAGAGATTATTTATGCCTGCGGACCTACTCCTATGCTTCGTGCAATTAAGGAATATGCATTAGCCAATGAGATAGAGTGCTGGCTGTCGTTGGAAGAAAAAATGGCATGTGGAATAGGTGCTTGTTTGGGATGTGTATGTAAGTCCAGAGAAAAAGACAGCCATTCCCATGTGAAAAATAAAAGAATTTGTAAAGAGGGTCCGGTATTTCGTGCAGAGGAGGTAGAATTTTGAAAAACACAAAGGTGGAATTAGCAGGTGTTACGTTGAAAAACCCCGTGATGACAGCGTCAGGAACCTTTGGATCAGGAGAAGAATTTTCAGAGTTTGTGGATTTAAACCGGCTTGGTGCCGTGGTAACAAAAGGTGTTGCCAATATCCCGTGGGAGGGCAATCCAACTCCTAGAATAGCAGAAACATATGGTGGTATGCTGAATGCAGTAGGCTTACAAAATCCTGGAATTGAAGTATTTGTGGAACGTGATATTCCATTTTTAAGTAAGTATGATACAAAAATCATTGTAAATGTATGTGGAAGAACTACGAAAGATTATTGTGAAGTGGTGGAGCGATTAGCACAGCAGCCCATTGATATGCTTGAAATCAATATTTCCTGCCCTAATGTAAAAGAGGGAGGAATTGCTTTTGGACAAGATCACAAAGCGGTGGAAGCCATTACAAAAGAAGTGAAAAAATATGCCAAACAGCCAATTATTATGAAATTAAGTCCTAATGTAACAGATATTACGGAAATGGCAAAAGCGGCAGAAGCTGGTGGTGCAGATGTCCTTTCCTTGATTAACACAATGACCGGTATGAAGATAGATGTTCATAGAAGAACATTTGCCATTGCAAATAAGACTGGCGGGCTTTCAGGTCCTGCGATTCATCCCATAGCAGTTAGAATGGTATATCAGGTGGCGCAGGCAGTGAACATTCCAATTATAGGAATGGGTGGAATTAAAACGGCAGAAGATGCCATTGAAATGATATTAGCAGGAGCCACAGCCATATCAGTTGGAACAGCTAATTTTCATAATCCTTGTGCAACCATGGAAATCATAGAGGGAATCAAGGACTATATGGAAGAATATAATGTATCAGATATTAGAGAATTAATTGGCGCGGTTAGATAGAAATAGAAAAGAGGTTGCAGCAGTATGGAAAGCTACAAGAAGGAATTTATAGAATTTATGGTAGACAGCCAAGTACTTAAGTTTGGAGAATTCATTTTAAAAAGCGGAAGAAAATCACCGTTTTTTATGAATGCAGGAGCCTATGTAACAGGGACACAGCTTCATAAATTAGGTGTATATTATGCAAAAGCGATACATGAACATTATGGAGATGAATTTGATGTATTATTTGGACCAGCTTATAAGGGGATTCCATTAAGTGTTGCCACCACTATGGCATACAGTGAACTTTATGGAAAGGAAATTCGCTACTGTTCTAATCGAAAAGAAGTGAAAGATCATGGAGACACTGGAATTTTGCTGGGAAGTAAGTTAAAAGATGGTGATCGAGTAGTGATTATTGAAGATGTGACTACATCAGGAAAATCTATGGAAGAGACAGTCCCAATTATTAGAGCACAGGCAAAGATAGAAATCAAAGGTCTTATGGTTTCCTTGAACCGTATGGAACGTGGAAAAGGAGAAAAAAGTGCATTAGAAGAGATTAAAGAGCTGTATCAATTTGACACAAATGCCATTGTAAATATGCAGGATGTGGTAGAATATTTATATCAAAAGCCTTATCATGGAACTGTTTACATTGATGATGCAATGAAATTATCCATTGATGATTATTATGCACAGTATGGTGCAAAATAAGGAAGGGGATTCTAATGAACGAAAAAGTATATAAGGTAATGAGGTCTACAGGAGGAGGAAGCATAGCAATTGGTATTGTAATGCTTACCAGTGGCGTGGTATGCGGAATTTTGACAATTATCAATGGTGCCAGACTACTTAGAAAGAAATGTGATATCATATTTTAAGGAATGGAAAATTGAAAAAGAATTATAAAAAAGCACTCCGAACAGGGATTAAAATCATGTTCGGAGTCTATATTGTTTGTTTGCTTTATTTCTTGTTTTTTGCAGAAAGTACAGGACGTACCTTTGAAGGGCGTACCTATCATTACAATTTGGAACTATTTAAGGAAATTGGACGATTCTTATCCCATCGGAAGTCTCTTGGTACTACTGCCGTATTATTAAATGTGCTGGGAAATGTGATTGCATTTGTTCCATTTGGATTTTTTCTCCCAAGTATGAGTAGAAAATGCCGTTCTATGCTGCATATGACATTTTTAAGTTTTGAATGCAGCTTAGTGGTAGAAAGCATTCAGTTGGTATCCAAAGTGGGAAGTTTTGATGTAGATGACTTGTTGCTAAATACAATTGGAGGAGCACTGGGTTATCTAATATTTTGTTGTTTGAATGGGATAAGGAGAAAGTATGAGGAAACGAAAGAGAAGGGGCAATTATAAATTTACCCAGAAAAAACAATCAGTACAGGGAATGATATCATTTGGTATATCCGTGATTTCAGTTGGAGTTGGAATTGGAATGGTGGTGATTTCTTTTCAAAAGAATGGAAATGCCAGTGTATATACAGGAAGTGCAGGATTATTTTCCCTGTTATTGTCCATGCTAGCTTTGGGCATAGGTATTACAGGATTAAAAGAAGAAGGAAAATATAAGCTGTTTTCAGTGCTGGGTACCGTTGTTTCTTCTATGGCATTATTGTCATGGGCAGCAATTTATGCATTGGGATGCTATGCTTTATAGAAAAGAGGAAAAAGAATGAGTTATCAGGAAATTTGGCAGCCATACCGGGAAGATGTCCAAGAACGTTATGAACTGGTGATGGAACGGTTGGAAGAAATAAAAAGTGAGGAAACAGTAAAAACACCATACCTTAGTTATTTCAGACAAGTGGCAGACTTCTTAAGAAAATTAAAAGAATTGGAAGAAAAGATTACCTGTGGTCAGGCAAAAGAGTGGACGTTAGAAGAATGGCAGCAGATAAATCATAAATTATATGAAGATATTCTGCCACAAAATTATGAAATGAGTTTTGGAAATCCAAAGTATGCAGTGGAGCAATTAGGAGAGGCGTATGGGAAAATGCTGTGTATGTTGTATGCAGATATCCGTTCCTTAATTCCATGTGTTCATGAGGGAAGAATTTACGAGATTACGATTTTCAGTGAACTTTTGGTAGAAATTTACAATTGTTTTGAGGAAGAAGAAAAACCGGAAGAAAAAAGTATTCAGCAAATAATATACTGGTTCTTTCATGATTATGGTGAAATTTTTACAGAAATTGCGGTAAAATCTCAAAGTTGTCCAGAGCTGGATTTTGAAAAGGGAATGATTCAAAATAGTGATTGGAATGATTTACGTTATCTTTATCAGTATGGAGCCTATATCTCTGAAAATGAAATTAAAACAGCAGAATATTTAAGCACTTTGCCACAGTCAAGAATTCAGGAAATGGCAAATACCTATACCCAGGGATATCAGATTGGATTTGAAATTACCGGAAAGGATTTATCTAAAAAGAAATATGCAGAAATTCGTTACTCCATTGGATTTGAGCGGATGATGCGTGCTGCAATACAGAACTTTGAAACCATGGGTCTGCAGGTTGTAGTGCGAAAAGGTGGAGCACTATCCTATGATGGCAGAGATAATGGCAGTAATTTTGTAGAAAGCACTCAGCCCAACCGACAGTATCTGTATGACCATAAATCAGATAGAGCATTGTATTTAGATAAAGCCTTGGTGGAACGCCGTCTAGAGGTATTGAAAAATGCATATGAATTAGAGAAAGAAGCCACTAGATTATATGCAGGACCTGCAGTAATGGAGGTATTTGGAGAAGCGGGATTTGAACCTAAAACCAATGCATTTGCATACCAATATACAGAAAAACAGCAGAAACTGAATGTTTATTATTCTAATGCATCGGGTCAAATTGTAAATGAATATATTCCGGGAAATGAGCGAAGCTTTACAATTATTGCCTACCCTATTCCTGAAATAGGCGAGAAATTTGAAGAAATTTTTGATAAAACAGTAGAAATCAATACTTTGGATTATAAGCGTTATCAAAAGATACAACAGAAGATAATTACTGTGCTAGATGAGGCAGAATTTGTGCATGTTACCGGAAAGGGAAAAAATACCACAGATCTTACCATAGCCATTTATCCTAAAAAAGATATGTCCCAAGAAACAGCATTTGAAAACTGTGTAGCAGATGTCAATATTCCGGTAGGAGAAGTGTTTACTTCTCCAGTGCTAAAGGGGACGAATGGTCGTCTTCATGTATCCAAGGTATATCTCGATGGACTACAATATTTAGATCTTCAAATCTTATTTCAGGATGGGATGATTCAATCATACTCTTGTAAAAATTTCGAAACGGAAGAAGAAAACCAAGGGTTTTTAAAGGAAAATCTATTGAAACACCACAATACATTACCTATGGGAGAGTTTGCAATTGGCACGAATACCACAGCGTATAAAATGGGAGTGGAGTATCAGATTCAAGACAAACTTCCTATTTTAATTGCAGAAAAAACAGGCCCTCATTTTGCAGTAGGTGATACTTGTTATAGCTGGTCAGAGGATACTGCGGTATTTAATCCAGATGGCAAAGAAATTGTTGCAAGAGAAAATGAGATTTCAGCGCAACGTAAAATAGATGTGGAAAAGGCATATTTTAACTGCCATACGGATATTACGATTCCTTATGATGAACTAGACTGTATTACAGTGATTCGCAAGGATGGTACGCAAACAGATGTAATTGCAGATGGAAAATTTGTGGTACCAGGAACAGAAGAATTAAATATTCCTCTTGAAAAAGTGTAATATACGCTAATAAATAGCATAAGAAAATATTATAAAAGAACTGCTTAAAAATTACTTAAAAATAGGGTATGATAAGACAGAAAAGTGGATACGAGATAAAAAGTGGATACTAGATAAAAAACAATAGAGCTTATGATAGGATGAAAAGGAGAATTCACATGGCAAGAGTTGGAATTGTAATGGGTAGTGATTCAGATATGCCAATTATGGCAAAGGCTGCTGATATTTTAGAGGAATTGGGAATTGAATATGAAATGACAATTATTTCTGCTCACAGGGAACCGGATGTATTTTTTGAATATGCAAAATCAGCAGAAGAAAAAGGATTTAAAGTGATAATAGCAGGTGCTGGAATGGCAGCTCATTTACCGGGCATGTGTGCAGCCATTTTCCCAATGCCAGTAATTGGCATTCCAATGCATACTACGTCATTAGGCGGAAGAGATTCTTTGTATTCCATTGTACAGATGCCATCTGGGATTCCGGTTGCAACGGTTGCAATTAATGGTGGAGCGAATGCAGGTCTTTTAGCAGCTAAGATTTTAGCAACTTCAGATGAAGCAATACTGGAAAAATTAAAAGATTACTCTATAAAATTAAAAAATCAGGTAATAGAAAAAGATGCAAAACTACAAGAAGTAGGTTACAAAAAATACAGCAATTAAAAAAGTCGTAAAGCCACAGAAGGTACAATGAACTGGGTAGTTACAGGTATTGCTTATGGGAGTTGCTTTTTAAAGAATTTTTATAGGTGTTTTTGTGAAAAATTCAAATGACATGGTATGAAATGAAGTTATTAGCATTTTGTAATTACTTATTGAATACGAATACTAGGAGGAAAAATAATGGATTACAAGAATTCAGGTGTAGATATTGAAGCAGGATACAAATCAGTAGAGTTAATGAAAAAACATGTTCAGCAGACCATGAGACCCGAGGTATTAACAAATCTAGGTGGATTTTCCGGTGCATTTTCTATGGAAAAATTCAAAGATATGGAGAAACCTACCTTAGTATCCGGAACAGATGGAGTGGGAACAAAGTTAAAGTTAGCTTTTTTATTAGATCAACATGATACCATCGGAATTGACTGTGTTGCAATGTGTGTGAATGACATTGCCTGTGCAGGGGGAGAACCGCTGTTTTTCCTGGATTATATTGCATGCGGTAAGAATTTCCCTGAAAAAATCGCCACCATTGTAAGCGGTGTAGCAGAAGGATGTAAGCAGTCAAATGCAGCATTAATCGGTGGAGAAACAGCAGAAATGCCGGGATTTTATCCGGAAGATGAATATGATTTAGCAGGATTTGCAGTAGGTGTTGTAGATGAAAAAGATATTATTACTGGAAAAGAATTAAGTGATGGCGATATTTTAATTGGTATGGCATCTTCTGGAGTTCATTCCAATGGATTTTCTTTGGTTCGTAAAGTATTTAAAATGGATATAGAAGCGTTACAGATTTATTATGATGAATTAGGCAAGACACTGGGAGAAGCATTGTTGGTTCCAACTAGAATTTATGTAAAAGCATTGAGCATGGTAAAAAAAGCAGGGGTTCGTGTAAAAGCATGTAGTCATATAACCGGTGGCGGTTTTTATGAAAATGTACCAAGAATGTTACCAGAAGGAAAACATGCTATGATTGAAAAAGGAAGTTATCCTATTCCCCCTATTTTCACTATGATGTCACGAGAAGGAGAAATATCTGAAAAAATGATGTACAATACGTACAATATGGGGATTGGCATGATTATGGCGGTGAACCCAGCAGATGTGGACAAGACATTAGAAGCCGTAAAGGCAGCAGGAGAAGTACCCTTTGTAATTGGAAAAATTCAAAACGGAGAAAAAGGAGTAACCTTATGCTAAAACTGGCGATCTGCGTTTCCGGCGGCGGAACTAATCTGCAGGCAATTATGGATGGAATTCACGAGGGAACCATTACCAATGCAGAAATCAAGGTAGTGATTAGCAATAATCAAAATGCATATGCATTGGAACGAGCCAGAGAACAGAAAATAGAAGCGATTAGTATTTCACCCAAGGAGTTTGAAAATCGTGAAGAATTTGCAAAAGTGTTTTTAGAAAAATTAGATAGTTATCAAGTAGACTTAATTGTTTTGGCAGGGTTTTTGGTGGTAATTCCAGAAATTGTAATAAAAAAATATACAAATCGTATTATTAATATTCACCCTTCACTCATTCCTTCTTTTTGCGGAATGGGATATTATGGATTGAAAGTGCATGAGGGTGTCTTGGCAAGAGGGGTAAAAGTAACAGGAGCTACGGTTCATTTTGTAGACGAAGGAACAGATACAGGTCCGATTATTTTCCAGCAGCCTGTGATGGTTCAACAGGACGATACACCAACAGTATTACAGCAACGTGTTATGGAAGAGGCGGAGTGGAAGATTTTGCCTAAGGCAATTGATTGTATTGCTAATGGAAAAGTAAAGGTAATAGAGGGAAAAGCAGTCATGATCAAATAGGAGGCAGATATGAAAGTATTAATTATAGGAAGCGGCGGACGAGAACATGCCATTACTGTTAGTGCTGCAAAAAGCCCTAAAGTGGATAAGATATATTGCGCACCGGGAAATGCCGGAATTGGACAGATTGCAGAATGTGTACCAATTGGAGCTATGGAATTTCATAAGCTGGCTGCGTTTGCTAAAGAAAAGGAAATTGATCTCACCATTGTTGGAATGGACGACCCACTGGTTGGTGGAATTGTAGATTTTTTTGAAGCAGAAGGATTGCGGGTGTTTGGACCTAGAAAAAATGCAGCTATTCTAGAAGGAAGCAAAGCGTTTTCTAAGGATTTAATGAAAAAATATAAGATTCCTACCGCAGATTATGAAAATTTTGATGATCCTAAAAAAGCACTTGCATATTTAGAAACAGCAAAAATGCCCATTGTACTAAAAGCAGATGGATTGGCATTGGGAAAAGGTGTGCTGATTTGTCAGAATCTAGAAGAAGCAAAAGATGGTGTGAAAGAAATTATGCTAGATAAAAAATTTGGCACAGCAGGAAATCATATGGTTGTAGAAGAATTTATGACAGGGCGTGAGGTGTCAGTACTTTCTTTTGTAGATGGCAAAACCATTAAAATCATGTCTTCCGCACAAGATCATAAGCGGGCTCAAGATGGCGACAAAGGATTGAATACCGGTGGGATGGGCACATTTTCCCCAAGTCCATTCTATACCAAAGAGGTAGATGAATTCTGTAAGAAGTATGTATATCAGGCAACGGTAGATGCTATGGCGGCAGAAGGACGAAGCTTCCAAGGGGTGATTTTCTTTGGACTGATGTTGACAGAGGAAGGCCCTAAAGTATTGGAATACAATGCAAGATTTGGAGATCCGGAAGCACAGGTGGTACTTCCAAGAATGAAAAATGATATGATTGAAGTGATGGAAGCTTGTGTAGATGGAAGGTTGGATCACATTGAATTGGAATTTGAAGATAACGCGGCAGTCTGCGTGGTGCTGGCATCGGAAGGGTACCCTATTTCTTATGAAAAAGGACTTCCCATTACCGGATTTGAGCATTTTGAAGGAAAAGATGGATATTACTGTTTCCATGCAGGAACTGCCTTAAAAGACGGTGGGCTAGTAACCAACGGTGGTCGTGTCCTTGGAATTACGGCAAAGGGTGAGAACCTAAAGGAAGCTAGAAAGAATGCTTATGCTGCTACGGAATGGGTAAGTTTTGCCAACAAGTATATGCGTCATGATATTGGAAAAGCAATTGAGGATATTTCGGAAATTTAGAATAAACTTATGTTGTTTTTCATTACATAGGAAAATCAACCGCTATGAGTTATGAAAATTCTTCAATTATAAAAGCTTCCGTTTTAACTAGGACAAGTTAAAACGGAGGCTTTTTGTAATTGTTACCACTTAAATAACACAGCAGTACAATGAAAGAGCGTGCAAATACAAATTCCTGTTACTGTGGGAATTAAAAAGGCTAGAATAGTCCATTTTATGCTTCCACTTTCTTTTTTTACGGTTAAAAGAGTAGTAGAACAAGGCCAGTGCATCAAAGAAAACAGGATGGTGCTTACAGCGGTAGTCCAGGTCCATCCATGTTCTATCAGCAGCTCTTTTAATTGAGAGAGATTAGTAAAATCTAGTATACTTCCTTGACATAAATACGCCATGATAATGATGGGAAGTACAATTTCATTTGCAGGAAATCCAAGTATAAAGGCAATAAGAATGACACCATCTAGTCCAAGAAGTCGGGCAAAAGGGTCTAAAAAGGCAGCACAGTGCTGGAGCAGACTAGCATTTTCAAAACTAACATTGGCAAGTATCCATAAAAGCAATCCTGCTGGAGCAGCAATTACAATAGCGCGGCTGAGTACAAAGACAGTGCGGTCAAGGAAGGAACGAACGATAACTTTGCAAATTTGTGGTTTGCGGTAAGGGGGGAGTTCCAAGGTAAAGGAAGAGGGAATTCCCTTTAAAAGAGTATGAGAAAGAAACATTGAACTAGCAAAGGTCATGAGCACACCCAATACAATAAATGCAGTAAGAAGGATAGCGGAAAACACAGAAGAGGTAAGACTTCCACTAGAGCCAATAAAAAAGAGTGTAATCAAGGTAATTATAGTAGGAAACCTGCCATTACAGGGAACAAAGTTATTTGTAAGCATAGCAATCAGGCGTTCTCTGTGAGAATCGATAATTCGACAACCTACAATACCGGCAGCGTTACAGCCAAATCCCAAACACATGGACTTGCAGAATCTGCAATTAAAACTTTTTCAAAATAATATTGACATTATCATCGTTTATGATGATTTTATCAATGACATTTGTAAGACATGCACGCTTTTCAGCAAGCTCTCCGGTTTCCAACAATTCTAAAAATTTATTCCTTGATTCTATCATATCTTCTAGTGTCGGGAGATACTTCACAGGATTCATATTCTCCATCAGCGTATTTTTTTCTTGCGTAAGGGCAGCAATTTTTTCGGAGAGTATCTGCATAGGAATACTATCAATCTGATATAGGTCAATCAGTTTCTTTATTTGCTTATCTATTTCATATATGCGGGGAGCATAGTCTGGCGGAACAAACTCTGTTTTTTCCTCTTTTTCCAATTTACTAAAATCAAGTTCAGCCATGTATTTTATCACAAGGGCATCAAGGTCTTCGATCTTCCATTTTTTATTTTTACAATTGGGGTCTATAATATATTTTTTATCTCCTTTTGTTCGGCTATAACATGAGTAGTTTCCATGTTCTCCATGGAAGCGTGCACCACATTTGCTGCAGTATACCAGACTCGCCAAAAGCGTACGAGCTTTAAAGGGGGAGCGACGAAAATCAGGCATATCTTTTCTTGATGAATCGAACATCTGATTGACTTTATCAAAAAGTTCCTGAGAAATAATTGGTTCATGAACTCCGGGGTAGGAAACACCCTTGAATTTAACTTTTCCAATATATAAATCGTTTTTTAAAACATTTCGCACCAGGACATCACTGGTCCATGCACCGTGTTTTGTAGTATAGTTGCTTTTCATGAATTGCCAGCAATCATGTAATGAGTGGCCACTGGCAAAGCGCTCATATAGGATTTTAACTTGCAATGCTTCATAATCATTCACTATGAGCTTTCCCCCTACATAATCATACCCAGTAGGTATGATAGAACCTCCATGGTAGTATCCGCTTTTGGCGCGTCCAATCCGACCCATCGTAAAACGTTCTGTTATTTGATCTTTTTCAAGTTGTGCAAAAACGGAAAGTACTCCAATCATTGCCCTGCCAAACGCAGTGGAAGTGTCGAAGTTTTCATTTACAGAAATAAAATCTACGTTATTTACCAAAAACTTATCTTCAATAAGCGTTAAAGTGTCTTTTTGGCTTCTGGAAAGCCGGTCGAGCTTATACACGATTACGGTATCAATCAGATTATTTTCAATGTCAGAGAGCATTTGCTGCAGAGCTGGGCGGTTAAGGTTGCCCCCGGAATATCCACCATCTGTATAGAAATTTATGATAGAGATGTCCTTTGCTCTGCAAAATGCTTTTAAACGGTCAATTTGTTCGTCAATACTGTAATTTTCAATCTGATTTTCTGTGGAAACTCTTACATAACATGCTCCTCTTATCATTTCAATACTCCTCATAGACTGCCCCTGTTTGCAGCAGGGGTGTTTTTTACACAGTTCCAGTTAGTGCGCTTTTGATAGCAAGTACAAGTCTCACATTTGACCTTATAAGCGTGTATTAGATGAGTTTGCAAAGTTGGATCCCATGAGCATTTTCTTTCCAATAGGTATGAAAGTACCCCGAACATTCAACTGTTCGGGGTAAGTCTTTACTTATTACCATAATGAGAACGGCATTGAAGAATTTCAATCCGATGTTCAACAAGTCGGTAAACGAACCTGTTAGTATCATCCCATGCATAATCGTCCCATGCTTTAATCATCGTCTACCTCAATCAGTTCATGAACTGTACCACCATTCTCTTCCATGCGTTCTTTGGCTGCTAAGAGACGGCTTTGATTCTCGGCGGAGAGAAGGGGTCTGCGCGCAATTCAAAGGGAATTGCGTTACAACGTACTACATGGGTATCTCCTTTTATTTAGTATTACCATAGCAATATTTTCGTAAGTTGTCAACACAAACGACGAAAACATGATAACTGGTACTCACCTTAGCTTATGAAAGAAGTGTAGGCGACACGGCTTGAAAAATTGGGAAAAAAATCGGCAAAAGAAAAATTGGCAAAAGAAAAATCGGCAAAAGAAAAATTGAGGAAATAGCAAGTAAATTTAATTAGATTTGAATTTCATAACATTTTAAATAAATATAGCAAGTAGTACAAACCATGCTGCATAAATTAGAAAGAGGATGGGAGGGTAAGAAGATGGTAAAAGTAACAATTACAACAGCAGATGGAAAAGTTTACACAGATCCAAGTAAAATCCATGTTCCGAGGACACCAAACACAGAAATGTTTTACAGCATTCTTGAAAACTACAAACCACCGAAAAAGAAAAAAGAGGAGGGTACCGCCTAAGCGGCGGTAAGAAGGACAAGCACATGAAAGAAGAATATGAGGTCATTTCACTTGCACTCATGAAAGCAGAATTCAAGATATGATATACTCAAAACATAAAAAGGATTTTGAAAAAGGAAATATGTGCGCAGCTTGGGAGAATAATTTATAATCAGAATGAAACAGAAATTAGAATGCTGAAAATTATTTGTTCATATATATTATCTGATTTATATAAAATTATTGATATATATTATAAATAATGTTAAAATAAATGTATAAATTTTAAAGGAAAATTGCAAATTGTAATTATTATTAGTTAATTCAGTAAATTGCAATAGGCGGAAAATGAAAAAAATAAAAATCTCCAACCTATAAAAAATATTCCAGATTCAGCTTTTTAAACTATTATTTTTAGTTTTTTTAGGTGCCTTTCTTTTTGTTTTTCTAACAATATACCAACGTAATGGAGCAGAAAATGGTATTATAATAAATTCAACAGTAAAAGAACATCTAAATTATGATATGAAATCGAGGAAACAATCCAGTGATTTCTACACAGATGCAAAGACTTTGGAAAATGATTATTTTTTCTAGAATAATCAAAATATCACAGGAGGAAACCGTTACACTTAAAGAATACAAGGCAATTCAAAAAGAAAACCAGCGTCTAAAGATTGAAAATGAAATATTAAAAAAAGCGACCGACATATTCGCAAAAGAACAATAATCGAAATTGTGATTTTTATTCAAAACAATCTGAAATACTATAGTCCAGCTTTGTACGGTCTTGAAATTTCCAAGGAGTACCTATTACAAAGCTCTGATTTGTGTACCACAGTCAGGCAGAAGGAATATAAAACCTTCGGCCACGAAATAAAACGTGTCTTCGATGAATCAAAAGGGATATATGGAGCTGTGAAAATCTGTCGTTCCCTAAATGACAGTGTCATACCATGCAGTTGAAAGCGTGAGAATGGAGGATAATATGATTGATTTACATTTACATTTAGATGGTTCTCTTGAGCCAAATGAAATATTGGAGCTTGCAAATATTGCTAATGTTGAGCTACCTACAAAAGATATATATGAACTAAAAAGGCTTCTAACTGTTAAGGAGAATTGTACTAGTCTTTCTGAATATTTAGAAAAGTTTGCACTACCTCAAATAGTATTACAAACAATAGAAAGCATGGAAGAATCCGTTTATATGCTGATTGTAAAATTAGCAAAACAAGGTTTGTGTTATGCTGAAATTCGTTTTGCTCCACAGTTCCACACACAAAATGGATTAACGCAAAAACAAGTTGTTTTAGCTGCTATAAAAGGATTGAATAAAGGAATAGAACAAACAGGTATGCAATGCCAATTAATTTTATGCTGTATGCGTAACCCAGAAAATCTTCGTGAAAACATGGAAACAGTTTATGTAGCAAAAGAATTTTTAGGTACAGGTGTATGTGCTATAGATTTAGCCGGTAATGAAGCTGCTTATCCAACGAAGATGTTTGCAGAGGTTTTTGAACAGGCTAAAAATGATAACATACCAATTATCATTCATGCAGGAGAAGCAGCGGGTGCTGAAAGTGTGAGAGAAGCATTAAAACTTGGTGCAGTCCGTATTGGACATGGTATTCATGTGGTAGAAGATGATGAATTACTAAGACAGTTAAAAACAGCAGGCATTATGTTAGAAACATGTTTTACTAGTAATTTGCAAACGAAAGCAGTCCATGATCCAAAAGAATATCCAATTCTTAAATTTATTGAATCCAATATTCTGGTAAGCGTGAATACAGACAACATGACGGTTTCTGGCACATCTCTAAAAAAAGAGTACAATTTGCTAAAGTATCATTTTTCTTTGAGTGACAATACCTTAAAACGCTTAGCGTTAAACGCTGTCACAGGTGCTTTTGTTTCAGAAGAAAAAAAGAAGCTTCTTAGAGAAAAAATAAATAATAGATTTATTGCTTGGCTGAACGAAAAATAAATATTTAAGAAGTGATGAAAATACTAGAGGTAATGATAAAATAATGTGGTATGGAAAAATGACAGGAGAATTGGAAATTCTGTATGATGAATATTACAATTTGTTTGGAGTAGATCCAGATGGATATCAGGAAGTAGAGTATGGACAGACAGATTATAATCATTATGTAAAGGATATAAAAACTTCTATAAAAGAAAAAAAGAAATTGCCTAATGTCATTGAATAATACCACCAGTCCAAAATGGAAAAAGACAATAAATATTACTTTTTACTGGAGGAGGATTAAGGAGATGGCATTGACAGCGAGAGAATGGCTCCTACTGCTAAAAGAGGAACAGAAAGAGTTCAATAAAAAGGCTGAATCAATATTCAAGAAAATGCATGAAGAAGCTGAAAAGAATTTGGTAAAGGAATTAGATGTTATATTGTGAAAAGACGGAAGAATTGGAACCGTCCTAGAAAGCTACAACAACGAGAAGACCTATATGATAGAGATAGCAGACGAGGAAGGAAAGACACTGGACATCGCGACAGTAGAAGAAACAGAGATTGAGAAAATATTATATGTATCCTGATACTACCTGCCAATCAATGGTTTGGTGGCATTCTTATATTTAGAAGCCAAGAGAATAGAATATAATATTTGAACATTAATGATACAGAAATTTCAAAGCATCTTAAAAAATTATTTTCAACCGTAGATAATAGTGATTTTGAAAATGGAATCATCACAAAAGTTTATAAAAAGCATCCCAAGTAAGGGATACGTTCATTTAGGGATTTACAATAACAAGTAAATTTTGAGTGACACCTTCCAGTGGTACAAACAGAAAACGACCATGCAAGAGTAGAAATGCTTAAGCAGGGTCATTTTTCAGATTGGTCTTTCTTCGTGGTAAGACGGAGAAAGACTCTACAAATATACGTAGCCATAGTAAAATTGACTTTGTATTAATGATTTGTATCATGTTTTTCCACCACTGTGCACTTTATCATTGTTCAGTTAGCTATAGGCAAGGAGCTTCGCCCATATCTCCTGTTCAATAAAATGTGTAAACAGTAACGAACTGTTACAAAGAACCCTATTCAAGGACGTTGGATATTGCCAAACAAACAAATCAAAGGTATAATGACTTGTACGTATAAATATGTAGCAAAGTAAAGACTTATTCAGTAACGTTTCGTATCATGAGAAGCGAGAAGGAAATGGATATAAATATGAGAATTTTAAAATATAAAATTATAGAGGATTATATAAAAAATGAAGTTATTAGTGAAAATTTGAAAAATGGCGATAAAATTTATTCTGAAAGTCAGTTAATGGTGAAATTTAATGTAAGTAGGCATACGGTGCGAGAAGCCATTAATAGATTAGCGCAGGAAGGTATCATATATACAGAACATGGAAGAGGATCATTTGTTAACTGGCAAAATACTGTTGAAAAAACTGGTTTTAGAACCAGTAAAATAATAGTCGTCATAGTTTCTTATTTAAATAATCATATTATACCTGATATTATTCAAAAAATTGAAGAAATGGCAACAGAAAAAGGATACAATATTATGATTCGATGTACGCACAATCAGATTGCAAAAGAAAGAGAGTGCTTACTTGATTTAATGAATAAGAATGTATTTGGAATTATAGCAGAACCTGCAAAAAGCGCATTGCCTTCCCCGAACGCTTGTTTATATCAGCAATTTAGAGAAAAGGGGATACCTGTGATATTTATTCATGGATACTTGTCCCAACAAACAGATGATTATGTTGTAGTTGATGACGAAGCAGCAGCTTACAATGCTACAGAATATTTGATTAGGCACGGACATACACAGATAAGTGGTGTATTTAAGTCAGATGATATTCAAGGAGTACATAGATATTCTGGGATGATTAAAGCCATGTTGGAAAATGATATTTCTATTAATGAAAATAATATTCTGTGGTTATCTACACAGGATGAGAAGTATATTCTGAAAAATAAAGTTTTAGTGGATCAAATTTTCAGCCGATTAAAAAATACTACTGCGACCATATGCTATAATGATGATTTGGCAATTACAGTTGCAGACAAGCTGTTTGAACAACATGTGAAGATTCCAGAAGAACATTCTATTATAAGCTTTGATAATACGCCATTTGGAGATGCATACAGGGTTGCAATTACAAGCATGGATCATCCGAAAGGAAAGCTTGGGAAAGCTGCTTTTGAAAGTTTAGTGTGTTTAATAGAAAAGAAAAAGGAAAA
Organism: Lachnospiraceae bacterium; assembly: GCA_036653135.1. Classification (GTDB taxonomy): domain Bacteria; phylum Bacillota; class Clostridia; order Lachnospirales; family Lachnospiraceae; genus Petralouisia. Next base: position 55,606 of record JAVVUO010000013.1, read on the forward strand.
GATACAAGTTTCACTGGAAGTTGAACTTATTGAAAAAGAGAGTGTACAATTTATATAAAATATAAGTTGCAAAAATATGAAATATATACAATTCGTGCATATCTCACATTTTATTGTTGACAACTTATACCAAAAGTGATATTTTAAGAGTGCAACATATACGTATAAGAAAGCAAAAACAAAACAAACTTGTATGGAAAAGGAGAAGGATTTATGAAAAAAGGTATTTCATTATTATTATGTATTGGAATGGTATCGTCATTGTTAATGGGATGTGGTACAGACACTTCTACAACGCAAGAAGAAACATTGCAGGAGAAAAAAAAGTCTAAGACGGATGAAACTATTGAACTTATGACAGGAACAGCAGTAGACACGGCACTATATAAGGAATATGAAAAAATGGTAGAGGGATTCGCAAAGGAAAATCCAGAAGCACTAACAATAGAATTGATACCTTCAAGTACAGATCACGAAGGAGAAGTAAAAACACGATTGGGTGGTGGAAATATTCCTGATATGTGGATGACACATGGATGGTCTCTTGGTAGATATTCAGAATATTTATTAGATCTTCAAGAACAAGAATGGGCAAAGGATGTTAGTCCGCTATTAACGGATATCATGTTTGACAAAAATGGAGAAATTTATGCATTACCATTAAATATTGATATTGCAGGAATACTTTACAATCAAGATGTAATAGAAGAAGCAGGATTCAAAGTTGAAGATATCAAGACTTGGGAAGATTTTAATGAAGTGTGTATCGCGGTCAAAGCAAATGGCAAAATCCCAATTTATAATGCAGGCAAAGATAGATGGCCAACTGGACTCTATGTTGATTGGATAGCACCCACATTTTTTACAGAGGAAGATAATCAGAATATGTTAGCTGGAAACTTTGTTGCAGATAAATATAGTGATACCCTAGCGGTAGTAGAAGGATTTGCCAATAGTGATTTCTTTAATCCTGATTATTCCTCTGCTACATCGGATGATGTCTCAAGAGCTATTGCGCAGGGTGATGCAGCATTTTCGTTTATTATGAATTTTGCTCTTGTAACCGCGTATGAATATGCCCCTGATGGAAATTTAGGTTTTATGCCAATTCCAAATGCCAATGGAAAAGAACCTTACACAGTCTGTGGAGAAAAGGATGCCATCGGAATTGCAAAGGATGGCAAAAATGTAGAGACATGTGTTGAGTTCCTGAATTATCTTGCGAAACCTGAAAATATTGCTGCATTGGCTACCTCGTCAGGTCAGATGGCAGGATTAGCATCTGCTTCATCTGAATTAGGTGCTCTATCAAAATCATTAGAAAATGCAGAAAAATATCCGGGAGTTCCATACTTTGACAGAGTTTATATGCCGTCAGGGTCATGGGATGCAATCGTAGCCACCACTGAAATGATTGTGACCAAACAGAAAACGCTAGAGGAAGCCATGACACAGATTGAAAAAGAATATGATTCTTTGATTAAAAAATAAACAGGTATGAGCCTGGAAAATGTTTATTCTAGGCTCATTTTAGAAAGGAAAACAAATTGGGAAAAAGTATATCGAGAAATACACAAATGAAATTAATGAATCTTTTGTATGTACCAGCCTTATTACTATTTCTGGTTTTTACGATATATCCACTATTTTCAGGATTTAAACTTTCTTTTATGAACTGGGATGGGTATTCTATTGAAAAGACCTTTGCAGGGTTTTCAAACTATCTAGCAATTTTTCAGGATGAGTATTTTGGAAAAGTAATGTTGAATACAATTATATTTGCGCTTGGGTGTACTGCAATCCAACAAGTATTAGGAATGATTTTATCAGTTATTTTGGATCAAAAATTTAGGGGCTGTAATTTGGCAAGAACAATTATATATATGCCAGTATTAGTATCTCCTGTAATTATGGGCAGCATATATTATATGTTGTTACAATATAATGGTGGTGCGTTTAATGATGTAGTATTGTTATTTGGAGGAAATAGAATAGCGTGGCTGACAGATGAAAATATTGCTGTTTTATGGATTGTAATTATAAATAGCATTCAATTTGTAGGAACATCTATGATTTTATACCTTACAGGTCTTCAGAATATTTCAACTATGTATTACGAAGCATCTAAGATAGATGGAGCAAGTACTTTTCAAACATTTAAATATATTACATTGCCCTTATTACATCCTGCTATTGTAACAAGTGTTACTTTAAATTTAATAGGTGGATTTAAATTGTTTGATATAATTAAAGTATTAACGAATGGAGGACCGGGATATTCAACAAATTCAATTTCTACTTATATTAGTCTGATGTACTTTAATGGAGAAAAAGCCGGGTATGCATCAGCAATAGGTATTATCCTGTTTTTGATTATCTTATTTGCGTCGTTAATTTTAAATATTGGTTTCACAAAATGGGAGGAGCATTTGAATGGATAAAATTCTAAAAATAGTAGGAAGATTTTTTCTTTTCGTTATGATAATAATGCAACTGGTACCATTTTATATTGTGCTAACAACAGCATGCAGATCCAAAAGAGATTTGACTTCAAAATGGATTCCTCCTACTGAAATTTATTGGGAAAATTTTCAAAATGCTTTAATAAATGGAAATATGATTAGGGCAATATTAAATACAATTATTATTACGGGAATTTCGGTTATTTTAATAGTAGCAATTGGTTCATTGGCTGCGTACCCATTGGCAAGAAATCGTACTAAATTTAATGATTTAGTAATGTTTGTTATTGTAGGAGTAATGATGGTACCTCCTCTTAGTACATTAGTTCCATTGTACTCTATGATGAATAGAATTGGTGGGATAAATACATATTGGGGAATTATTTTAATTATGGTAACTGGACAATTACCATTGGCGATATTTTTATTTAGAAATTTCATTGGAACAATACCAGTGGCATTGGATGAGGCAGCATATATAGATGGAGCAGGTTTTATTCGTATTTTTATTCAGATTATAATGCCATTGCTAAAGCCGGTGATAGCAAGTGTTATAATTATAACAGGAACTTACGTTTGGAATGATTATCAGATGTCTTTGTATATGCTTCCGAAAGCGGATATGAGGAATATTGCCACTTCTGTTGCACAATTCTTTTCACAGCAGAGTACTAACATGGGCGGCGCAGCAGCAGCAGCATTAATAGGACTAATGCCGATTGTACTATTATATATTTTACTTCAAAAGCACTTTATAAAGGGAATGGTAGATAGTGCAATTAAATAATGGAGGTGTCAAATTTTGAAAATAGAAAAAATACAGCAGTGTTACGAAGTTACAACGAATTCAATCATAGTAAAAATTGATTGTATCAATTTTGATATAATAGTTAGTATTGGAAGTAAAATTGCATATTGCGGAAAAGTAGATGTACGGTTGGATAGTCTTGAGCAATGTGAATTTATTTCAGATATGGAGTTAGACAGTATATCAGAACAGCAGGATATCATCAAACTATCATTTATACAAAAAAGTAATCTTTGGACAGAAAAAAAGATTGTAATAGAAATAAGGGAAGAAAGTATATCCTGTTATGGAATGGTAAAAGGAAATGAATTAGCTATTACCGATGTTACATATTATGGAAATAATCAGAAAAAAACAGATTTTAAGAAATATATAGTTCCAAGATTTGACTGGTCACATGGGAAAGTGCTTAAATCGGCAGAGGAAAATGATATACTTTCTTGCCAACAGTGGCTAAGTCCACCTCCGTTTTGCTATATTCTTACAGATGAGGTGCATTATGTTCCTGCATTTGTATGTGCGGAAAAAGGCCAAAATAATTATGTGAGCATGAAGTACCAAGGAGAAAGTGCTTCTTTTAGTTTACAATTTGAAGGGCATCAAATTGTAAAAGAATCCTATCAAACTCCACGATTGGTGTTAGGAAAACCACAAAACAATTACGAGATGGCATTACGATATTATAAGGATTTTTTGGTGAAAGAAAGAAGTATCATTACATTACCTGAAAAAGAAATTCCTAAATGGTGGAAAGAACCTATATTTTGTGGATGGGGAGAGATGAGATATGAATACCGTACGGAACATGATAGTCATGAAAATGGAAATTTTATTAATGTAACAGACTATTGTACACAGAAAAGATATGAGAATTATATTAGTGTGTTAGAAAAAAATGGAATAGACCCTGGTATTATTATTATAGATATGGGCTGGGCCAATGAAGCAGCACTGTCAGCTCCTAATCCACACAAGTGGGAAGATATGAGAGGGTTTATTGACAAAGAACACAAAAAAGGAAAGCATGTATTATTGTGGTTTACCCCTGTTGTTACACAAGGACTTCCAAATGAAGCATGCATGATGCTACATAATCGTGCGGTTGCTCCAGATCCTACAAATCCTATATACCAGAAAATCTTGAAACAGGAAATATATAAAATGCTTTCAGAAGATGAAGGTTGTTTGAATGCAGATGGTTTTAAAATAGATTTTACACAGAACACGCCATCGGAAGAAGGAATATTTAGATGTTATTTGAACTCATTTTGGGGGTTAATCAACGAAACAAACGAAAAGCATCTTTATTCACACCGCAAGGAAAGGAAGGAATTAGTATCCGTATATAAAGAAAATGTGTGGGGGATGGAATTATTAAAAGAGTACATTTTCAATATATATGTAAATATGAAGAAAATAAAAGGAGATAGCCTTCTTATTACGCATACACCAAATCCTTATTTTGCTGAGGTAGTTGATATGCTAAGACTAAATGATTTGGATGGAGAAAGTGAAGGGGTTTTAGAAATAATGAAGGGGCGTGCATTACTTGCAAATATCGGGTGTGACAAGTGGCTTATTGATACCGATAATGATTTAATGGTTGATAAAAAGCACTGGAGAGACTATTTAGAAATGCAATTAGAGTTAGGAATACCAGATACATATTATGCAACGCATATAGCAGCTTCTGGAGAAAAGTTTGATGAAAAAGAATACCTTTTATTAAAAAATGTCTTTAAGAGACATCGAGAAAAGATATCATAGTTTAATGTAAGATAGAAAAGGAGCAATAGCAGTAGTACCATTTGTTTTCTGAGCGTTATGTTAACTTCCACATTTTTTGCACCTGAAAACTTTCACGTTCTATCTAATTATCGTCTTGCGGACATTAAGAAAACGATAATCGACAATATAAATATAATGACCTAAAAGCCGTTTGCAGAAATACAGGCGGCTTTTTGCGTGGAAAGAAGAAATTTATTCTTGAAGATTACATTATAGGAATACAGACTTACAAACTCCATACACATGGTTAAAGATTGTTTTCCACAAGAGCAACATTTACGAAAAGGTTTATCTAAATTGTAAGCAATTCTTGGCAGATAGCCAGAATCTTCTAAAAGTGTAAACAGAGGAAAGAAAATTGCCATTGGGGGAAGCATAACAGAAACTACCCAGGCAAGTACCCGATATACCCCTAATATTAACATTCCGTGGAGCCATTGGGGAGCGTGAAAAAAATGAAAAAGCAAGGTAAGCTGGTCTTGAAACCAAAATAAACCAGAAGCAAGTAATCGGGAGGGATAGTTAGCACCAACCATGGTAATCCAAAAAATAAGAGCTAAAAGTGCTAGCATAACTGGATAACCACCCCATTTACTTGTCAATATATTATCAATTTTTCGGTCTGTTTCATCAGTTTGTCTGTGGGGAAAGGAAACTGTATCAGCACAGATTTTTTCCGCAGAAAGAACCAGTGAGGAAACTAACTGGTCTTTTAAGGTATTAGCATTAATCCCATATGTATAAAGTATTTCTTGTGCTTTTGTATAAGCGGCAAGAATAGATTCGTTTTTCAGTAAATTTAATTGAAGATAGGAAAAAACTTCTTCTAAGAGTACAGAGTCTTGTTCTAGTAGTTTCAAGCTTAACCATGGTATCGGCAGTGTGAGATGAGAAAATTCCGGTGCAGACATGGTAAAAGAAAGGGCAGGTGTTAAAATGGAAATAGCTTCCTCTATGGGTGCTGGATAGGTTACTTGAAAAGGTGTAACTAGTGGATTTTCCATAGAAGAATCCACTACTACATCCAAGGCATCGAGTAAGGCAGAAAGACTTTTTTTCTTTCGGGCAATCGTGCCAATCACGGGAATACCAAGATGCTTGGAAATCCCATCCAAATCAATTTGAATGTTTCTGCGTTTTGCTTCATCTAACAAATTCACACAAACAATTACATGGGAAGATAATTCCAGTATCTGCAATACCAAATTCATATTTCTTTCTAGACACCCAGCATCACAAACGACAATAACAGCATCTGGTTTTCCAAAACAAAGAAAATTACGGGCAACTTCTTCTTCAGTGGAATGAGCTAAGAGAGAGTAAGTTCCGGGAATATCCACTAAGGTATAAGAGTGGGAAGCAGTTTGACAGCAGCCTTGTGCACTGGCAACTGTTTTGCCGGGCCAGTTTCCGGTATGCTGATTTAATCCGGTTAGTCCATTAAATAAAGTGCTTTTCCCTACATTGGGATTTCCTGCAATGGCAACCACTTTATGTGAGGAGGGAATATTAATAGAAGTTATAGTAGATTTCATAGGAATTCCTTTCAGGGTTCAATTAAAATGTTATCACAGTCTTCCAAGCGTATTGCAATGACAGCACCTCGAATAGAAAAGGCAATGGGGTCTCCCAAAGGGCTTTTCCCTACACAGGTAACAGTGGTTTGTTCAATAAGACCAATATCTAAAAATCGTCGTCTTAGATTGCCGTTAGCTTTCAATTGTTTTACATGTGCAGATTCTCCCGGTTTCATATCAGATAGACAAACAGCGTTATTCATAAAATGCACCTCACAGCAAAGTCAGAATAAGTAAATGATCTGTGATATGATATGCAAAATAATAAAACAAGTGACAATATTGTAATAAATTCATGTTCCTGAAAGAATTTCCAAAGAACCAGCAGAAGAGGTAAAACAACCAGCAAAAGAGGTGAAACAAACAGCAAAAGAGGTTTATCAAGCACTAGGATGCAGCTGTTTTGCTCGTATGGATGTATTTTTAATTTTCAAGAAATTAAAGTACATGAGTAATGGTTAAGTTTTATGAATGAAAATATGAAAATTGTTCTGTAGAAGGATACATCAATATCTGCTATACTTCTTATAAACAAAGAGTCATAAAATAATCGAGAAGGAAGTGATTCATATGCAAATAGGAGAAGTAATCAGAAAATACCGTAAAAATAAAAATATAACCCAGGAAAATATGGCTGCTCGGCTTGGCATAACAGCATCAGCAGTTAATAAATGGGAAAATGGAAATGCCTTTCCAGATATTATGCTACTGGCACCAATTGCAAGATTATTGGAAATTTCAATAGACACATTGTTATCCTACCAAGAGGAGTTAGAGGCAAAGGAAATAGAAACTCTTGTAAAAGAAGCAAATACTATGTTAAAAACAAAAACATTTGAAGAAGCCTTAGAATGGGGAAAAAAACAGTTGGAGCGATATCCAAACTGTGAGTTATTAATATGGCAGATAGCAGTTATATTTGATGCACAGCGCTTGAAACAAAAAATAAGTAATGAAGAAAAATATGATGAATATTTTTGTTCTTTATATAAACGTGTATTGGAGAGCAAAGAGGAAGAAATTCGAAATTATGCAGCAGACTCTTTATTTTCCTTTTATATGAGAAAAGAACAATATGAAGAAGCCCAAAAGTGTCTCAATTATTTCTCGAAACAAAATCCACAGCGCAAAAGAAAACAGGCAGAAATATACAGAAAAAGGAAACAGATAAAAGAAGCTTATAAGACATATGAAGAACTTTTATGGATGTATGCACAAATGGTGACACAGACATTGGATGGTTTGTCTATGCTGGCATTAGAAGAAGAAAACTATGAAAAGGCGCACAAATTGGTAGCGAAACAGGTGGAAATTGCGAAATGCTTTGAAATGGGAAAATATTATGAAATGGATTGCAGACTGGAATTAGCAACCATAGAAAAAGATGCGGATTTTGTCATTACCATTATGAATGAAATGCTAAGTAGTGTTGAGGAAATCAATGGATTTTGTAAATCATCTCTTTTTGAGCATATGGAATTTAAACCTATAGATGAGGAATTTAAAAAAGAATTAAAAAGTAATCTTATAGAATGTTTTCAAGATGAGGAGACATATGGTTTCTTAAAACAAAGAAAAGAATGGAAAGAATTAATGAAAAATCAGCAGTAAAAAATAAAATAAAACCGATGAAATAAACATAGCACATAGTGGTTATGTTTGTTTTATTAACATACATTAAAAGAAATTGACCCATATGCGACTTGATGATAAAATAACAGAGAGTAGAGAGAAAGTAGCAGAGGATATTCTAAATGACGAGGCAGATATGATATTTCTGGAAATCAGGAGGATTATAATGGGAAAAATACTGGAATTAGATATGCTTATGCCACAATTAGAACAGTTGTTTCGGATTATGATAGCAGGTGGCTGTGGAGCTGCAATTGGAGCAGAAAGGGAGTGGAAGCATAAAACTGCTGGTCTTCGTACCCATGTAATTGTAGCGGTTTCTTCTGCCCTAATGATTATTTTATCAAAGTATGGATTTCAAGATGTGCTAAGTCCCTATGTTCGTCTAGATCCATCTAGAATAGCGGCAGGAGCTGTTACCGCAATTGGATTTTTAGGTTCCGGTGTGATTTTTTCCAGAAACCGCAGTGTTAGCGGCATTACCACATCAGCAGGAATTTGGGCTACAGTAGGAGTGGGAATGTCCATAGGTGCAGGAATGTATCAAATTGGAATTGCTACAACGGGTATTATTATTTTGGTAGAAATATTTTTAGGACGCAGTGGAAAATCAAGGTGCCTTACAAGGGAAATATATCAAATTGTAATTGAATATGAAAAGCCAAAAGAAGCAGATCGGGAGCTAATGACCATCATTCGTACGGAATTAGAAGAAAAATATCAGTGCAGCATTCTAAAATTTCAAGTAAAATGCAAAGACGAAACGGTAAGAGCGGAAGTTTTGGTGAAGACCAAAAATGGAAATGAGTTAATTCAATTGGCAAAACTTGTGGAAAATTATCCTGAAATTATAAAGATTTCTATGTAGAAAGAAAAAATGGATAAAAGCCGTAAGCATGGATATAAAATAAACAATAAGAGGAGAGTTATGTTAGAAAATTTTGAATTAGAGCAAATTGTAGCCCCATTATTGGAATGGTTTCAGAAAAATGCAAGAATTCTTCCATGGCGGTGTAACCCCACACCGTATCGTGTCTGGGTATCGGAAATTATGCTTCAACAAACAAGAGTTGAGGCAGTAAAGCCATATTTTGAACGATTTACCACTTCATTACCTAAAATAGAAGATCTAGCAGAGTGTGAAGAAGAAAAGCTACTAAAATTATGGGAAGGACTAGGATATTATAATCGTGTGCGAAATATGCAGATTGCCGCCAAGACAGTTATGAAAGAGTATCAAGGACAACTTCCTAAAGATTACAATGAACTTTTAAAACTAAAAGGAATTGGACACTATACAGCAGGTGCTATTGCGTCTATTGCATATAAAATTCCGGTTCCAGCAGTAGATGGAAATGTTCTGCGTGTTATTTCTAGAGTATCAGCAGATAACTCCGATATTATGAAACAGTCAGTAAGAACTGGAGTAGAAGAAGCATTGCAGAAAATTATGCCTGAAAAAAGTGCAAGTGATTTTAATCAGGCATTGATGGAACTTGGAGCTACGGTGTGTCTGCCTAATGGTGTACCACAATGTGACAAATGTCCTTGGCTGGAATTTTGTCAAGCGAAACGATTCAATTGCTGGCAGGAATTGCCGGTAAAAAGTAAAGCAAAGCCAAGACGCATAGAAGAAAAAACAGTATTTCTTATTCGAGATGGAGAAAAAATAGTACTACATAAACGCCCAGCCAAAGGATTACTAGCAGGAATGTATGAATTTCCAAATACTACGGGACAGCTTTCCGAAGAAGAGGCGCTAGAGTGGGTTAAAAAAAGGAAACTTGCTCCATTAAGAATTCAAAAACTAGATTGTGCCAAACATATTTTTTCTCATGTAGAATGGCATATGACAGGATATATGATTCGGGTAGATGAATTATCTCAGGATAAAAGTGGGATGCTGTTTGTGGAAGTAGCAGATTCTCAAGAACATTATCCTATTCCAGCAGCTTTTGCAGCGTATACCAGATATATGAATATTAGACTTGGAAATGATAGATTTGAACCATAAAAAACTAAAAAAAGAGGTGACCGGCGCATTGCACCGGTCGTATATGAAAAAACGATATATAAAAAGTGAAAAAACACTGAGTTAGTGGGAGGACCTTGCAACTAAGCAAGGTTATGAAAAAGATATATAAGCAAACAATTAAGGGGATTTAATTGTTTCTTACATAAGACTAGTATACTGGTAAATTGTGACGTCCCTATGTTCATAATATGAGAATTATGTAAATAATATATGAACAAACCAAGAACCTTCCAATAAAATTAAAATTACCAATATTTAAGAAATCTTAAGGTAAAAAAGTTTGGCTTATGGGAAGAAACCGTGTATAATAAACTTACTTGGGCATGATAGAGGAAAGAACATTATCTAAAAAGGAGATTTTGTAAATGAAATTATTATCAGTAGCAATTCCATGTTATAATTCGCAAGATTACATGGAACATTGTATCGAAACATTACTAACAGGCGGCGAAGATGTGGAAATTTTGATTGTAGACGATGGTTCCAAAGACCGTACAGCAGAAATAGCAGACAATTATGCAGAAAAATTTCCCACGATTGTAAAAGTAATTCATCAGGAAAATGGAGGTCACGGAGAAGCTGTAAATGCAGGGATACGCAATGCAGCAGGTCTTTATTTTAAAGTAGTAGACAGCGATGACTGGGTAGATGAAGACGCATACAAGAAGATTTTGGAAAAGCTAAAGGAACTATCCGGAGGATGTAAGACCCTTGATATGTTAATTAGTAACTTTGTATATGAAAAAGAGGGTGTAACTCATAAGAAAGTAATGAAATATACAGGTATTCTTCCAGAAGAGGAGATATTTGGCTGGGACAAAGCAAAGCATTTTCGCAAAGGAAAATATATTTTAATGCACTCTGTGATTTATCGGACACAATTATTAAGAGAATGTGGATTGGAATTGCCAAAGCATACTTTTTATGTGGATAATTTATTTGTGTATGTTCCGTTGCCTTATGTGAAGAATATGTATTATTTAAACGTGGATTTTTATCGTTATTTTATTGGAAGAGAAGATCAGTCTGTGAATGAAAGTGTTATGATTAAACGAATTGATCAACAGATAAAAGTAAATAAAATTATGGTAGAAATGGTAGATATATGGAAATTGCCCAACCGTAAGCTACGTAAATATATGTTTAATTATCTGGAAATTATAACAGTGGTTTCGACGATTATGTGTATTCGCTCCGGAACGCAGGAAAATTTAGAAAAGAAGCGTGAACTGTGGAAATACATTAAGGAATTTGATATTCGTTTATTCTATCATTTGAGAAAAGGAATTATGGGACAGACAATGAATCTTCCAGGCAGAGGTGGCAGAAAAATTTCAGTTGCGGCCTATAAGATTTCACAAAAGGTAGTAGGATTTAATTAAAAACATTGACTTTTGAAAGAGTTTATTTTATAATTTCAAACATAGTGTGAAGCAAAAGCCACACAAAGGGGTACACCACCACGGGTGTAACTTCTTTGTGGTGGCTTTTTTTGTTAGATAGGAAAGTGATTTCTATCTAATTAAAATCCAATAGGTTCAAGATGAAAAGAGTAGAGAGGAAAACGATATGATAATAAATGGAAAGCAAATGGATTATCCTCATGGAGTTCGCCTAGCAGCTGTTTTAAAAAAAGAAAATTTTAGAATGGAACGCATAGCGGTTGAATTAAATGGAGAAATTGTTCCAAAATCAAAGTATGAAGAAGTGATATTGAAAGAAGAAGACCACTTGGAGGTAGTAAGTTTTGTGGGAGGCGGTTGACGGAAATATCTTAATGCAGGAAATATAGTAGGAGCTTCCTGTATACTATAAATAGATCAAGAAGTTGACTAAAAAGAATACCTCAAGTAAATTTAGATTATTACTGACCGGACAGTTGGTAAAAAATCTGAAAAACAAGAGGTATCTAAAATGAATGTTAAACCAAGAAAAGTAAAAAAGCAAGTAAGTGTTGAAAACCCAGTAATAAATCTTCTGTCAAAAGAAGAAATGAGTAAAAAAATCGAAGCTATTGAACAAGGTCTTAGATCATCAACCTGGAGGGAACTGGAAACCAATGGCAAATTCGCAAAGAATGACAAGCTCTCTTTCATCTCTGATGACATGCTTATAGTTGGATGTGATATAGGCAGTGAAACTCATTATATAAGAGCAATCGATGTCAGAGGAAGGGAACTCAGCAAAGGAGCATTTGAATTCAGTAATACTGCGGAAGGATTTGTGAGTGCCAAGGCATGGGTACTGGATCTTGCAGCAAATAACGATAAGAAACAGATCGTGTTAGGTCTTGAACCAACAGGTC
>JAVVUO010000014.1:0-66975 GCA_036653135.1 Lachnospiraceae bacterium
TGATACGCCTTTTGCTGCGGCGAAGCATGCAGATGCCAAAGCCCATCAGTGAGCCCAAAATCCCAGAACAGATGGAGATGAGCACCGTGACCCAAAGCCCATCCAACACCAGCTTCCAGCGGTTTTCCATAAGGAAGGTACGAGTGAAGCTGGCCTTTAAGCCATCCCAAAAGCTGATTTTCGGTTGAGCGGTCACAGTAGACGCGTCTTCCGCTGCCTTGCGCACCACAAAATAGACCCCACCGTCATAATAGGAGTCGCTCATATCTACAGACTCTTTGCGCTCATCGGTGATGGACATACCGCCAACAGCGACATCTGCCTTTTTACTTTGTAGCAAGGGAATGAAACCGGAAAAATCAACACAAATGAATTCCACCTTGTGGTCAAGGATTTGACCGATGCGCAGCATCAGCTCCAAGTCGTAACCCACTGCCGTGCCCGACCCGCCCATATACGCCATTGGTTCCGTAGCAATATCATAAGCTACCCGCAGCGTCCCATTGGCACCGGGGTAGTTAAGCTCTGGCAGGGTCTTTGCGCTCTCGTTAGGACCAATCCATTTCTCCTTCATCTGTTCCAATGTGCCATCTGCCTTTAGCTTTGCGATGGCGGCATTCACTTGGTCGGTCAAGGGGCTGTCCTTTTGTAGCGCAATACCATAATGATCTTCCATGAGTTGTTCGGGCAGTAGGGCTAAGCCTGCATATTTTGTCACAATCAACCGTGCCAACGGCTCGTCCAACGGTACGGCATCCACTTTTTCATTTTGGAGCGCCGTAAGTGCATCGGTATGCGTGTTGAAGTAATTGAACGTTACGTTCGAGACGACGTCATCCATGAGAATATCCACAACTGAACCCGTCAGACAGGCGATAACCTTGTCTGAGAGCTCCGCGATGGAGGTGTACTGGGGTACCTCTGAGTCAGTCATCACGTCGTCCAGTTCGATGGGATAGTCCGCGTGGCTCATCTGTGAGGCCTTTGCAACAGCTGGCTTCGCGATATCCTTGTAGCCCACTAACAGGCTTACAAGTGTTATTAGGATCAGCGCAAGTGCGGCTGTCCGGGTAAATTGATGTTTCATGGTAAATCACCTTTCTTTGTGTTGACGCTCAGTAAAACAGGTTGTTGTAAGTGTAAGTATTATGATTGAATTTGTGTCACCCATTGCTGGGTTCCACCAAAAGAAAGACCTTCTGTTCCTTGTCAACGTGTGCGTGGATACAAAACGGTTCGTGGAGCAGTATGCTTGGAAACAGGAGAAGGATTTTATGAAGTTTGCGATGGACGTAATAAACAAAACATGAGTTTGTTTCTAAAAAACTATTCAAAAAATTCCTAGACCAGATTATTCTTTTACTACTTGATAATGCCGGTTGAAAGTGGATAGATGAAATATTAATACAAGTGTCTTAGAGTTTGGTTAGTATCAAGTACTTCGCATGGAGTGCTTAAGCTTTTTGATTAGCTGCTCGATTGGCACAGTTAACTGCCAATATCTGAATGCCCCTGTTCAAATTCCCATTGCAGACCGTAGCGATCGATAAAATAAAAATACTGAATCTGTCCTAAAATATCAGCGGCGACCTGCTTGCCCTGTGCGTCCGCTTCACGCTCTTTGTCAAAGTAATAGAAATCACTCGGCTCGGTGCTGCTGATTTGAAACACCTTATAGTCGGATGTTTCATTAATAAGCGTCGCATCAGGTTGTGCCTTGATGTGCGCAAAGGCTTCCTCAATGTTGCTCACCTTGAGTGCGACGTGGCGCGCTCCGCTTACATCGTTTGCCCCAAATACAACAGGCTCTTTTCGCCCCTGCGGTATATGGTATTCCATAATCTCAATGGTAAGCCCCGCACCGGGCACGGTGAGGAATCCAATGGAGATGTCACATTGCTTTGCATCATCAACAAAGCCTGCGGCTTCAAAAAAGCCTTTGTTGCGGTAGTGTGGAATGCACTGATCAGGGACAGCCCCCAAGATACGCTTGTAATACTCAAAAGCCTCCATGATATCATCCACGATGACACAAACATGAGATAAGCCTATAAAATTCGGTAATGCCATATTCATTCTCCTTCCAATTTTACGCCCTGTTCGAGCTAATTTATAAATTCTGTAGTTGTTTTGGTGAACGCAACCTCAACCGGTGCATTTTCTTCAATAAAAATTTCCTTTAGACCGTATTCCATGCCGTTATCCGCCCAATCATAGGTGTAACCTAGCCTTGTCCATGGGTAGGCACTTTCTTCATACTAACCAAACTCTAAAGCACTTGTCTTAACATTTCGTCTACCAAATAAAAATCATACAATCCACATAGTGTATTGACTACGAATTCATAAATTGCTACAATTGGAAATCCTCAGATTTCGAGTAGGAAGTTATTTCTTGCTCTAATTTTTTGTTTCTAAATCAGATGCTTCCTTTAGAAATTATATTACATTGTTTTGTAAAAATCAAATTCTTTAGATTTTGGTCAGAGATTTCGGTTTTATTTTTTCTTTCTATAATGCTAATTTGTCGTTGATGATACCTTTGTTTTTTCACTTTTACTATTTTTTTATTGACAATCATTGAAAAAAGAATATACTGAAATTAGTAATTGTTACTATTATTTATTTTAACCATAAAATACAAAGGAGAGAATGCCATGGAGCATAAAAAATTGACAAACGAAGTAGGTGCACCGGTACCTGAAAATGAGAATTCTATTACAGCTGGCCAACGGGGACCCGTTGTTATGCAAGACGTATGGCTAATGGAAAAACTAGCACATTTTGACCGAGAAGTTATTCCAGAACGACGGATGCACGCAAAGGGAAGTGGCGCATATGGAACTTTCACCGTAACTCATGATATTTCCAACTATACAAAGGCAAAGGTTCTTCAACCAGGCGCTAAAACGGATTTATTTGTTCGTTTTTCCACTGTTGCAGGAGAACGTGGTGCCGCTGATGCAGAACGTGATATTCGAGGATTTGCCTGTAAATTCTACACCGAAGAAGGAAACTGGGATTTAGTTGGAAATAATACTCCTACTTTTTTTATTCGAGATGTACATAACTTTCCTGATTTAAATAGAGCTGTAAAACGTGACCCTAAAACCAATATGCGTTCCGCACAGAATACTTGGGATTTTTGGACCATGCTACCAGAGACTTTCCACCAACGCACCATTGTAATGTCTGACCGTGGCATTCCTGCTTCTTACCGCCACATGCATTGTTTTGGAGAGCATACCTACAGTTTCTATAATGAAGCAAATGAACGTGTGTGGTGTAAATTTCATTTCCATACCCAACAGGGTATTAAAAATCTCACGGAAGAAGACGCTGCTGCATTAATTGCAACTGACCGTGAAAGCCACCAAAAAGATTTATTTGAAGCCATTGAACGAGGTGATTATCCACGTTGGACAATGTATGTACAGATTATGACTGAGGAGCAGGCAAAAAATCACTATGAAAATCCTTTTGATATTACAAAGATTTGGAGACATAAAGAATTTCCTTTAATTGAAGTAGGGGTTATGGAGCTCAATCGAAACCCTGAAAATTACTTTGCAGAGGTAGAACAGTCTGCCTTTACTCCTGCACACGTAGTTCCTGGTATTGGTTTTTCTCCTGATAAATTTCTTCAGGGACGTTTGTTTGTATATAGTGATGCACAGCGTTATCGTCTAGGTGTGAACTATAATCAGATTCCGGTAAACCGTGCTAAAGTGCCAGTAACTGACAATCATCGAGATGGCTTTATGCGAACAGATTCCAACTATGGTGCAACTGTCAGTTATACCCCAAATGGGTATGGGGAATGGGCACCACAGCCAGAACACATGGAACCACCTTTGGATTTATCCGGTTCCATGTATGCTTTTGATCCAAAAGATGATCCAACCGATGATAATTTCAAGCAAGGGGGCGAGCTTTATCGTCTTATGACGGAAGAAAAACGTGACCTTTTAATCCACAATACAATCTGCAATATGGAAGGTGTTACCGAAAATATCCGTTTGCGTCACGCTGTTCACTGCTACTGGGGTGATTCTGAATATGGTGAAAGAATTGCACAAGGTTTAGGTGTATCCAAAGACCAGCTTACCAACTTCACCTATGGTGACCAAAAATCTCTTCTTGCTGCAACCATGATGTAATATCATAATACTGTAATTGAACAAGACAGATGAAACCCATGTAGCGCTAAGGTTTCATCTGTCTTTTTTATTTCTATTCGATTTATCTATTGACGTCCTCCGTCAGAACGTACCCCTAATGAAGCTGGATTTAATACCTCTTTATTCTTTTACAATTCTTTGAAAAATTTATAAGTAAAACCAATACACTCTGTGATAAATAGATCTATATTACTTTTATACTCTGAGCTGCTAATTTGTTAAAGACAACCAGACAACTGCAAAAACCTCCTATTGGTACAGTAAAATAGGGATTCTTATGCATTAGTTTCCATGTTGCTTAACTTCGCTGCTTGGTCGGCTGCTATCAGTGCATCCAAAATTTCTTGAATTGCCCCATTCATAATATCTTCTATCTTGTACAGCGTTAACTTGATTCTATGATCGGTTACGCGTCCTTGTGGGAAATTATAAGTTCTGATTTTTTCCGAACGATCTCCGGTACCAATCTGGCTTCTTCTAGATTCTGCTTCTGCATCATGGGCTTTTTGACATTCTAAATCATAGAGCTTAGCACGTAGTAATGTAAACGCCTTTTCCTTATTTTGAAGCTGTGATTTCTCTGTCTGACTATAAATCACAATTCCAGTAGGATAGTGGGTCAAACGCACTGCTGAATCCGTGGTATTGACACACTGTCCGCCATTTCCAGAAGCGCGCATTACATCAATACGAATATCTTTTTCTTCAATTTGTACGTCCACTTCCTCTGCTTCTGGCATAACAGCCACTGTAATGGTGGACGTGTGAATACGTCCACCGGATTCTGTCTCTGGAACACGCTGTACACGATGAACACCGGATTCATATTTCATAACGGAGTACGCACCCTGACCGGTAATCATAAAGGTAATATTTTTCATTCCTCCGATTCCAATTTCTTCACACTCTATCGTTTCTACTTTCCAGTGTCTGCTTTCTGTATAATGCACATACATACGAAAAATTTCTGCTGCAAATAATGCTGCTTCATCTCCACCAGCACCTGCACGGATTTCCACCATAACATTCTTGTCATCATTCGGGTCTTTGGGCAGCAATAATATTTTTAACGTTTCTTCCAGCTCACTAATTTTTCCTTTAGATTCATTCAGTTCTTCCTTAGCAAGTTCACGCATTTCTTCGTCATTTTCTTCTTCTAACATAGTAATGGAGTCTTCTACATTCTTCCGCTCCAGTTTGTATTGGTTGAATGCCTCCACAATAGGAAGCAAATCACTTTGTTCCTTCATTAATTTTCGAAATCGATTGGTATCATTTGCTACACCAGGCTCACTTAACTGATTCATAATTTCTTCATAGTGCAGCAAAATATTTTCCAATTTATCAAACATAAATTTTTTCCTTTCTCTATTGCAATTTACTGTAATGTGGGTAAATTGCCACTTACCACACGGTCATTTCCACTAAGATCCTTCGTTACCCGTACATTTCTATATCCTTTTTGTTCCATAATAGCCGCCACACGACCTCCTTGGTCATGTCCTATTTCAAAATATAAATATCCATTCAATGTTAAGAATTCTTTTCCCTGTTCTGCAATTTTTCGATAAAAATACAGTCCATCTTCTTTTCCATCTAATGCATCCATTGGCTCAAAATTTCTTACTTCCGGCATAAGTGTTTCTATTACTTCTGTGGGAATATAAGGTGGATTTGACACAATTATATCGTAGCTTCCTGTAATGTTTTGAAATAAATCACTGCGTATGAATTCTACCTCTGTATGATTTTGCTTTGCATTTTCCTTTGCAACTAAAAGTGCCTGCTTGGAAATATCGCAAGCTGTTCCAATAATATTTTCTGACAACTTCATCAAGCTAATGATAATACACCCTGAACCGGTACATAGATCCAATACCTGCATCTTTGGTGTTATTACCTTGAGTGCAGATTCTACTAAAGCCTCTGTGTCTTGCCGTGGTATCAATACATGAGAATTTACTTTGAATTCCAGTCCCATAAATTCCTGTATTCCGGTAATATACTGTAATGGAATCCGTTCTGCACGTTTACGCAGTAATACTTGATATTCCTGCAATTGCTCCGCTTCCATTTCCTCTGCTCCATGCAAATAATACTGACTTTTATCTATTTTACAGACATATTCTAACAAATACCATGCATCCACTTGGCTGTCTATAATCTGTGCTTGTTCTAAAATTTCTTTTCCTTGGTGTAGTGCTTCTTGCAATGTCATAACTTTCTCCACCCTCACTGATATCATGTCTCATTTCTTAGTCTTATCATTCCTTCTGTTCTAGATTTGCTATGTATTCACGCCAGTCAAATACTGCTTCCACAGAAGCGATACCCACTTCAATCATATCGTCATCTGGTTCTTTGGTAGTAAGCCTTTGCAGCCACATTCCTGGTTTACTCAAAATAGTGACCAAAGGATGGTCGCTTCTCCCCGCTAAGCGAATAATTTCATAAGAAATACCCGCGATGAAAGGAATAATTGCAAGGCGCAATACTAATCGTAATATTCTAGAATCTACTCTGATAAATAAAGTTGCTACAATACTAATAATTACAACAAAAAATAAAAAACTAGTCCCACAACGTTTATGTTCTCTAGAACTCTTTCTTACATTTTCAACATTCAATTCCAGCCCATGTTCAATACAATTGATACATTTATGTTCCGCACCGTGATACATAAATACGCGCTTAATATCTTTTACTTGAGAAATCAAAAGAATATAACCAATAAAAATTGCAATTCTTAAAATCCCTTCCATTAGAATAATTAAAGTCTGAGAATCGGTTACTTTCTGAAATAAAAGAGAAACATAAAATGGTAATATCATAAAAATTCCCACCGCCATAATTATTGAAATAAATATGGTGATTCCCATTTCTGCTTTTTCTCTTTTCTCTGATTTGGGCTTTTCTGTCTCTTCCTCTTCATAAAAAGAAGCCGAAAATGTCAGTGTAGACATTCCCAATACCATAGAATCTATAAAATTTATCACACCACGTATTAATGGTATGTTCTTTATGGTTTCATTTTTACAAAGTCCATGGTATGAATTTTTTTCTACAATAATTTCCTGGTCAGGCTTACGAACTGCCACAGCATAGGTGTCTTGATTCTTCATCATGACTCCTTCCATCACCGCTTGACCTCCAATTCCAGAATATGCCATTCTTTTCACTCCTTTACTTTTGGTACAATCTAAAAATAGAGGATGTCCCATTAAAAAGACACCCTCACTTTGTTAGTGGTTTACTACTGATTGTTCATGCCATATTTCTTATTAAACTTATCAATACGTCCACGAGCCTGAGCAGACTTTTGCTGTCCGGTATAGAACGGATGACATTTAGAACAAATTTCAACATGAATTTCTTCATTTGTTGAACCTGTTACAAAAGTATTTCCACAGTTGCATGTAACGGTTGCCTGATAATAATCCGGATGGATTCCTTCTCTCATGATTTTCACCTCTTCATACTATATTTTAAATCTCTTCATCGATTTTCTTTTTTTACTGCTGCCTATGCAACAGCTTGTTAAGTGTAGCATAATTTTTCAAAATATGCAAGCAGTTTTTTGATTTGCTATAATAAGCAGTTTTTTGATTTACTGTAATAAGATGATCTGTTATCTCGTTACATTTACAAACTTTTAGGTACTATCTTCCCCAACTAAAATAATCTGGTTTTTTTAATCAGCTGGCAGAATTCACTATTATTTTTTGTTCTTACAAAAAGATTTAAAATATTCTCTACCGCTTCATCTGATTTCATTCCGCTGATTGCTTTACGCATCACATCTACTGCTTCCTGCTCTTCTTTGCTTAGCAGTAAATCTTCACGTCTGGTTCCTGACTTGGTAATGTCTACTGCTGGGAACACCCTGCGTTCTGAAAGTTTACGATCCAAAATAATTTCCATATTGCCGGTACCTTTAAATTCTTCATATACTACATCATCCATACGGCTTCCTGTATCCACTAATGCCGTAGCTAATATGGTAATGCTCCCGCCTTCCCGCATATTTCTTGCTGCACCGAAGAAACGCTTAGGCATATGTAACGCTGCTGGATCAAGACCACCGGAAAGTGTTCGCCCACTTGGCGGAACAATAAGGTTGTAGGCTCTTGCAAGTCTTGTAATGCTGTCTAATAAAATCATAACATCTTTCTTTTGCTCTACCAGTCGTCTAGCACGTTCAATTACCATTTCGGATACACGCTTATGATGTTCTGGTAGTTCATCAAAGGTGGAATAAATAACCTCTACATTATTTCCTCTGATTGCTTCTTTAATATCAGTTACTTCTTCTGGACGTTCGTCAATCAGAAGAATAATTAAATGCATTTGAGGATGATTGGTAATTACAGATTTTGCAACCTGCTTTAATAAGGTTGTCTTTCCTGCTTTTGGTGGAGATACAATCATACCACGCTGGCCTTTTCCGATAGGAGATACCACATCCATAATCCGCATGGCCACTCCGCTTTGATTGGTTTCCAAACGAATTCTTTCATTTGGAAAAATAGGAGTTAAGTCTTCAAAATTAACACGTTTTAATATTTCAGCTGGATGACATCCATTAATATTTTTAATATACAGCAATGCACTGAATTTTTCCTGCTGTGATTTCACTCTGGTATTTCCATTTACAATATCCCCTGTTTTTAATCCAAATTTGCGAATTTGTGAGGGAGATACGTAAACATCATTCTCGCCAGGTAAATAATTTTCACACCGAATAAATCCATATCCATCTGCCATGACTTCCAAAATTCCCTGAGCACTGATTCCACTATCTAATTCTGGATTATCAATTTCAATTCCTTCGTGAGTTACAATTCTTTTTCCACGCTTTTCATTGCGCTCCGGTCTTTTTTCTATTATTTTTCCTTCTATTGCACGTTCCTTTGTTTGTTCTTCTATAATTCTTTCCTCTGTTCTTTCTTCTATGTTGACTATTTTTCTATTTCCATGTTTCACTGTCGAATTTTCTCTATTTCCTTGAACATTTCCGCTCTTTTTTTCCACAGATTCTATTTCCTTTTCTTTCGATTCTGCTATTGGCATTTTAGCATCTTCTTTGATCATCAATTCAATCAATTCCTGCTTTTTTAAACCAGAAAGACTTTTTAGTCCTCTTGCTTTTGCTAAATCACGCAATACAACTGCAGATAAACTTTCATACTTCTCTTTCATTATTAATCTCCTTTAGGATGCTTTCATCTGGGAATATCTCTGTCAGATTTGACAATGATTTCAAAAAATTTATTTATCAGATAGAATGTATTATACACTATCTTTTTATAAATAGGAAGTCCTTTTTTCTTGATTTGTATTTTTTTTCATGGTATGCTTATTCTGTTGCAATTAAATTATCACATTTTAAATGAAGTAATAAAGGAGCGAATACTTATGACAACCAATGAAAAAGCTGTACTTTTACATAAAGAATGGAACGGAAAGCTAGAGACCGTTTCTAAGGTTCCGGTAAAAAGTCGTGAAGATTTATCTCTTGCCTATACCCCAGGGGTGGCAGAGCCTTGCAGACTCATTGCCAAAAATCCGGAAGATGCCTATCTTTACACCATGAAAGCCAACACTGTCGCTGTTATCTCGGATGGAAGTGCTGTTCTTGGTCTTGGTAACATTGGCCCATTTGCCGCAATGCCAGTTATGGAAGGCAAGTGTGTTCTATTTAAAGAATTTGGCGGAGTAAATGCCATTCCAATCTGTCTAGATACTCAGGATACAGAGGAAATTATCAAAACCGTGACTTATCTTGCACCCGGTTTTGGGGGAATTAACTTAGAAGATATTTCTGCCCCACGTTGTTTTGAAATTGAAGAACGTTTGAAGAAAATTTTACCCATACCTGTTTTTCATGATGACCAGCATGGAACTGCCATCGTAGTTCTTGCCGGAATTATTAACGCACTAAAAGTCACCAACAAGAAGAAGGAAGATTGCCGTGTTGTGGTAAATGGTGCCGGTTCTGCCGGAATTGCAATTACAAAGCTTTTATTAACCTATGGTTTTGCTCATGTTACCATGTGTGACCGTATGGGCATTATTGGAAAAGATGATGAAAATTTAAACTGGATGCAGCAGAGAATGACGGAAGTTACAAATTTATCCCAGCAAACCGGAACCTTAGGGGATGCATTAAAAGGTGCTGATATTTTTGTAGGTGTTTCTGCTCCTAATATTGTAACCGCTGAAATGGTAGCTTCCATGAACAAAGATGCTATTCTCTTTGCTATGGCAAATCCTACTCCTGAAATCATGCCTGATGTTGCAAAAGCTGCTGGTGCTAAAATAATTGGAACTGGACGTAGTGATTTTCCTAATCAAATTAACAACGTAGTCGCCTTTCCTGGTATCTTTAAAGGTGCTTTAGAAGGACGTGCCACACAGATTACAGAAGAAATGAAATTAGCTGCTGCAATTGCTCTTGCTGGTCTTGTATCAGATGAAGAATTAAATGAGGATTTTATTATGCCGGAAGCCTTTGACCCACGGGTTGCAGATGTAGTAAGTGAGGCTGTAAAGTCTCATATTTCCAAGTAAATGTTCTGGGCCGATAAACGCTACTATTCCATAGACTATTATTTAAAAGAAACGTTTGGTGAAAAAGTCTATCGCTTATCCTTAAATGGCGGTATGACTTGTCCCAACCGTGATGGACACTTAGATACCAGAGGATGCATTTTTTGCAGCACTGCCGGAAGTGGGGATTTTGCACAAAATGCCAATACTTCTATTTTAGAACAGCTGTACAAAGCTAAGGAACAAGTTCGTCAAAAGAGACACTGTAATAAATTTATTGCTTATTTTCAGGCTTATACCAATACTTACGCACCCGTTGCTTATTTACGGACTATTTTCACAGAGGCATTATCTGACCCTGATGTGGTACTTCTTTCCATTGCCACAAGACCTGACTGCCTGCCACTTGAAGTATTGGAACTATTATCAGAGCTGAATAAAATAAAGCCTGTCTGGGTAGAACTTGGACTGCAGACGATACACCCTGCTACTAGTAAGTTCATTCGAAGTGGTTTTACTTTGGATTGTTTTCACAACGCCGTTTTTGAGTTAAATCAGCGTTCTATTCCGGTAATTGTCCATGTTATTCTAGGACTGCCTGGTGAAACTCATAAGCAAATGTTAGAAACCATTTCCCATGTAGGACATCTTCCTGTATTTGGTATTAAATTACAGCTGTTACATGTATTATCTCATACCGATTTAGGAAAGATTTATCAGGACGAACCTTTTCCTCTCCTTACTCAGGAAGAATATTGCAGCTTGATTGCTGATTCTTTGGAACTTCTTCCACCGCATATGACGATTCACCGCCTTACTGGTGATGGACCTAAGAAGTTACTGATTGGTCCTCTTTGGAGCAGTGGAAAGCGAAATGTATTAAATGAAATTCAAAAAACTTTAAAAAACCGTGATACCTGGCAGGGTAAATATTTCAACCCCAAAAACTGATTTTGGATAAGGAGTGATTTCTATATGGCTGAAGCCTTAACACAATATAAATTAATTATTTTATACATGTTGGATTGTGTGAATTTTCCACTAACCAATACCCAGATTTCCAATTTCATATTAGGTAAAGAGTATACTACTTATTTTACGCTGCAACAGACCATCAGTGAATTAATTGATTCCGAACTTGTGCGTACAGAACCTACACACAATAATACCCATTACTATATTACCAACGCTGGTAAAGAAACCCTTTCCTTTTTTCCAGATAAAATATCAGCTGCCATTAAAGATGATATTCTCACCTTTTTTTTGGAAAATCGTATAGAATTGCAGCAGGAAACCGCTATCATTGCCGACTATTATAAAACAACCAACCAAGATTTTGGAGTACGATGCCAGATTAAGGAAAAAGAACGCCTTCTTTTAGATTTAACTCTTTTTGTGAAATCCAAAGAGCAGGCAAAGGCTATTTGCGATAATTGGAAAAAGCAAGATGAAGAAGTCTATGGTTATCTTATGGATTTACTATTAAAATAAACTTTTTCATTATTTTGTTTCAAAAAAAGCTTTGACAAAATGATTTTTTCATTTCGTCAAAGCTTTTTTATTAGATAGGAAAGTGCTTCTTATGGAATAAAAAAATGCTTCTTATAGAATAAAACAGTGCTTCTTATGGAATAAAAAAATGCTTCTTATGGAATAAAAAAATGCTTCTTATAGAATGAAAAAATGCTTCTTATAGAATAAAACAGTGCTTCTTATGGAATAAAACAACTGTCCCGTAGTTGCTAAAATAAAGCCAATTTTATCGGAAAATCCAGCTGTTTTCTTATGTTCATTCATGCTTGTATCCTCAATTTTATTCTTTATTATCTTCTAAGTAACGCATTCGTTCATTTTCACGTTTTTCCTGTAATGGTGCATAACCCGCCTTGGTATTGTATTTTGTCTTATAGCACTTTTGACATAAATTTCCAAAGCTAATAGGAATTCCACATTTTACACAGTGAAGAGATGTTAATACAGGTTTTACTGCTTCCTTATATTCAATTCTACCTTCGGTAATCCATTTTTTTACCTGTCGGTGTGATATATTGAAATGTTCTGCAACCTGATACTCTGTTACCTCTCGAGAGCGGATATATTCCTTTACTTCGTTAAATAAGGCATTTTCCTCACATGCAGGACATATATCTTTTTCATATTTTTTCGGCAATACTCTCTTACAACTTGAACAATACTTAAAGTTGTCAAACAATGATATCTGCTCCAATGTAACTGCCTCCTTTTCATTTTCTAGTACCATTGTAACATTTCCATTTTCAATCGTCCACCAGCAATCTTTGAATTAGTTGTTTTTCTTAATACTATAGCCAAACGTCCCTAATTCACTTTTTAAATCAAAATAAGTTCCATGGGAATATACCATAGGAGATGATTTTTCCAAACAGAATTTTCCTTTTTTATCTAAATATGCTTCTGCTACATGGACTGCTACTACCTCTGCTAAGAACATATGATGAGAGCCTAGTTCTATGCATTTTGTCACTTTGCATTCAATATTAACTGGACTTTCCCCAATTAATGGCGGTGTCACTTTAGAGGCTTTTTGTTTGGTAAGATGCAGTGCTTGAAATTTATCTACTTCTCTGCCTGATTTTACACCACAAAAATCTGTAGCGTAGGATAATTCTTTTGTTGTTAAATTAATAACAAATTCCCCTGTTTCTTGAATCATGGAATAAGAATACCGTTTTGGACGAATGGAAATATATGCCATAGGCGGATTGGTGCATACTGTTCCTGTCCATGCTACCGTAATAATATTATCGTTTCCTGCCGCATCTGCTACTGTGACCATAACTGCCGGAACCGGATATATCATGTTTCCCGGCTTCCATTCCTGCTTTTTCATTTCCCTATTATTCTTTTTTCCTCTGGGTCTTTGTATTTCCCTGGTCTTCTTTTTTCCCTTATTGTTTTCTTTTTCCATTTCTACTTTTCCTCAAGTGCTACCATAAACGCCGGTATCAGCTGCTTCTTTCGTGATACTACACCCTTAAGCCATAAGCTATCTCCTTGGTCTATATGATGACCATGGAATGCTGCTGCTGCAATCTCTTTTGCTTGATCTCCTACATAAATAAGCTCTGTGCTTTCTTCCAATATATTGGTAAGCATTACATAGATCATGTCCAGCTTTCGTTCTACCTGTACTTGATGTAAATAAGGCATAAGTTTTTCTTTTACTTCTTCTAATTCTTCCTGGCTCATGGCACTTAACTGCCCTACGCCAAATTCTTTTTTGGAAACAGAAAATGTCTTGAAGTCCTGATAAAAAATTTCTTCCGGAGACTTTGATTTAAAATCACTTCCTGCTTGAAACATATTCTTTGCATGCTCTTCAATGTCAAGTTCTGCAATTCTTGCTAAATCCTCTGCTGCCTGCTTATCCACAGGAGTACAAGTTGGTGAGCGAAACATTAAAGTATCAGAAATAATAGCAGAACACAGCAACCCAGCTATTTTTTTTGGAACTTCAACTCCATTTTCCTGATACATTTGATAAATAATCGTAGAGGTGCATCCTAATGGCTGGTTTCGGAAAAATACCGGTGAAATAGTTTCAAGGCTTCCAAGGCGATGATGATCTATAATTTCTAATATTTCTGCTCCATTAATTCCATCTACTGCCTGTGTCTTTTCATTATGATCCACTAGAATTACTTGTTTGCGCTTCATATTTAATAAATTCCGTCTAGATATCATTCCAACATATTTTCCTTTTTCATTGAGAATCGGAAAATCCCTGTGACGCTCTTGTGACATAATTTCTCTTACATGGTCTACATATTCTTCTGTTTCAAATGTAATTAAATGTTCCTTACGCATGAAATATTTTACCGGCATACTTTGATTAATAAGACGTGCCACGGTATAGGTATCAAAGGGTGTGGTAATAATAATACAGCCTTTTTCTTCTGCAAGTTTTTGAATGGTTTTAGATACTTTTGCATCAGAGCATATAATAATACAGCTTGCATTCATTTCAATGGCGCAAAGCTGTACTTCATAACGATTTCCCAAAATAACTAGGTCGTCATCTTCCATATATTCTTCTAACATTTCCGGACTTTCTGTGGCTACTACCACTTTTCCCTTGACAAAATATCCATGTTCATTTCCTACGGTTAATTCTCCCTCTAAGGTTTCTGCAATGTTCTTGTACTGTGTACGTGCTTTAGCAAGAATTCTATTGTCATACACATCCATATAAGAGGTAGCAATATCACCGGTTATAATCAATCCTTCTAACGTCTTATCTCTGCAAACAATAGGAAGTGTTACTACATTTTGTTCTTTCATCATTCCCCATGCTGTTTTTAATGAAATATGGCTGCTCATTCCTTTTGTTTTACGAATCTCAATATCTTTTACCTGTGCACCCACATCGGTTACATAAGATGGGGGTGCTATTTCAAAATAATCCAACACATATTTGCTTTCTTCATTCAGCTGTCCCGCTCGCTTTGCTTCATATTTTTGATCTTCTATTTTGTTCTTTAAATCCGCATAAGCAATTGCCGCACAAATAGAATCTGTGTCAGGATTTCGATGCCCTATCACCCACACTTTTTTTTCCTGCTCCATTTTAATCCCTCTTGATTTCTAACTTATTTCTAATTTGATTTCTAACTTATTTCTAATTTGATTTCTAACTTATTTCCAATTTGATTTCTAACTTATTTCTAATTTGATTTCTAACTTATTTCTAATTTGATTTCTAACTTATTTCCAATTTATTTCTAATTTAATTTCTAACTTATTTCTAATTTGATTTCTAACTTATTTCTAATTTAATTTCTAACTTACTTCCAATTTGATTTCTAACTTATTTCCAATTTGATTTCTAACTTATTTCTAATTTGATTTCTTCGTATCGCTAATTCACTATATTCTTACTGCTCTATAATAATCCTGATACATACAGTAATACTCCTGCTATTCCAGCTAAATTAACTGCTGTGAGCACAATAGCTGCTGTGAGATAGCCTCTAATCACTTTCATGCTGCTTTCCCCTAATTCGGTTTTCTCTATTCTTTTTTCTACTTCTTCCACTAATGTCTGCACATTACGATAGCATTTCACACTCTCATCATGTACTTTTTCGCAAATCTCCCCTTTGACAATTCCAATGCTTTCTGTAATTTCTTTTTTGTCTGCTTCCATTTGTGATGTCAATTTCATTTTATTTTCTTCTATTATTTCAGACATTTTAACATTGTTATCTGTTGACTGCAATGATGCATTATCTTTTATCTCATTCACTTTGCCTGTGATTTTTTCTAAAATTTCAGCTGTTTTAGCGGATTCTTCTTCTAATTTTTTTGTTGCAGACTGGGCTGCCAATTCCATACGCTTTTCTATTTCTGTAATCTGCTGCTTGGAATTACTTGTTAGTTCTGTGACCTGCTCAGTAATGCGTTCGTCCAGTGTTTCAATTTCACAGCTTATGGTCTCATCCATTACTTTTAACTGTGCATCTACTTTTTGAATCATTTCATCAATTTCCTGACCTACACCTTGAACCATTTTGTCTGCTTCTTGTTTTTGCTCTTCTAGAATACCTTGCAGCATCTTTGCTTTTTCTTCCCGCTCTTCCACAATTCCTAAAAGTTCTACCACTTTACTCTCTTTAGATGCCAGCATTACTTGAAGCTGTTTTGCTTTTTCTTTAAATTCATCAATCTGTTTTAATAAAAAATCTTCCTTTTGCACGTTCTTTTTTGTCCTTTCTATCTCATATTGTTCCGAACTATTTTTTCGCCCACACAGCCTGCGAAAAAAATCTTCCATTTGGCTACCCCCTTTGTTTCATGGTACTCCTTCTCTAAATCCTATTTCTTCTTGCCAGATAAGCTGATACACCAGCTCACTTGTCATAAAGTACAAAACAGGGCTATAAAACAGCCCTGTTATTTTACTATTTTAAATGTAGTTACTATAATTGCCTCCATTTGTATAATTATAATTATAGGAGCCCTTATTGCCATATGTATTTGCTTTACTCGCTTCCTTTTGTGCATAATAATCTATCATAGAAGCTTTGGTAGATACATTATATGCATAAGAACCATTACCACTGAACATGGTTTTCACTTTGTTCATATCTGCTTTTAAAAATGTTTCTTTATCAATGCTTAAGGTATTATCCTTATTCACGGTAATTCCCATTTCTCCTAACATTTTACGATTACTTTTAGTGGCATTCACCATTTGAGTAGAGGTCTGTGCAATATTCTTGGTATTTGTTTCCTCTGTAGCTTCTACCAAGGCATTGTAGTCTCCTACAAAGGCATTTACTTTCTCATAAATGGCATCTCGATTGTACTCTTTGGTGGTAACACCATTCTTATCCGTAATGCTCTCTTGGCGAAATACACTTTTATTTCCCTTCGTAAGCAATGCATCTGCGGATTCCTTTAACTGTTCTGCACTGTTTTCCATCTTTGTCAACTGCTTTGTCGTATCTTTTGATATTGCTGTATTGTTGCCCACCATATCAGATACGGCTGAACTTCCTGTCTTATCATAATATGCTTTCATTAACTTATGATAACTTCCATTGCGAATATTAGCATAATCTGTTAATGCATTACCAAAATTCATGCTATTATTATTTCTTGAAGAACCGGTATTAAAGCTGGAAAATAATGTCCGTACTGAACCTGCATCTGATAATCCAAAATATGACATATCCTCACTCCTTTGATTGTTGGCGACATCCCTGTCTATGTTTGCTTTTATTACCTAATTATAGCACCTCAGGACTCTTTTGGCAATCTCTTACCTATTGTTATCTTAATCTCATTTTCACAATATGTTTATCCTGAGTTCATATTTTATTCATAATATATTGTTATACTGAAATTAGTTAAAAAAGCAGTAAACCCGATTTCATGTTTTTTTACAAAATTTTTCATAATTGCCTCGGAATTTAACCATTCCGGGGCACTCCTCATTAATTCTTTATTCTATGTTTTCAATTTGCCAATCAATTGGTTCTACTCCATTTGCTATTAAAAACTCGTTTGCCTGACTAAAGTGTCTGCACCCAAAGAACCCACGATATGCCGATAGCGGACTAGGATGTGGTGCTTTTAAAATGAGATGTTTTGGGTTTGTTAACATGGGAATTTTAGATTGTGCCGGTCTTCCCCACAACAGATATACCACCGGTCGTTCCTGTAAATTCAATGCATGAATAATGGCATCTGTAAATTCCTCCCAGCCTTGTCCCCGGTGAGAATTTGCCTGATGTGCACGCACAGTCAGTACCGTATTTAGAAGCAGTACCCCTTGGTCTGCCCATTTTTTTAGATATCCATTGTTGGGGATATAGCACCCAGTATCTTCTTGTAATTCCTTGTAAATATTTTGCAAAGAAGGAGGTATCTCTCTTTGTTTTGGAAGAACTGAAAAACTCAGCCCATGAGCCTGATTTTCATTGTGATAGGGGTCTTGTCCAAGTACCAGTACTTTTACCTTGTTTAGTGGAGTAAAATGCAGAGCATTGAAAATATCCTCTATAGGTGGATATATCACTGTTTTACTATATTCATCCTTGACAAAACCATACAATTTTTTGTAGTAAGGCTTTTTAAATTCATCTTCTAACTCTGTAAGCCAGTCATTTGTAATCATCGCCATCTTCTTTACCTTCTTACGGATACTCCTTTTTTTGCCAAATATCCTTTTAATTCCATAATTTCTAGTTCCTTATAATGAAATAGAGAAGCTGCTAACGCCGCATCTGCTCCGCCCTCCGTTAATGCCTCATAAAAATGTTCCATAGTTCCAGCACCACCAGATGCAATCACCGGAATGGGAACTGCTTGTGCAATGGCTTTTGTCAGTGCAATATCATATCCCGCTTTTGTCCCATCGCAGTCCATGCTAGTAAGAAGGATTTCACCTGCCCCTAGTTGGCTAACTTTTTCTGCCCATTTTAAAACATCCAAACCAGTATCAATTCTACCACCATTTTTGTATACATTCCAACCGCTGCCATCTTCTCTTTTCCTAGCATCAATCGCAACCACCACGCATTGGCTCCCAAACTTATCTGCTGCTTCTTGGATTAGACCTGGTGTATTAATGGCAGAAGAATTAATGGATATCTTGTCTGCACCTCCCCGCAGCAATATTTTAAAATCCTCTATGGTGCGAATTCCACCACCTACGGTAAATGGGATAAACACTGTTTCTGCCACTTTACGTACCATATCTATCACTGTGTTTCTAGCATCTGAAGATGCTGTAATATCTAGAAATACAACTTCATCTGCTCCTGCTTTGTCATAAGCTGCTGCTACTTCTACCGGATTTCCAGCATCTCGTAGATTAACAAAATTTACACCTTTTACTACGCGTCCATTATGAACATCCAAACAGGGAATAATTCGTTTTGTAAACATACTACACCTCCCCTATTTTCGCAAAATTCTTTAAAATCTGCAATCCTACCCTGCTGCTTTTCTCAGGATGAAATTGACAGGCAAATATCTGATTTTGCTCCACAGATGCATGAATTTTCACATTATACTCTGTGGTGGCAGTTACTATAGTTTCTTCTTTTGCTTTTAAATAAAAAGAATGTACAAAATATACAAATGATTCTTGAGAAATCCCTTGAAATAATCTTCCCTCCTGCTGTAAATGCAGAGAATTCCATCCAATATGGGGTATTTTAAGCCCAGGCTTATGGGGTATTTTTACAATGTCCCCTTGTAAAATTCCAAGTCCTTCTACCCCTTCATTCTCCTCACTTCCTTCAAATAACAACTGCAATCCCAAACAGATTCCAAGAAATGGAGTGTTCTTTTGTGTAACTTCACTAATTACCTTGTCCAGTTCATAGCGTTTCAATTGTTCCATGGCTTCCCCAAAGGCTCCCACCCCTGGTAAAACAACTTTATCTGCCTTAAGAATTTCTTTTCGCTCTCTGGTAATAATACTTTCCTCATTTAAAAATTCAAATGCCTTTGCCACACTTTTAAGATTTCCTGCATCGTAATCAATTATTGCTATCATGC
Organism: Lachnospiraceae bacterium; assembly: GCA_036653135.1. GTDB lineage: Bacteria > Bacillota > Clostridia > Lachnospirales > Lachnospiraceae > Petralouisia. Next base: position 19,781 of record JAVVUO010000014.1, read on the forward strand.
TGTATCTCCTGTCTTCGTGCTTATTTCCCTTATCCAAGCCCTGCTATCGCTTCGTAGACTGCATATGTATATTCTTCTTTATCTCTGATTGCATATAAAGCTCTAGCTTGCTCTGGACTCATATTATAATTACTTGTCAGTGCTTCTTGAATCTTAACTATCATAGTTTCAAACTCCGGTGCCGCACCTGCCTCACTGGCTGCCTGAAAATTATTATCATATCTTCCTATTCCGCAAATCAAGGCACTGAGTGCTTCTTCCTGCATTTGCTGCTGTTGATATGCTTCAAATAAATTTATCTGTTGTTGTACTCTTGCTGATAATTTTACTTTTTCGTAAAAAGGCCGATCTGCTTTCCTTACGGTTTTTTCCGATAAACACCCATAAGAATCTACATAATTTCCTTGCGCATAGTACTCTTTTGCTTGTGAAATGCTGGTATTGTAACCAGTAATGCCACTAAGTAGATTTACCAAAATAACCAATGAAATTCCCACTAGTAAAATTAAAACAACGGGACCTTTGGGCAATGGTTTTAGCTTCTCCACTGGTTCTGCTGGTTTTTTTTCTTTTTTGGGTTTGTCCTGCTTTTCCTTTTTTTTCTGAGCTGCCTTCGCCTTTTTTTCTGCTTTTTTCTCTTCTTTTTCTTTCTTTTTTTGTGCTTTGGCTTCTGCCTTGTCCTGCTTTTTTTTCTGCTCTTTCTCTTCTTCTGTAGGAGGTCGATTGGATTCTAATTCTCGCAGTATCTCTAGATTTTCATCTGAAATATGTTCAATATCTTGAATTTCTTCTATTCCATTTTGCTGCGAGGGAATTAATTCTTTTTCCTCTACTTCTCCAAAAAACAATCTCCCAAGACGCTTCCAAATACTGTCTTGCAATTCTTCTGTACTATTTTTTTTAGATTCTTTTGCTTTCTTTTCTTTTTTGGATAATTTCTTTTCTTTTCTAGATAGTTTTTTATCTTTTAGAGATGTCTTCTCATCTGCCTTTGACGAACTGCTTGCAGAATCTTTATCTTTATTTTCTTTCTCATCTGACAAGTTTAAACTTTCAATTTCATTTGCTAAGTCCATTGCCATGGACTGCAGTTCGTCCATGGGCATCTCATCTTGTTGAAATAAATCATCCACTTCGGCTTTTTCTTCATCCTGTGATGTATCCGCCAGTAATTGAAATAAATCTGCTTCCTTGTCTTTGGATGCAGATGCTGCATCTTCTAACTCACGATCTAATGTATTTACCATAAATTCATCATGATAGGATGGAATGCTATCTGCTAATTCATCTATTTCGTTTCCAATTGCTGTATCATCTATGGGAATATCGTTATATTTTTCTATCTTGTCATCTGACAAAATTTCATTTTTCACACTATTTACAATACTATCCACATCGTCTAAAAAGTTATGGGGTACTTTCGCCTGTTTCTTTATCTGTTTTTCTTGTACTGTTGGTTTCTTTATTTCTTCTTCAAAGCCAAAATCCATACCTTCTTCTTCAAAAGAATCCAACGCTAAATCAATGTCCATCCCCATGTTTAAGTCTAATTCTGGTTGTACCATACTTTTCTCAAATTCTTTTAGAAAATCATCTTCATCTATTTTGGGAAGACTGCTGTCATAACTTTTTAGGAACTCATCCTCTGTGTCCGGCTGTGTCCCTTGGTCTTTCCCTGTTCCATTTAGTTTATTTAATAGATTATCTAAGTAATTCTCTCTTTCGTTCAAGGTTGCCACCTCCGATAATGCTTTATTTTTTCAACTATTTTCCATTGACTATCCTTCTTACTAAGCCCAAAAAACGTAACTAAGTAATCACGATATAGTATATCATATCGTAAAATATTACACAATTTATTTTTCACTTTCTCTTTTGCTATTTTCCCTTGTTTCAAATCATAGCACCTTGTATTTTCAAATCAGTTTATTTTTCTGCCACTTTTTGCTGATAAAGCGCCAAACAAAACAAATGTCACGAAAAATCCAGTCTGCTATCATGGCAATCCACACTCCAATTGCTCCCATTTTAAAATATTTTCCCAGTATCACACTAAGTAGAATACGAAATGCCCACATAGAAAAAACAGAAATACACATAGTAAATTTCACATCATTAGATGCTCGCAGTGCATTGGGCAAGACAAAAGATAATGGCCATAGCAGCATGGCACATCCATTGTGAATCATAATTAGAATCCATGCCAGTTCTATGGTATCCTGAGATAAATGATACCACTGTAAAATCCAAGGTAATGCCAGTAAGATAGCTCCGTCTAAAATCCAGATGGAGCCATAGGTTATTTTCATCAGCTTTTTAATATAATAATTTGCCTGCTTATAATCACCGGCACCAACACATTGACCTACTACCGTTATCATAGCCAGTCCCATTGCACTGCCAGGAATTACTCCAAGACCATCTATATTATTTGCTACCGCATTGGCTGCAATCTGTACCGTTCCAAATCCTGAAATAATGGAAACCACCAGTACTCTTCCTAATTGAAACATTCCACTTTCCAGTCCATTTGGTACCCCAATGTACAAAATTTTCTTCACCATATCCTTCTGAATCCAGGGACGTTCTAATTTAACAAAATGAATAACCCCCTGAGATTTTTTCAGTAATATGCTAATAATGATAGCTGCTACTGCCCTTGCAATCAAAGATGCCAGTGCTGCACCTGCCACACCTAAATGCAGTCCAAAAATAAATACTGCATTTAATACTGCATTTATAACATTCATTACAAATGAAATTTGTAATGAAATCTTCGAATTGCTCATTGCCCGAAACAGCGCTGCTCCACTATTATAAGCTGCCAAAAAAGGATATGAGATTGCTGAAATCACAAAATAAGTTGTGGCACTTTTCATTACTCTTTCATCAATGCTGCCAAAAAATAATCTTAAAATATCATGTTTGAAGGCTAAGCAAATAATCATAATCACCAGGGAAATACCAATTGCAACAAAAAATAGCTGATTGGCTGATTCACATGCTTTTTTCTTATCCCTGTGTCCAATATACTGTGCTGCTACTACTGCGCCACCTGTTGCCATAGCTGCAAACACACCAATTGCAAGCTGATTTATCATATCAACCAAAGAGACTCCCGAAATGGCAGCCTCTCCTAATGATGACACCATAATCGTATCTACAAGTCCTACGGCCATAGCAAGCATCTGTTCAAATATTAAAGGTAATATCAATCTTTTTAGTTCTTTATTGGAAAATAGTTTTCCTTCCATTTTGGTATCCTCAAAAGCATAGTATTTTATCTATGCTTCTCTTTTTAGTTTTTAAAACTGTGAACTGGTGCCGGAATTCTTCCCCCACGATTGATAAACGCTTCACAGCTATACGCATTTACCGGCATCACCGGTGCATGTCCCAATAAGCCGCCAAATTCTACAGTTTCCCCTACTCCTTTTCCAATAACTGGAATCAAACGTACGGCAGTAGTTTTTTGATTAATCATTCCAATAGCCATTTCATCTGCAATAATACCAGAAATAGTAGCAGCAGAGGTGTCCCCAGGAATTGCTATCATATCAAGTCCAACCGAACACACACATGTCATAGCTTCTAACTTCTCCAATGTTAATGCTCCCACTTCTACTGCATCAATCATACGCTGGTCTTCACTTACTGGAATAAATGCGCCACTTAATCCTCCTACGTAAGAAGATGCCATGATACCACCTTTTTTCACTTGATCGTTTAATAGTGCAAGTGCCGCTGTAGTTCCTGGTGCTCCCGCATATTCCAATCCGATTTCTTCTAATATTTCTGCTACAGAATCTCCAATTGCCGGTGTTGGTGCTAAGGATAAATCAATAATTCCAAAGGGAATTCCCAAGCGTTTACTTGCTTCTTTGGCAACTAGCTGACCTACTCTAGTAATTTTAAATGCTGTTTTTTTAATGGTTTCACAAAGTACCTCGAAGCTTTCGCCTCTTACGGATTCTAATGCTTTTTTTACAACTCCAGGTCCTGAAACACCTACGTTAATTACAGCATCTGATTCTGTTACTCCATGAAACGCACCTGCCATAAATGGATTATCATCTGGAGCATTGCAAAAGATAACCAGTTTTGCACAGCCTAAGGAATCGTTTTCCTTTGTATATTCTGCTGTCTGCAATACAATTTGTCCCATTAATTTTACCGCATCCATATTAATTCCTGTCTTGGTAGAACCTACATTGATGGAACTGCATACTCGTTCTGTACAAGCAAGTGCTTCTGGAATAGAACGAATTAAATATTCCTCTCCCTTTGTCATGCCTTTCGATACCAATGCGGAATATCCTCCAATAAAGTTCACACCTACTTTTTTAGCCGCCTCATCTAATGTTTTAGCTATCCTCACATAATCCTGTGGTGATTTACATGCTGCGCTGCCTATCAATGCAATAGGTGTAACAGAAATACGCTTATTTACAATTGGAATACAGTAATCTCGTTCAATTGCCGCTCCTGTTTCCACTAATTTTTCTGCTACTGTGGTGATTTTTTCATAAATATTTTTATTTAATATTTCTAAATTTGAATCGATACAATCTAATAAACTAATACCTAACGTAATAGTACGTACGTCTAAGTTTTCCTGCTCTATCATTTTATTTGTTTCATTTACTTCCCAAATATTTATCATTTCACCGCTCCTTAGATTCTGTGCATTTTATTGAATATTTCTTCTCTTTGACACTTAATATGAACTCCTATTTCTTCTCCTATCTGTTCTAATTCCTTCGATGTCTGTCCAAAGGTTTTAGATGCTTCTTGTAAATCTACAATCATCATCATATTGAAAAAATCCTGTACAATGGTTTGACTGATATCTAATACATTAATATGATTATTTGCCAAATAAGTACATACCTTTGCAATAATTCCAACTGTATCCTTTCCTACTACCGTAATAATTGTTCTGTCCATATTCTTTTTCATTATTGTTCTCCTCTAATTTCATTCATTGTCTTTTTCTATATCAAATAATTTATTCACCCTTACATATAGATAAAAATTGATGATTGATAACATGATATTATCCTATTTCAATCATATTTGAAACGGTGTCCCTATTTGCTACCTGTATGGGAAAATCAGAAGATTTATAGGCATTATCCGCCATGTCTACTTCTAATCGTACTGTTTCATATGCAAGACGTTCATAATTATTTTCTTTACTTAAATGTCCAAGCATCACTGTTTGAAATCTATCGTGAAGTACTTCACTTAATAGCTGACCTGACAGTTCATTGGATAAATGACCGCGTTCTCCTAAAATGCGTTGTTTGAGATAATAGGGATATGACCCTACTTGAAGCATATGTACATCATGGTTAGCTTCTAACAGCAGTGCATCTAAATTCTGCATTTTTTTAACAAGATTAGAATCATACTGTCCTAAATCTGTCATTACTGCCATAGATTTATTAGATTGGTGAAAAATATATGCTGTGGGTTGTGCTGCATCATGAGAAATTGCTACCGGATTAATCGTGAAATCTCCTATTGTAAATTCTTTGTCTTCTTCAATCTCAACAAATAAATCTTCTGCTATTTTTCCCACACTTTTGCACGCTAATATCGCTAATTTTGTTCCATGTGTTGCATAAATGGGAATCCCATATTTTCGTGCTAACACTCCAAGACCACTAATATGATCTGAATGCTCATGGGTAACTAAAATACCATCGATTTCCCTCGTGGTTTGACCAATTACATTCAATCCTTCTTCTATTCTTTTTCCACTGATTCCGGTATCTACCAGCAAGCTTGTCTGGTCAGAAGCAGCAAAAATACAATTTCCGCTGCTTCCGCTTGCAATACTGCATAATCTCATAAGTTTTAGTTCTCCCGCCAGTAAATTTCTATCACATCACCGTCTTTTAATATTCCAGAATAAGATGGTTCTTCTCCATTCAATCTAGTAATAATAGCCCTGCCATTTCCTGAATTCAAATCAAAATCGATTTCATCAAATACGTCTACAAAAATATAAGAAGATTTTCCTTTCAGTACCACAGGCATCTCATTTACAATCACATGCAGCACTATTGCAACTTCCTTTGTAATAGAATGAATCTTCGTCTGCTGTATGGTCGGACGAATATCTTGTTCTGCAGCCAATCTGGATTCCATTAGTTTGCGTTCTAATTCTTCCTGAGTTGGTTCTTCACTGCTTCCTTCTAGTTCTTTGGAATCTAGTTCTTTGGAATTTAATTCCTCATTATCTGCTTCTATGGAAATCATGTTTTCGGTATCAGGTTCTTTAGAATCCACATTTTCAAAATTCAAATTCTCAGCATCTAGGTCATTGGAATTTACTTCTGTATTCGTTTCAACTGCATATTCCATTTCTGCAAGTTCTTCTGTTTTCGTATGTTGTTCTGTTACAGCATTTTGTTGTGTTTGGGTGCTTTGATCTAATTTAATATTTTCTTCATTAATAGTACTTTGTTTTGTTTCGGTGCTTTGTTCTAGTCCGGTATTCTGTTCTAGTTTTGTATTTTGTTCTAGTTCGGCATTCTGTTCTAGTTTTGTATTTTGTTCTAGTTCGGTATTCTGTTCTGTTTGAATACTTTGTTCCAGTTCGGTATTTTGTTCTGTTTGGGTATTGTGTTCTGTTTGGATACTTTGTTCCAGTTCGGTATTTTGTTCTGTTTGGGTATTGTGTTCTGTTGGAATACTTTGTTCCAGTTCGACATTTTGTTCTAGTTCGTCATTGTGTTCTGTTTGGGTATTTTGTTTTGTTTGGATACTTTGTTCCAGTTCGGTATTTTGTTCTGTTTGGGTATTCTGTTTTGTTTGGATACTTTGTTCCAGTTCGGTATTTTGTCCTGTTTGGGTATTCTGTTTTGTTTGGATACTTTGTTCTAGTTCGGTATTTTGTTCTGTTGGGATATTCTGTTTTACTTGGGTGTTCTGCTCTGTTTGGGTATTCTTCTCTATTTCAGTACCTTGCTCTATTTCAGCATTCTGTCCCATGGACTTTTCTTCTGTAAACTCTTCTTTATTTTCCTTCTCAGCAGCATTTTGTGCTATATCGTCTTCTTGTGTAATATCTTCCACTGTTTCAGACTGTGTCTGTATCTCAATTTCTGCTTCGATGATACTTCTATCATAATCATAAGTTGTCCATTCTACCGAAAAATTCTCATAGACTAACGTATCTAATTCTGCCTGTCTGTTGTTTACTAAAATCTCATATTCCATTACTACTTCCACGTCCATAAATTCCATCAATTGTTCTACGGTATAGAAATTGCGCATTTCAATTTCATCATTTTCTTGAATTTCATAGTAGGGAGACTCTAGCATTCCATTTACTTCTACAAATTTAGGACAGATTACCATTCTTCCATTTACCTCGAAAGTAAGGGAATCATTGCCATATTCTTCTAGTTGTTCCAATAAGTATATCGCTGCTTCTCCCATAGTAGATGCTTCAATTGTAATCTCACAATTAGGTTCTAGTGGTGTATTAATATTGGCATTTTTACCATTCATACGAATTTGGGCAGCTTCACCCGCCTCTCCACGTACAATTCGTTTCTTGCCATTTACCGTAAAATTAATCTCTTTTCCACGTCTTGGGAATAGCTGTTCATTTGGAAATCCAGCCTGCATAGCTGCATCTACAATAGTAAGTTTATTATTGTCATATAATTTTATCCGTTCTTTGTTAAATCGCACAAAGATAAAATTATTCTTTTGATCATAATAATTCAAACAAATTCCAATTGGGGTAACCAGTAAAGGATCTTTCTTAATCTCTGGCTGTTCAAAATGAATTTCCTGCAGTACTTCTTCCCCACGAAGTGCTACACGCTCATAAGGCAGTTCTAGCTCTTCTGCCAGCTGTTCTGCAAATCCATGAATCTTACCACCACCACCTACTATAAAGGTTGCACTCACTGTTTGGTTTCCATTTAATTCTTTAATCTTATCCGCAATTTCTTTGGTAAGTGATTCTATTCTAGGTGTTAATAATTCCCATACCTCTGTAGCCGGAATGGTATGTTTAATCATCATAATATCTCGATAATCAATATTTTCATTTTCTGTAGAAGAAAGTTTAATGTGTTCTGCTGTCTTAAAGTCTACTAAATAGTGATGTACAATCAGCTCTGTCAGTTCATCCCCTGCGCTTGGAATCATGCCATATGCAATAATGCTTCCATCTTTGGTAATACAGATATCACTAGTACCTGCTCCTACATCCACCAATGCAATATTTAACATACGGAATGTTTCTGGAATAGCTACATTAATGGCGGCAATAGGCTCTAATGTCATATTTGCCACGGTTAATCCTGCCATTTCAACGGCAGAATACAAGCCATCAACTACATCCTCGGGTAAAAAAGTTGCAATCAAGTCTTCACTAATGATATCCGCTTTATGATTTTCTAAACTAGAGAATACATCTCCATTTAAGTAATATTTCACCACAGAATATCCTACACAATAAAACTTAAATTTGGTATCATTGTATTCATTTAAAATATGCTGCGCTTTTTCTACTCCAAGCAAATCCAGCGTATGTACATCTTCTCCTTCTACAACAGTTTCTTCTGGAAATTCATGTTCTACATTGGTAGTTACTGTTTTCAATACACGACCTGCGGCTGCAATACAGACTTCTTCTAATGGCATATGAATTTGTTCTTCCAACAACCGTTTTACCCCATGAATGGTGCGTCCAACGCGTCTGATATCATGGATTTGACCATCTAGCATGGAACGTGTTTCATGTTCTTTCACACACTGTGCCACTACAATGAACTCATTCTCATCTTGATAGCCTACTGTTCCCACTATATTTCTAGTTCCTATATCCAGTCCAAACACCAATGGGTTTCCATTTAACTGTTGTTCCATCCGTATTGTATCTCCCTTACTATTATTGATGATTTCTTCCAGTTGTTCTACCGTATTTTCTATACTTCCATCGTTATCTATAACTGCTGTACAATTTTCCCGATACCTGTTTTCCGGAAGCTGGCAAGAAAAAATCTGTTCTATCTTCTCCTGTGAATATCCCCTGGTATCTTTCAATCGCTTTCTTCTAGTTCCTTCTGAAGCATATACATACCACATTCCATCGCAAATTTCTTCATAATGCTCTTCTATCAGCAAAGCTGCCTCAATAATAATGTAATCCAGCTGTCCTTTACTTTTCAATTCCTCTATTTGCTGTAGAATAACTTCTTTTACAGCCGGATGAACTATTCTATTTACTCTTCGACGTAATCTTTCGTATCCGAATAAATGTTCTGCTAACAATTTGCGGTCTATGGTTTCATCATCCCGATACACATCCTGTGGTAAAAATTTTAGCAGTCGTTGATAACATTCCGTTCCCGGCTGCATCAGCTCATGGGCAATTTCATCTGCCACCAGCGTTTTTACTCTGTAAGTTTCTTCCAAATACTCTAAAATGGCGGATTTTCCTGCTCCTACTCCGCCGGTAATTCCAATTACCTGCATATATCAAAACTCCTTTGTCGTTAATGTGCTTCGTACCAGTCAAGACCTTGGTTCATATCTATTTCCAGTTTTACAGCCAATTGCACAGCATGTTCCATTTCCTGTTTCAAAATAGCCTCTACCTTTGCTATTTCATCTCTAGGTACCTCTATTAATAATTCATCATGTACCTGTAAAATTAATCGTGCTGCAAGCTTTTGCTCTTTTAGTACTTCATTTACTCGAATCATTGCAATTTTAATAATATCTGCTGCGGTTCCTTGGATTGGTGAATTCATGGCAATTCTTTCTCCAAAAGATCTTTGCATAAAATTACTGGAAGATAATTCCGGAATTGGTCTTCTTCTGCCAAACATCGTAGTAACAAATCCATTCTCTTTCGCCTGTACCACTAAACTTTCCAAAAATTCTTTTACCCTTGGATATGTTTCAAAATATTTTTCAATATATTCTGCTGCTTCCTTACGGGTTATGCTTAAATCCTGGCTTAATCCAAAAGAACTGATTCCATATACAATACCAAAATTCACTGCTTTTGCATTTCGTCGCTGTAAGGAAGTGACTTCATCAAACGGGATATGAAATACTTGTGATGCTGTCATTTGATGAATATCCTGTGCCTCACGATATGCCTGAATTAAGTTTTCATCTAAAGACATATGTGCCAGTACTCGAAGTTCAATCTGAGAATAATCTGCATCTATTAAAACACAACCTTCTTTGGAGGTAAATACTTTACGAATCTTTCGACCTAATTCCATTCGAATAGGAATATTTTGCAGATTTGGCTCTGTACTGCTAATTCTTCCTGTTGCTGTAATAGTCTGATTAAAGGTGGAATGAATTCTTCCATCGTCTTGAATTGTAGCACCCAAGCCATCTGCGTAGGTAGATTTTAACTTAGTAAGCTGACGATATTCTAATATTTTCGACACCAATGGATAATCTGCTGCTAACTTTTCCAATACATCTGCTGCGGTGGAATATCCTGTCTTTGTTTTCTTTCCATAGGGCATTGCCAGCTTTTCAAATAAAATGACACCTAACTGCTTGGGAGAGTTAATATTAAATTCTTCTCCTGCCTGTTGATAGATTTCCTGCTCCAATTCCAATATTTTAATCTGAAGGGCATCTCCATAGTCTTTTAATGCCTGTGCATCCACTTGTACCCCTTCTTGCTCCATGTCAGATAATGTATACACCAAGGGCATTTCTATATTTTGATAAAGTTCTTTCATCCCAGTTTCTAGAAGCTTTTGGTTTAATTTTTCAGCAGCCGCCCACGACGTATAGGTCATAAAACATATATATTTTACAAACTCTGCTTCTCGTTCCATAGAAGCCTGCCAAAGTGAATTCTTACCTAGTAAATCCTGTCTTCCTGAAATTGCTCTATTCAAATATTCTTTGGCAATGTCATCATATTCATAATCATTTTTCAGCGGATTCAGTAAATAGGCCCCAATCAGTATATCTGATATTTTACCTCTTTCTTCTTTTGAAATGGACAAATACTTCAGTTGGCTTTTCAAATCAAATGTTCCCACACTGTCTGCATCTTGTATTAATTGTTCTATAGATGCCACAATATATTCACCAGTAATTTGTTCCCCCGATTTCACATAATAAATATCCTCTTCACCAAACACAATTCCTGCTCCAAGAATCTCTCCCATGGCTTTTTGATTGTCAGGATTTAAAAAATTTTCAAATGTTAATTGTCCTTGTTCTCTTTCTTTCCCTGCCTGAATGTCTGTGATAAGCTGAATTCCAAGTTTGATACCTTTACTGGCTTTTTTCCACATTCGTTCTGCTTCTTTTTTTTCAGTTATTTTCTGAAAATGCTGCTCCAATGGGCTTGCCGATACTTCCACTTGAAATCGGCTTAACATGTTTTTGAATTCCAATTCTTTCATCCAGACATAGGCTTCTTTTGTAAATAAATCTCCCAGCTTGGCCTTATCTAATTCATAATCAATAGGAACATTGACTTCAATGGTTGCCAGTGTTTTGCTCATCTGTGCCATATCATAATGTTCACGAAGATTAGTTTGCGCACGAGGTGGCTTTATTTCTTCTATATGAATATAGGCATTTTCAATACTGCCATAGGTGGTAATCAAAGCGGTCGCTGTCTTTTCTCCAATTCCAGGAACGCCTGGGATATTGTCCGCAGAATCCCCCATTAATGCCTTTACATCAATAAATTCACTGGGGGTGACCTGATATTTTTCCTTTACATTAGATGCAAAATAGTCTTCAATTTCAGTTCCAGTACGCTTGGTTTTTGGAATTCTTATCTTGATTTTATCACTTGCCAGCTGAAGTAAATCCCGGTCACCGGATACTAGCGAAACCAATAGTCCCTGCTGCTCACTATATTTTGCAATGGTTCCCAAAATATCATCTGCTTCGTACCCTTCTTTTTCGACAATGGTAACCCCCATAGATGTTAGAACTTCTTTCATCACAGGTACCTGCTGGCGTAATTCCTCTGCCATTTGTTTTCTAGTTCCTTTATAGGCTTCATACATTTTATGCCGAAACGTAGGAGCATGTACATCAAATGCTACGGTAAGATATTCCGGCTTTTCTTCTTCTAATATTTTAAATAAAATATTCAGAAATCCATAGATTGCATTGGTATGAAGTCCTTTTGCATTGGTTAAGTCCGGAATTCCAAAAAATGCCCGATTCAAAATACTATGTCCATCAATTAAAACTATTTTTTTGCTCATTCTATTTTAGTTTCCTTCTTTGATTTAATTAGAACATAACGCTGTTTCTATTTTACACCATATGGCACAGTTTTAAAAGTTATAAATTTTTCTCTTATCTAAATCTCTCTTGTGTATTCTTTTAACCATTTTTTTTCTTCTGGTGTGAGAAATGATGAAATCTCTCGATACACCATTTTGTGATACTCATTTAATCTTCTGCGCTCTGTAGATGTCATTTCTTCTGGTATCACAGCATCTAAATCAATAGGAGCATACGTAATTGTTTCAAACTCCATAAATTGTCCATATTCATTTTTCTCTGCTTTTTTACAGATAATTTCATTTTCAGTACGTATTCCATAATTCCCTTCAATATATACTCCAGGTTCATCTGTGGTAATCATACCTTCTTCTAATACACAGCTGTCATTGCGCTCTGGTACCACTTTCCAGCGAAATCCATTGGGTCCTTCGTGTACATTTAATAAATAACCAATTCCATGTCCAGTTCCACATTTATAGTCCAGTCCTAAATCCCACAATGGTCCTCTTGCCAGTATATCTAAATTATGTCCCGTACATCCATATAGGAATTTTGCTGCTGCAAGATTTAAGTTGGATCGGCATACCGTTGTAAAATGAAGCTTTTCTTCCTTTGACAAGGTTCCAAGACTCATGGTTCTAGTAATATCAGTGCTTCCATCTAAATAATGTCCACCGGAATCCACCAATAAAAATCCCTGTGGCTTTAATTCTGCATCGGACTGTGGTGTAGCAGTGTAATGCATCATGGCAGCATTTGCTCCATACGCACTAATGGTAGTAAAACTCAAATCTACAAAAAGTTCCTGTTCTCTTCTGCGCTCTTCTAGATAATCAGACGCTGACATTTCTGTAATTGGTATCTTTCCTATATTGGTCTTTAACCAGTACATAAACTTTGTAAATGCCACACCATCTTTTACATGTGCATTTCTTATATTGTTTTGCTCAGTTTCATTCTTAATAGCTTTCATGGCTTCTGTTGGATTGCTGTCCTGCAAAATGGTGACTTTAGGCTGTAAACTGTGGCAAATACGATAATTTACAATATTTTTATCTAAAAGTACCGTCTTATTTTCTGCTATTTCCTCCGCATATTGATATATGTCCTCATATGCTTTTATTGTTATTTTGTTTTCTTTGCAATATTCTTTTAATTTCGGGTTTAGTACTTCCTCATGAATAAACCAATTTACTTCATGCTCTGTAATTGTTATAAAAGAAAGTACCACTGGAACACAATCAATATCTCCACCGCGAATATTCAAAAACCATGCCACATCATACAAGGACGTTAAAATGTGCACATTTGCCTTTTTTTCTTCCATTTTTGTTCGCACACGTTTCAACTTGCTTTGAGTACTTTCTCCGGCATATTTTTCTTCCAAAATAAATACAGGGTTTTTAGGCAGTTGTGGGCGCTCTAGCCAAATCAATCCCACCAAGTCTTCTGTCGTATGCAATGAACCTTTTTTATCCATTACAATTTTCTCGTATTCTTCTCCTGTTTTTGAATTCATCACACGTCCGTCAAATCCCAAGCAGCCACCTTGAGAAAGATTTTTCTTTATAAATTCTATTACAGTAGGGACACCTTCTTCTGACATTTTAAACAGTGTCACCGGCGTATCCTTAAGCTGCTGCTCTGCTTGGATAAAATATCTTCCATCCGTCCAAAGCCCCGCCTGTGTTTTTGTAATCACTGCTGTTCCTGCGGAACCAGTAAATCCTGTCATATATTTTCTTGCTTTAAAATAATCTCCTACATATTCAGATTCATGAAAATCAGAAGTAGGTACTATATACATTTCAATGTTTCTCTGTTCCATTTGTGCCCTTAAGGCTTCTATTCTTTCTGATATCATTTTATACATCCTTCTTAACTGCAATAACCTCAATTTCAACTAGTCCGCCTTTAGGTAATTTTGCTACCTGTACGCAAGAACGTGCTGGAGTTTCTCCTTTAAAGTACTGAGCATATACCTCATTTACTTTTGCAAAATCATTGATATCATCTAAAAATACACTTGTTTTTACTACGTGGTCAAAATCGCTTCCTGCTGCTTTCAATACTAAATCCAAGTTCTGAAAACTTTGATGTGTCTGGGCTTCTATGCCCTCTGCAAGTACCCCGGTATCCGGAAGTAATCCCAACTGTCCGGAGGTAAAAATCAATCCTCCAGCTTCTACTGCGTGTACATATGGTCCTACTGCTGCTGGTGCTCCTGGTGCATTAATTGTTTTTTTCATATTACATTTCCTAGTATGAATAAGATGATTCCCACAAATTCCTCGAAAACAAAATATATCATACATTCCTTTCCTTCTATTTTACTGCTTTTTATTGTATCACGTTCTATTCCTAGGTTCAATAGCAGATATTTTTATAAAAAAGACTTGCTTTTTCTATTTATCTATGATAACATATCACTTGTTCTAAGGAACAAATGCCGGCGTGTCGGAATGGCAGACGAGGCAGACTCAAAATCTGTTGTGGGCAACCACGTGCGGGTTCAAGTCCCGCTGCCGGCAGTATAAAAGTTAGTTGAAAACAGATGTGTTTCTACATTTGCTTTCAACTATTTTTTTGTTATACTGTAACCAAGATTATTGATATTTTGCGAAGGAGAAATCTCAATGGAGAAAAAAATGACTACTAAAAAAATGATTGCAACTATTCTGCTTAGACTATGCAATCATTGTACCTTCTTTGTTATTTGGTGTTCTTCATATTATTGGAATGGATTTTGATTTTCTAAGTTGTGCTTTAGTTCTTGTTGCTGGAACACTTGTGGGTGTTATGTTCTCTCTCATAACCATTGAAACAAATTCAATCTATACTTATGTTATCAGGTCAAAATCGTTTATGATTACGGGTGGCGATTTTGGAATAGAGTCCTCTGTTATTTCGGCAATCGCTTACGCAATAGTATCTTTCATTGCTTTCATAGGCATTAAAAATAATATCAAAACACATCGTTCATCCTAAAACAGTAACTTTATGAAAAGAACAAGAAGGAATAACCAAATAAGAAGAATGGGAATGGCATAATACCATTTCTTGGGTTTTCCATTCTTCCATAAATCTTGTGCCTGTTCTTTGCATTCTGCAAAGACTTCTTTTGGTATTAGATGCACCACTAATGCAATTAAAAGCGGTAGTAAAATCAAATCATCTAAATATCCCAACACAGGAATAAAATCCGGTATTAAATCAATGGGAGATAATGCATATCCTACGGTAAGCCCTGCTACTGCTTTTGCATACCATGGTGTCTGCTTATGACGAAGTGCAAGAAACACTGCCGGAATATCCGTTTTTAGTTTACCTGCTTTTTCTTTCCATGTCATATTTCTGCCTCCCGTTTTACCATAGAGAAGCCGACTGTTCAAATTCTTTTGCGTCTGCTTCCCATGTTTGATTTAGCCAGTCAATTCCTTCTTGAATTCCGTTTTCGGAAAATTCCGTTTCTTTTTTTAACATTTTGTCCTGAGGTGTGGCGGAATAAGCATAAGGTCCCTTCCATGCCGCTAGTTCCAGATACACTTTTTCTTCCTCTTTTATTTGTGCAAGGCGAAATCGCATTCCTCGATAACTTCCGGTAAATGCCGTTTTCTTTAGAAATGGAATCGATAAAATATCCTTACGTTCTATCATAATTTCATGTCTTTTAATATATCAAAACAGTCAAATGTAGCAAAATAGTCTTTGGGTATCTCCGGACGGCGAATCAGTTGCGTTGTTCCATCTTCTTTTAGTAAAATTTCTGCTGATTTTAATTTACCATTATAATTATATCCCATGGAAAATCCATGCGCTCCCGTATCATGAAGCACTAGTAAATCTCCCCTGTCAATCTTAGGAAGCATGCGGTCAATGGCAAATTTATCATTATTTTCACAAAGAGAACCTGTAATGTCATATTTATGATCACAGATGTTGTTATCTTTTCCCATTACTGTAATATGATGATATGCTCCATACATGGCGGGACGCATTAAATTTACTGCACAGGCATCACAACCTATATATTCTTTGTGGGTATGCTTTTCATGAATTGCTGTGGTTACCATACAGCCATAAGGTCCCATCATAAAGCGTCCTAATTCTGTATAGATAGCTACATCACCCATTCCTGCCGGAACTAATACTTCTTGGTATACTTTGCGGACACCTTCTCCGATGGCATAGATATCATTCGGTTCCTGATCCGGTTTATATGGAATTCCAATTCCTCCAGAAAGGTTAATAAAACGAATATCCGCTCCCGTTTCTTCTTTTAATTTTACTGCAACTTCAAATAATGTCTTGGCCAACGCAGGGTAATATTCATTAGTTACGGTATTGCTTGCCAAAAATGCATGAATGCCAAACTGTTTGGCACCTTTTTCCTTCAACACCTTAAAACCTTCAAATAACTGTTCTGTAGTAAATCCGTACTTGGCATCTCCAGGGTTATCCATAATGCTATTACTAATTTTAAAGAGTCCTCCCGGATTGTAACGGCAGCTTATGGTTTCCGGTATTTTCCCAATGGTTTTTTCTAAAAAATCAATATGCGTAAAATCATCTAGATTGATAATTGCTCCAATTTGATCTGCAAACTGAAATTCATTGGCAGGAGTTGCATTTGAAGAAAACATAATGTCTTTTCCTTCATAATGTAACGCATCTGCTAGCATAAGTTCTGTTAAAGAAGAGCAATCACAGCCACAGCCATATTCTTTTAAAATATTAAGTAAATAGGGATTAGGAGTGGCCTTTACTGCAAAATATTCTTTGAATCCAACATTCCAAGAAAACGCCTCTTTTAATGCTTTTGCATTATCGCGAATTCCTTTTTCATCATAAAGGTGAAATGGCGTTGGATATTCTTTTACAATTTCCTTTAGTTGTTGGTAGGATACAAATGGTTCTTTTTTCATAATAATAGATACTCCTTCTTTTTTTATAAACGTTTTCCATTATTGACAATGAAGTACTACGTTTCCTTGTTTCTTGGAAGCTGGTACATCAATCACCCTTTGGTTGGCACTCCCACGCCAATGTAACATGACATCCTTTTGCTGTGAAATAAATTCACCATCTATCAAAACATCTATATCATCCATAATTTTTAAATCCGCTATGGTCTCCCATTCAAATCCAGTATACATCCAAATTGTTTTTTGAGGATAGCGTTTTTTGATTTCTTTTACAAGTTCACCTATCTCCAAACGATTGGAAGAATACAAAGGGTCACCACCGCTTAATGTGATTCCGGAAATATAATCATGGTTTAATTCTTCAAATAATTCTTTTTTCGTAGCATCATTAAACTCCAGTCCGCCGTTTGGATCCCATGTTACCGGATTTTGGCAGTCTTTACAGCAATGGGAACAGCCGGACACCCATAATACCACCCGAAGTCCATCTCCATTTAGCATATCATCTTTTGTTATATTGTGGTATCTCATAACTTCTCCTTACATACTCTTGCGTTCTGCAATCTCTGCCATTTTAGCATCGTTTAATCTAGTATCACCCTTGACTCTAGAATAGGACAAATATCCATTCATACGGTCAATTTTGGTAAGATTGCGGCTGCCGCATTTTGGGCATACTTCCATTTCCAGTTCCTCATATCCGCAATCATCACAATAAGCCAAAGACAGATTTACTCCTTCGTAAAGACCCATTTCCATGGCTCTGCGTATTAGTGTTTTTACCGCTTCTTTATTATAATCAATGGGGTATTTCACATATTGAATCTTTCCTCCATTGCTTAATTCCCAAAAACGATATTCTAAATCCTGTTTCTGAATAGGGGTAATATTTTCTGTTACATGACAGTGAAATCCATTACTAACATACTCACGGTCTGATACATTTTCCACGATTCCATATTTTTTTCGGAATTGTTTTACCTGCAATCCACAAAGATTTTCCGCTGGTGTTGCATAGATTGCATATAAATTGCCATCTTCTTTTTTATATTCATTAATTTTCTCATTAATATGTTCTAAAACTTCAATGGCAAACTGCCCATCCTCTACCAATGACTTTCCATTATAGAGCTGCTGCAGTTCCTGAAATGCTGTAATTCCAAAAGATGCTGTGGCCGATTTTAACAGTGGCTTGATTTTATCGTGAATGCTTAAATGCCCTCCATAAAAGCCTCCTTCACAGTATGCAAGGGGATTGGTAGAGGCACGCATTTCTCCTAAATATGCATAGGTACGGATATGAAGTTGACGAATCAATTCCAAATAATAATCCAATACTTGATAGAAATCCCTGCTTTCTTTTCTAGCCTTTGCTAAAATCATAGGCAAATGTAAGCTTACGGCTCCAATATTAAAACGTCCTACAAAGATTGGACTATCTTCATCATTTGCAGGATTCATGCCTCCTTCTTTGTACCATGGAGAAAGAAATGCACGGCAGCCCATAGGACTGATGATTTTCCCATACTGCTTGTACATACTGGAAATATATCCCTTTCCCGTAAGACTTAACCAATCTGGATACATGGTCTTACGAGAACATTCAATTCCCGCTTCAAATACTTCTTCTAATTCTTTTCCAGGTCCATGTAAATTCTCATCATATAAAAACACCAGTTTTGGAAACAGTACCGGCTTCTTGCAGCCGGATTTTCCCTGACCTTTTCTGCGAACATTCAGCATGGCTATAGATGCCATTTTGGCAAAACGTCCCGTCCCTGTTCCAAAGCTCATGGTAATAAATGGGTAATCTCCTCTGCTAGAAGACACAGAATTAAATTTGTATTCCCACCCTTGTACCCCCTGCTCTAAATCACGGATAATATCCTGACAGGTTTCTGTCTCCGCACATTCTTCACTTAGACCAAGTTTTTGATAGCGTTCTTTATATTTTAGATACGATTTTTCTGCATAAGGCTCTAAGATTGTTTCTACATTCGGTACTGTAAACCCACCATACTGCTGGCTTGCTGCACTTAGTACAATATCACCGATGACATCAAACGCAACATCTAGTGTCTTAGGTTCGTTATACCATAAATTCCCCATTTCAAATCCACCTTTTAATACATTTTGAACGTCAAAAAGGCAGCAATTCATGGTATCCCTTCTTGCAGACATATCATGGACATAAATATATCCATCTCTGCAGGCTTGAATCTCTTCTGTTGTCATGAAAAACTTCTGATATAATTCTTTATTTAATTGATTAAAAATCAGACTTCGTTTGGTGGATACCAAAGCACTGTCTGTATTAGAGTTCTCTTTGTCCCCAATGTACATAATTGACTGGCTTTTTTGATATACTTCATCTAGCATTTGAACAAAATCCTGCTTATAGTTTCGATAATCTCGATAACTTTTGGCTACCACAGGATTTACCTTTTCTAAGGCTCCTTCTACCATATTGTGCATTTGGGAAATGGGAATCTCTTTCTGACCCATTTCCTCTGCTTTTTCTTCTACAAACTGACAGATAAATTCCAGTTCTTCTTCTGTAAATTTTATCAATGCACGATATGCAGATTTATTCACTGCAGTAATTACCTTTTGAATATTAAATTCTTCTTTTGTTCCATCTTTTTTTATTACTTTTACATACTTCTCCATCGTTTTCCCTCTTTCTGTTTGAAAACTCATATATATAGTATCAATTCTATGATTATTTATATTTCCATACTATATCTTGTGTTTCAATATGATATCATTTCATAACAGAGAAGTCAAGATGGCGCTTTTTTGCAAATCACCTAACTTTTATTGTTCTTTTACCTTCCAAGTTGTTTCTTCTTGCTGTAAATCACACTTTTCTATAATAAAGGCTTCTACTTCACTCTTCTCAATGCCAAGGGGAAGCGCTAGTTCACCATATAGAAATTCTTCCGCAAGCTTTAAGTATTTTCTATCACTATTGGTCATTTTCTTTCCATCGGCTATTCGGGACTCATTTCTCACATACAGTGTTTTGATGATTTTTACCAGCTCTTCACAATTGCAGGTATTCAAAGCAGTCTGGTATGCTTCTTCCCGTCCTTTTTCATCTGGAATCCAAAGAACTTCCACATCTTTGATGTGGTCAATTAAATCCCTTGCTTCTTTTTCAGAAATCACCGGCCGCATAATAACCCTCTGATTATCCACAGAAGTGTATACTGTGCTTCCCTTTAAATAAATGGGGGATAACGTATAATACAGCTTATCCTTTGGTATTCCGTTGATATTATCTATCATACCTACCTTATCTACCCGGCACACCCCGCTGTTTCCATATACAATATAATCTCCTATCTCAAACATATTCCACCTATCCTTTCTGTCACTCCTTCTATTCTACCACTTTTCACACTAAATTGTCGGAAATACTTACTTATAAAATAAACTTTTGTGACAAATCATAAACTTTGCATCATTTTTACTGCATAGAATGACAGATTTTCATAGGATTATGCAGTTGCTTCTTCAAATTGTGAGTTGTAAAGCTCTGCATAGAAACCATTTTGTGCAAGAAGTTCCTGATGATTTCCCTGTTCGATAATATCTCCATCTCTCATAACCAAAATCAAATCTGCGTCCTTAATAGTAGAAAGACGATGAGCAATAACAAAACTAGTTCTGCCTTTCATCAAATTATTCATTGCCCTTTGAATTCTTCCTTCTGTACGTGTATCCACGGAAGAAGTTGCTTCATCCAAAATCAAAATAGGGTTATCTGCAAGAATTGCCCTTGCTATGGTAAGAAGCTGTTTTTGTCCTTGAGATACATTACTAGCATCCTCATTCAATTCCATTTCATATCCGCCTGGTAAAGTGGAAATAAAATGATGTGCATGAGCAGCCTTTGCTGCTGCAATTACTTCCTCATCTGTAGCCTCTAGTCTTCCGTATCGGATATTCTCTAGAATAGTTCCTTTGAACAGCCATGTATCCTGTAATACCATACCAAAATTTTCTCTTAATTCGCTACGGTTAAATTCACGTAAATCATGTCCGTCTACTTTAATTTTTCCACTTAATACATCATAAAAACGCATAAGCAGTTTAACCATAGTCGTCTTTCCTGCCCCGGTAGGTCCTACAATTGCCACCATCTGTCCTGATCTTACTTGACAGTTAAAATCATTTACAATTATTTTATCTTGCTCATATCCAAAATGAACATGTTCAAAGCTGACATTTCCTTCCATAGTTCCAATCTGTACTGGATTTTCTACAATAAAATCTTCCTCTTTTTCATTTAAAAATTCAAACACACGTTCTGCGGCAGCGGCGGTGGACTGCAGCATATTGGATACTTGGGCTACCTGTGTAATCGGCTGTGTAAAGTTTCTTACATACTGAATAAATGATTGGATTTCGCCTACTTCTATGCTTCCATTAATTGCCTGAATTCCGCCCACAATGGCAACCGCTACATACCCAAGATTCCCTACAAATCCCATCACTGGCTGCATCATACCTGATAAAAACTGTGACTTCCATGCCGACTGAAACAAAATCCCATTTGTTTCATCAAATTCTTTTAGCATATCTTCTTCTTTGTTAAATGCTTTTACAATATTATGTCCACTATAAACTTCTTCTACCTGTCCATTGATTTTTCCTAAATATTTCTGTTGTGCCACAAAATATTTCTGTGAAAATTTCACCACAATTCCTATTAAAATGGCCGATACCGGCAAAATAACAAGTGCAATTAACGTCATAATAGGACTAATGCTTAACATCATAATCAAAATACCAATAATCATGGTAATTGAGGTGATTAATTGAGTGACACTTTGGTTTAAGCCTTGCCCTAAGGTGTCCACATCGTTGGTAATTCGTGATAACACTTCGCCCACTGTTCTAGATTCAAAATATTTTATGGGCATACGGTTTATTTTGGTAGAGATATCTTCTCTGAATTTAAAACAAATCTTTTGAATAATTCCGGTCATCAGCCATCCTTGAATAAAGGAACATACTGCACTGATGATATAAATGCCTATTAAAATCAATAAAATTCTAGCAACTTTATCAAAATTTATTCCACCGTTTTCTGATACTTTACTTACCAGTCCATTAAATAATTCAGTGATAGCTTTTCCTAAGATTTTAGGTCCTGTAATACTAAATACAGTAGAAGCAATGGAAAATATCATTACAATTAATACGCCTATTTTATAGCGTCCTAGATAGTTCATAAGCTGGCTTATCGTTCCTTTAAAATTCTTGGCTCTTTCTCCAGGCAGCATACCACCTGGTCCATGTCCCATACCTGATTGTTTTTTTCCTTCACTCATAATGCCATACCTCCTTCCAGCTCTTTTTGAGATAACTGAGATTTTGCAATCTCTTGATATGTTTCACATGTTTTCATTAATTCTTGATGTGTTCCCATCCCTGCTATTGCTCCGTCCTCTAACACAATGATTTTATTCGCATGCAAAATAGTACTGATTCTTTGTGCCACAATGATTACCGCCGCATCTGCTGTTTTTTCATATAGTGCTTTTCGTAAAGCAATATCTGTTTTATAATCCAGTGCGGAAAAGCTATCATCAAATAGAAATACTTTAGGGCTTTTTGCAATAGCTCTTGCAATAGAAAGACGCTGCTTTTGTCCTCCAGATACGTTGGTACCCCCTTGGGCAATATGACTTTCGTATTCTTCCTCTTTTTCTGTGATAAAGTCTTCCGATTGAGAAATTCTTGCTGCCTCTTTCATCTTGTCTTCTGATACATCACCAGAAAACTGAATATTAGAAGCAATCGTACCGGAAAACAATACCCCTTTTTGTGGAACATAACCGATTAAGCTTCTTAATTTTTTCTGTGTCATGTTTCTGATATCAATTCCGTCCATTGTGATTTTTCCTTGTGTCACATCATAAAATCTTGGAATCAAATTTAGTAATGTAGATTTACCACAACCAGTACTTCCTATAATCGCCGTAGTTTCCCCTGGTTTTGCAGTAAAGCAAATATGGGAGAGTGCATCTTCTTCCGCTCCCGGATATTGGAACGTTACATCTTCAAATGACACCTCGCCATTCCAATCTTTTTTGGTATCATCTAATGGTTGTTTTACGTCTACAATCGTTTCACTTGTATTAATTACTTCATCAATACGTCCTGCTGCTACACCTGCTCTTGGAAGCATGACTGATATCATGGTAATCATTAAAAATGCCATTACAATCTGCATAGTATAGGTAATAAATGCCATCATATCTCCTACTTGAAGATTTCCAAGGTCAATTCCTTTTGCACCAAACCAAACAATTAAAATGGTAATGCAGTTCATAATCAGCATCATCATGGGCATCATCATAGACATTACACGGCTGGTAAACAATTGTGTTTTCATTAAATCTTGATTAGCACCTGCAAAACGTTTTTCTTCATACTTTTCTCTGGAAAAAGCACGGATAACCGGAATACCCATTAAAATTTCTCTGGATACCAGATTCAAACGGTCTACCAAGGTCTGCATTTTTTTAAATTTAGGCATTGTAATTGACATTAAAACTCCTACGAGTAAGATAATACTGCCTACTGCCACACCAATAATCCAGCCCATTCCTGTTCTAGTACTGGCAACTTTGATGACACCCCCAATTCCCACAATCGGTGCATAAGCTACCATACGAAGAAGCATAACAGATACCATTTGTACCTGTTGAATATCATTGGTACTTCTAGTAATCAGTGATGCTGTTGAAAATTCTTCCAGCTCATGATTGGAAAATGCCACTACTTTTTTAAATACTCTGCTTCGTAAGTTCATGCCTACCTTTGCAGATACATAAGCAGCCAGCAAACCTGCTAGAATTGCCGATACCATCATCACTACAGACATGGCAAGCATTTTTCCCCCAAGTCGAAATAAATAGCTATTTTGATAATCCCCCAAGTCCCAGCCTAATGCCTTGTATTCTTCCTGCACAAATAAAAGTGCCTTTTGAGAAATAATAGACTCACTCATATCTCCAAATTTCTTTTCTACATCGTCTTCCTGCGTGAGAATTTCTTCTTTGGTCATCTTCCCACTTTTTATCATCTCTTTCATGGTATTCATGTCCATTCCACTTTGTTCTGTCATCATGGACATGAATACCATAGGCATCCCCATGATCTTATCCAGTTCTTCTAATTCTGCTTCTTTTTTAATGTTCAATTTGTAAGTTCCATTTTTCTGTTTTGTATAAGATTCTGTTACCTTATCAATCTTATCCTGTTCCATAAAAATAGAGAGGTTTTCCAATGTTTCTCCGCGCATTTCTTCTGGAGCTGCATGTTCAATTCCTCCTTGCTGAATTCCAACATCTACAATGTCCGACATGTACTGTGGCAGTGATAAATCACAATATGCCTGCACAATCAGCAATACTACAATTCCAAACACTGCCGACTTATACGCACTTAAATACTTAAATATTTTTCCCATATATTTTTTCCTTTCCTGTTGTTATCATTCTTGAATTTGCTTTTTTAATTCTCTTTCCATTGCGTCTACCATTTCATTGCATAGGCTTACCAGTTCTTCTACCTTTTCACTTCCCATAGACTCCATTACACTTTCAATATAAGACATCAGTTTCTTTGAGGTGTCTTCTCGAAGATGATTTCCTTGTTCTGTAATGATAACATAAGTATTTCTCCTGTCCTTGGTATCTATACTTCGGCTAATCCATTGACGTTCTTCTAAGTTTCGCAGCATGCGTGAAGTTTGTGAAGATGCAATCTTAAGTTTCTCTGCCAAATCTGACACATAAATGCCTTCTCTGTCTAGATGTTCTTCCTGATATTTATAAATAATCTGCAGTGCAAAAAACTCTATTTGTGATACTTCCATCATGGTCGAAATATTTACCTTGCGAATGCGGTGAAATGCTTCCATCATTCTGCTATACATTGGTTGTTCCTCTTTTTTTTCCATACTTCTTCCCCTTTTTCTAATTCATGTACTTTGTAGATATTTAACATTGTTATCTATTTACTCTTTGCTATATTATTCCTGTTACTTGTTTTTGTCAATTAAATTTTTATAAAATTTCTATAAATAATGTTCCTTTCTTTTTCCTGCTAACTAAAATTCATCTGACAAATTTCAAAAAATAAACTCTATTTATATCACGAAACAGCTGGCTGGTTTCTCCACCACAGTATGGTTCTCACTACTGGTTTCTTCATTACATAGGAAAGACTTTCTTATGTACATGGAAAAGACTTTCTTATGTAATGAAAAGCAGAATAGCTGCAGCGGATTTCTCCTATTCTGCAATTATTCTGCTTGATTTCTTCATTATTTTTACTCTAACACACACATACCTAAATCAATCCATAAAACTTTAATCCATTGTAAATTCCATTGTCCCACAAATCTGTGGTAACATATTCTGCCACATCCTTGAGTTCTTGTGTTCCATTTCCCATAGCTACGGAATGCGCCACGTATTCTAGCATTTCTAAGTCATTTCTACTATCTCCAAAGGCATAGGTATCTTCTCTGGCAATTCCTAACAGTTTACAAATTTCTTGAATTCCGGTGGCTTTATTAAGTCCTTTTGGTACAATTTCCATGACTTTTTCCCTATGGTGAATAATTTGATACCGCTTAGAAAATTCCTCTTCTACCTGTTTGATATTGTCCATATAGTTCACACTCATTTTGCTTACTTCTAATTGATTCTCATTTCCCCTAATCGGCAGCAGACGTTCTGCCAAGGTATTACGCATCCATATTGGAAATGGATCACCTTCTGGAAAACGTTCCTCATCCATATATAGATAATGTCTTCCTTCTAATACATAAGTAGCTCCAATTTTATTTAGAAATTCACAATCTTGTTGTATTTGGCTTAAGGGAATCTTATGATAATATTTTACTTCTTCTTGAAATTCTCCATACGTACCACAACCTGCTAAAATACCATCAAACCCAAACTGCATCAATTTCTTCTCCGGAATAAACGCTTTCGTTCTGCCACTGCTGATAAACAGATAATGCCCTTTCTCCTTTAGCAGTGCTAATGCCTCTTTGGTACTGTCTGGTATCTGCTGCTGTTTATCCCAAAGTGTCCCATCAATATCAAAAAATATTGCTTTTTTCATTTGCTATCCTCTCCATCTCTTAAAATATGTGCTTATTGTATCATACTTTTGAGAAAAAATGCTGTTTTTTAGATACACAAAGTTAAATTCTCTCTGAATAACAAAGTCTTCTAAGGGAAGTTTATAGATGGTTTTTTTCAATAATTCTTCTTCCACTACTGCCTGATACAAAAAACTGATTCCACAGTCTTCCATCACAAGTTTTCGGATTGCTCCCATATTAGATACTTCGATTCGTTCTGCAAACTTATCTGCTGACTGATTATGTTCCCATAAAAATTGCTCTAAAATTCCTCGTGTACCAGACCCTGGTTCTCTTATAATTAGTCTTTCCTTAAAGAGCTCTTCCATAGTAACTTTTGGCTTTTTCCCAAGATTACTATAATATTTTCTGCTGCATATTCCAATATAATTTTCTTTAGAAATGGGAGTATAGGAATATGCACTTTTATCAAATCTTCCTTCTATTATCGTAAATTCTATTTCTCCGGCTTCTAATAGTTTCAAAAGCACTTCTGTATTTTGTACTGTGATAGATACATCCGTTTTAGGGTAATCCTTAAGATAATCCGGAAGTATCTTTGGAATCACATATTCTCCTATGGTTAATGTTGCGCCCATCTTTATGGTTTCTTTTTTTAAAATGCTGTCTTCTAATAACTTCTGAATCTGCAATTCATCTACACACATGGTAATGGACATTTTACGAAGCATTTCTCCTTGTGATGTTAAATACAGTTTTT
This sequence comes from Lachnospiraceae bacterium, assembly GCA_036653135.1. Lineage (GTDB taxonomy): Bacteria > Bacillota > Clostridia > Lachnospirales > Lachnospiraceae > Petralouisia. The sequence continues at coordinate 46,875 of JAVVUO010000014.1, forward strand.
TCCCCTTCAGCTCAAATAATTTTATACCATAGAATTTTTCCAAGTGATGAATATGCTGTGTGACTGCTGGCTGTGTAATATGCAGTTGTTCTGCAGCCTTTGTATAATTCATGGTCTTACATACTTCCAAAAAAGTATATATTCTGTTATCTATCATTTTTCCTCTTTTCGTTTTCACCAGAACATAAACTATATGCGGTTTTCGTTTGGATATCAAAATCACTCTTTCGTTTATTTTCATTATAACAAATTTTTATCGTTTTATAAATATTTATAATTTTATTTTATGAATATATTGTGATAAGATGATGATAATGTAATCAAATAGAAAGCAGTTTCATATGGTATCCTTAAATTTATTACAAAAAAATCATAACATCACCGCACTAAAATAGCACACTGAGCGTTTTCAACAATACTAGGAGGTTCTTATGGCAACAGATTATGCGGCAGTATTTCGGGAGGATTTAAAGGAATTTCATAAAATGACGAAACAGTTTTATAACAAGGAAATCAGCGTAGCACAATACAAAGGATTTTCTGGCGGATTTGGCAGTTATGCACAGCGTGGTGGAACTGCAAGTATGCTGCGACTGCGATTAGCAGGAGGAGAAGTTACCAAAGATACTTTGAAATTTTTAGCAGACTGTATTGAAAAGTATCATATTGATTTGATACACCTTACCACCTGTCAAAGTATTCAGTTTCACAATTTAAGCGCCATGCAGGTTTGTAATTTAATAGAAGAAGCTTTTGATTTTGGAATTATTACTCGAGGTGGTGGTGGAGATTATCCACGAAATGTGATGTGTTCTCCTCTTTCAGGTGTTCAGGTGAACGAATCTTTTGATGTGCTTCCCTATGCCAAGGAAGCTGCAGATTATCTTTTAAGTTTTATTAACAAGGTGACACTGCCGCGGAAATTAAAAGTATGCTTTTCCAACAATCACGAAAATATGACCCATGCCTCTTTTCGTGATTTAGGCTTTATTGCCAATAAAAATAAAACCTTTGATGTATATAGTGCCGGAGGGCTAGGACGTAATCCACGTATGGGTGTTAAGGTAGCTGAACAAGTGGAACCTAACAAAATCCTATATTATATCAAAGCTATGATTCTAACTTTTCTGGAATATGGAAATTATCAGAATCGCGCTACTGCACGAACACGTTACATGCAAGAAACTCTTGGAAAGGAAGGATATGTCAAAGCTTATCAAAAACACCTGGCACAAGTCCTTGATTTTCAAGATTTAGATCTTACTATTACTCCAGATTCCATCATCAAAACAGGCATCGGGGTACTAGAACATCCTCGTGCTATTATGCAAAAGCAGTCTGGGCTTTATTCTGTCTCTTATCATCCTATTGGTGGAAATCCAAAACCGGACTTTTTTCAACATCTGTATGAACTGATTCTTCCTATGGAAGATGTAAGAATGCGTATTACTCCTGAAGAAGGAATTTATCTTATCAATCTTACCCCCAATGAAGCCAGGCAGGTGTTAGCCTTAACGGAAGATGGCGCAAAGACTCTCTTTGAAACTTCTGTTGCCTGCATTGGAGCCTCTATTTGTCAAGTTGGAATTGGAGATTCCATGCATCTTTTAGAAACATGTATTGCACAGGTAAGAGAAGAAAATTTCCCTGACTTGGTACTTCCTAAGATTCATATTTCCGGCTGTCCGTCTTCCTGCTCTGCCCACCAAATTGGTGCTCTTGGTTTTCGGGGTGGTGTGAAGCAAACATCCCATGGACCAAAACCTGCTTTTGCAGTCTTCCACCAAGGATGTCCTTTTCTGGGAAAAGAACATTTTGGTGAAGAATTAGGGGTAATGCCACAAGATGAGATTCCTACTTTTTTAGTAGAACTTGGACACGCTGTTATGGCTGCCAAGATAGATTATGATTCCTTTATCACTAGATATTATGACACTTTTTTGAAAATTGTAAAAAAATACATTTAGCTTTCAAATCCTATCTTTTCACTTCCTCTTTGCTTGCAAAATATAATGAAACTGGTTGTCTTTTTCACATTAAAAACACCTCAAAGATTTTATCTCTTTGAGGTGTTTTTTAATCTGTTTTTATGTACTGTTACATTATTTTAGTAATTCTGTGCCTTTACCTGAAAATAAGCCTGTGGATGATTGCAGACTGGACAAACCTGTGGTGCTTTCTTGCCTACGCAAATATGGCCACAGTTGGAACACTGCCAAACAACTTCTCCTTCTTTTGAGAATACCAAATCCCCTTGAACGTTTGCAAGCAGTTGTTTATATCTTTCTTCATGCTCTTTTTCAATGGCTGCTACTCCTTCAAATAATCTTGCAATATCATCAAATCCTTCTGCGGCAGCTTCTTTTGCAAAAGTTGCATACATATCTGTCCACTCATAGTATTCGCCTTCTGCAGCAGCTTTCAAGTTATCTATGGTATCTCCTACTGCCCCACCATTTAACAGTTTAAACCACAATTTTGCATGTTCTTTTTCATTATTTGCAGTTTCTTCAAAAATAGCTGCAATTTGAACGTAACCATCCTTTTTTGCCTTGCTTGCAAAATAGGTGTACTTGTTACGTGCCTGCGATTCTCCTGCAAATGCAGTCTGTAAATTAGCCTCTGTTTTTGATCCTTTTAATTCACTCATGAAATAAGTCCTCACTTTCGTATTTTGATTGATATTAGTAATCATTACTACTATTAAAACATATCCTTATTAAAATGTCAATCCTCATCCTTTGCATTTTTCTTTATTTAGTTTACTTATGGTGAACACTATTCCTATCCCCACTATAATACACCCTATTGTTACTATTATAAAGTTATTTTTGCTGCTTTCCATCCACCCAAATACCTTTGTTTCCATTCGAAGCACAGACATAAGGTTTGCCCCAATATGAGCTGCAATGGCTCCATAAAGATGCCCTGATTTCTCCACAAACCAAGAAAGCAGCAGTCCTAGAAGTGTGGCATAAATTAATTGCACCAAGTTCATATGCATCACACCAAAAATAAAAGATGTCATAACAATTGCCATAGCTTTCGTCTTTCTTTGGTGCTTTCTTCCCTTTTCCGTCTCCGGTTGCCCTTTCGGAATCATCAAATCACAAATTCTTCCATATACTACACTGCGGTAAAGAAGTTCCTCCAAAATAGGAATCAACAAACAAGCTCCTAGTAATTCAAAGAATATTCCCCCTGCAAAGAATTCTTTTGTAACTTCTTGATATCCCTCTGATTTTTGTTCTAGCATAGTCATTGCCATTATATTATTTAGTCCAACACCCCAAAATGCTCCGGCTAAAAACATCAACACACCATTCCCTCTTTTTTGGTATTTGCTTTTTTCTTGAAAAACATTGGAAAGGTGTTGCTGAAATACGGTAGGTTCTTCTTTATCTTTTTTGTAATAACGGTAAATAAAGGGTAATGTTACAACCACTGCTGCTGTTTGTATTGCCATATACCAAAGATGATAATCTGTCACTAGCAATGTGGCTAAAATTGCAAATACATTCGTAGCTATATTAATGGACACAAAGTAGACAAAAATAGGATATATCACGTTCCAAGATTTTAAAATAGCACCTTGCCGATTATTTTTGGAATTCATATTCTATCCTCAATGCTTTCTTGATTCTTTTTATCTATGATTTTAATTCCACTGGTTTCATCCTCAATTTGTATCTGAGTCTGACGTAGTTTTGCATCTGCTGCAATAGCACGCATAATTCTATTGATATCCTCTGGGGAAAACATTCCAATTGCCTTTATCAATCCATCTAAATTGTCACGGTTTACTTTCAGTACTCCACCCTTTTCCATTGGTATGTCAAGTATATTGTCTGGTTTTGACATATCACCTAAACATAGTTCATTCTTTTTGTAATCACACTGAAATATCACTCCTTTGTAATCAATTGTACCATTTTCATCTGCCAGCATCGAATAGGGTGCTTTATTTCGTTCTTGTAAAATCTGCTGAATTGCTTCCTCTGATATAGGGCTTTTTATGATTTCTGTATCTTTTACATCTTCTGTATTTTTAGCCTGAGGATACAAATTTTTATTGATTTTTTCCAATCGCATTTCATTTAAAGTTCCTTCTAGTATATGATTTTTATTGATTTTTTCAGGCTGCGTTTCATGTAAATTTTGTTCCAATACACCATTTTGTTCTTGTTCCTTATTTTGTATATTTTTCCATTTATCTTGAAAATAGTAACCTGACCTTTTGCCGCTTTCCATCTTTTCCCAATTATTGCTGTTTTGTAATTTTTCTATCATACGATTCCTCCATCTTCTTTTATCTAAAAAAGATGGCATTCTTCTATTTCTAGAAATCATGCCATCCGTAGCTAATGATTATATCGGTATTTTTAACTCATTCTTTACCTTTCCAGATAAGAAATCACTTCTTTTAAAGTATCACAGACATAGATGGCTCCTGCGTTCTTTAATTCTTCCGGATCTTTTCCAAATCCATAGGTAATTCCAATACAGTCAATTCCCGCAGCTTTTGCCCCTGCTGCATCATATTTCGTATCTCCAATCAATACCAGCTCCTCTTTGTTTGTAATTTTCAAAGTATCCATCACATACTGAAGAACTTGTATTTTAGTACTGATTTTCCCATCTTGGGTAGCTCCACCAATAATTTCAAAGTAATTAGCAATTTCAAAATGCTCCATTAACTGCTTACAGGAGGATTCTGTCTTAGAAGAGGCTACTGCAATACGATATCCTTGCTCTTTTAGATATTGTAAGGTTTCCTTTATCTGCGGATACAACTCACATTCAAAGATTGCTCCTTCATGATATTTTTTTTGAAATATTTCCGCTGCCTCTGCTGCCTTCTCCAAACTAAATCCATATTCCCGCTGAAAGGAATCTCGAAGAGGCGGTCCAATAAAGGTTTCTATTTTTTCCTGATTTTCTTCTTGAATGCCATAGGTGGTCAATACAGATTTTACACATCTAGTAATTCCTCTTCCTGTATTTACCAAAGTTCCGTCTAAATCAAATAATATTGTAGTTTTTTTCATTCTTTTTCTCCTCATATCTCTTATATTGGTTACACTCTTAATCTTCTAACTCCATGCACAGCTGTTCTACGGTTTTTCCTAAATAAGGGTGTCGTAAATAGGGTGCAAGTTCTGCCAGTGGTTTTAATACGAACGTTCTATTTTGCATATCCACATGTGGAATATGCAGCGTGGTAGTATCTAAAATCAAGTTATCATAAAAAATAATATCCAAATCAAGTGTCCTAGGACCCCAATGGATTTTTCTCTCTCGATTAGCATGAAATTCTATCTGTTGAAGCTTTTCCAATAATTCCTGTGGTGAAAATAACGTTTTGAGCTCCACTACCCCATTGAGAAAATCCGGTTGTTCTGTTACGCCATAAGGCTTTGTAGTTATAATGCTTGAAACCTGCACTACCACACATTCTTTTTCTTCACTTAATTCTTTAATTCCCTGCTTGATGTAGTCTTCTTTTTCCCCTAGATTAGAACCTATGGCAACAAACGCTTTGTGCCATCCTCTTTTTATTTTCACGGATACACATTCCAAGGGCAGGCCTATAGGTGCCCAAGGCTTACTGATTTCTAAAGTAATCTGTTCTATTCTCGAAAATTTCAAAAGCACCGCTTGGGCTGTCTGTTCTACCGCTGTCTCGATTAATTGAAAAGTATGTTCTCTTAAGAACTCAGTGATGAAATGAGATACTTCACCATAATGAACAGATTTTGTTAAATCATCTTTTAATCCTGCTTCTCTTGTATATAAGTACAATATTGCATCAATCAAAAACTTTTGACCTAACTTATTTTCTTCCGGAAATACTCCATGGTTTGCAAAGACCTCCAAATTTTTTATATGTATTTGATCCAGATTGCATTCTGTCATGGTTTCCATCCTTCCTCAATTGCTTTTACCATTTGAATTGCTCGTTTGTTTTCTTTGACATCGTGAACTCTTACAAATGCACAATGTTTCATTACTGCCATTACTGTAGTGGTTAAGGTTCCCTCCACTCGTTCTGTTACCGGAAGATTTAAGGCGAATCCTATTACTGATTTTCGAGAAGTTCCAAGAAGCAGTGGATACCCTTGCTCATGTAATTCTTCCAACTTACAGATTACTTCCAAATTCTGCTCATAAGTTTTTCCAAAACCAACTCCAGGATCCAATATTATTTTGTCATCTGCAATTCCTGCTGCTTTGGCCAGCGTAATACTTTCCTTTAAATCTTCTTTCACTTCTTTCATAAAGTTATCATAGACCATATGATTTCTATTATGCATAAGGCAGCAGGCTACCTTTGATTTTGCAATGACTTCTGCCATTTTCACATCATATTTAAGTCCCCAAATATCATTTACTAAATCTGCACCTGCCATAATTGCTTCCTGTGCTACCTGTGATTTGTAGGTATCAATAGATATTGGAACATGAAATCTTGTTTTTATCAGTTCCACTAATGATGCTGTACGTTGAATCTCTTCCTGTATGGAAATCTGTACGTGCCCTGGTCTAGTGGATTCTCCACCAATATCAATGATATCTGCTCCTTCTTCTATCATCTGTTGGGTGTGAAAAAGCGCTGCATCTTTTTCCTTAAATTTTCCACCATCAGAAAAGGAATCTGGAGTTACGTTTAATATTCCCATTATATAAGTATGTTGGTCTACCTGAAAGTTCCTACTGCCAATTTCCATGGTTCTCATTGTTTTCCTCCTATTACCAGCGAATGACTGTATTTTGTTCCTCTTTCTTCCATTTACATGTTTCCTGTTCTTTACAAGCAAAACAAGTTCTAGAATCTTGATCTGCCTCTCTAATTCTTTTTATTAAGTCCTGATTTGATTTATAATCACCTCGATGATTTTCAATGGCTTTTATGATTTCTTCTGTCTTTTTCTGTGAATAGTCAATCTGGCTCAATAATACTCTCGCAAGTCTGCTGCCTGCCTGATGATGTGGTATCCCTTGATCATATTCTTGAATTCTCCCTAAATCGTGTAAAAGTGCCACAAGGTAAAGCTGTTCTTTGTATTCCAAATTTTTCTTTTGGATTGACACGTTTTCATCTTCTAGCATTTTTATCCAGGCAATACGTGCCACATCCAAGAAATGTGATAATCCATGTCTGCAAAATTTGCGGTTCTGCTCTTGTTCTTCCAGCCTTGCTACATAGGAAAGGTATTCTGTTTCTTCTAATAACTTGTCCACATATTTCATTCCCACTCCAGTTCCTCTAATCCTAATTTCCAGGAAAGATATTCTGTTTTTTATAATCTAATTTCATGATTTTTAAAATTCTCCTATGCTATCTTCCCAGCATATGCCAAAAAGAATTCTGTAAGCTTTCCTGCTCTGCAAACTGACCTCGTGTCACATAAGTAACCGTCTTAGCACCAGGCTTTTTTATCCCCCGCATAGTCATACACATATGTTCTGCTTCCAACATTACCATCACACCTTTTGGTGTTAAATATTCCATCAGTGCATCAGCAATCTGCGCTGTAAGCTGTTCTTGCAGCTGGGGTCTTTTTGCGTACACCTCTACCGTTCTTGCCAGTTTACTTAAACCAACCACTTTTCCATTGGGGATATAGGCTACATGAGCTTTTCCATAAAATGGAAGTAGGTGATGTTCACATGTGGAATAAAACACAATATCTTTTTCCAAAACCATATTACTATCTGTTACGGTAAATGTTTTTTCCAAATATTCTTCGGGTGTTTGATCCATTCCCCAAAAAAGTTCTTCATACATTTTTGCAATTCGCTTGGGCGTTTCTTGTAATCCCTCTCGGTTTACTTCTTCTCCCATTCCCTCTAACAGTAATTTTACTGCTTCTTCAATTTTTTTCTTATCTATCATCTTTGTCTATCTCCTTAAAAGCAGTTTTGATTTCTCCTAGATAGGACAGGGAACCAAATGCTAGTATCATGGATTCTTCCTGTCTTGTTTCCAGTAATGCCTGCTCTAATGCTTGTTTTATATTTGGAACATACGTTACATTTTGGTGAAACCTGCTTGCTGTTTCTGCCAGTACCGCCCCATTTAAAGCTCGTTTACTAGATGGGGTCACCGTAAATACCCTCTGCGCTAGTGGAAGCATGGTTCGTAACATTTTTTCATACTCCTTATCTGCAAGTACTCCTATTATATAAACAATTCTGTGATTTGTAAAACCCATTTCCAAAGTTTCTCGTAGTTTTTTTACCGCATCTTCGTTATGTGCTCCATCTAGTACAATGAGCGGGTGTTCCTGAAGAATAGAAAACCTGCCATTCCACCTTGTATTTTCTATTCCTTTTTTTATTTGCTCATTTGTTACCTTCCAAGGAGTTCCCTGTAATAATTTTGCTGCTTCTATAGCACAGGCAGCATTTTGAATCTGATATTTTCCTAACATCTGCAGTTTTATCTCACCTAGTTCCTCATATGTAAAACACAGCCTGTTATTTTGAAAGTTCACCTTGGAATCTTTTCGTATCTTTGTTTGAATAAGACAAGCATTTTTTTCTTTTACAGTTTCCTGAATTACTTCAAGTGCCTTTTGCTGTGTCACTCCAGTTACTACCGGAATTTCCTCTTTTATAATACCAGCTTTTACCTTAGCAATTTCCTCTATGGTAGTTCCCAAAAAATTCATATGGTCTAAACTTACAGAAGTAAGAATACTAATTAACGGCTTCCTTATTATATTAGTAGCATCAGAAGCTCCTCCCATTCCTGTTTCCAGTATTACAATATCACACTGCATTTGGGCAAAGTATAAAAATGCAACTGCCGTTTCCACTTCAAAAATAGTAGGCTGAGAATCACCTTTTGCCAACATTCTGTCACAGCCTTCTTTCACCTGATACAGCAACTTTGTGAATACTTCCGCTTCTATATTAATTCCATTGATTTGATAACGCTCATAATAATCAAAAACTGCTGGGGAAGTATACATTCCCACCTTCCACCCCGCTTCTATTAAAATAGATTGCATCATGGCACACACAGAACCTTTTCCATTGGTTCCTGCTACATGAATATAAGCTAGACTATCCTGTACATTTAAAAGTTCTTCCATCAAGCTGCGAATACTGGTAAGACCTAAGATACTTCCTGCTTTTTCCACATTCTTTAAATAGGCATCTGCTTCTTCTTTTTTCCACATGGTATTACTCCTCACTTTTCCTACATTTTACCTAGAATTTTCACCAATTTTTAAAGAGTTTCTTAATTATTATTATACTATATGTAAATTTTACTTTTAGCTAGTTGACTTTTAGCTCAAAATAGGATACTCTTTGCTATGAAATATACAATATTCATAATTTGTTCACAAATAATTCACATTTCAATTTAACCTATCTAATAATAAAGGATGATGATCATATGTACAATAGTATAAAAGATACTTTACACAAATTTCTTATAAAATACAAATCATTTCAAGAAAAAAGAGCTGCTCGTGAACGAAAACATTTTCTAAAGCCAGAACAGCGTGAATCGTTGATTTACATATTAAACCGCTATTCTTTGGTGTTTCATTTTTTACTTGCCTGTAGCATATGTTTTTTTATTGAAGTAATTTCAAGACACTCTTTTGTGAATGCATTTACTTTTATGTTTGACCGCAGTCTTGTGTTTTTGTATAACTCTTTGCTGGTATTTACCTCCCTACATCTGGTATACTTCTTTCGCAAAAGAGCATTGATGCGCAGCATAATCAGTTTTTTCTGGTTGTTTTTAGGAACCATTAATGGCTGTATTTTGTTAAAACGCGTTACCCCTTTTAGTTATACTGATTTAAAGCTAATCAATGATTTATTTACTATGCAGAGCAGCTACTTTACCAATGCAGAAGCCATTGCTGTTATTATTTTAGTGGCATGTGTCATTTGGCTTATTGTACATTTATGGAGAAAAGGACCGATATACACTGGAAAGCAGCATCGTTTTGTAAGTCTTCTTTCTATCGTTGCATTGGCTTTCTTTGTACCAACTGTAACACAAGCTGCTGTAAGCAATAACATCTTAGCAAGCTATTTTGAAAACATTGCACAAGGCTATCAAGATTATGGTTTTGTATACAGCTTTTCAGCCAGCGTAGTAGACCGTGGAATGAAAGCTCCAAGAGACTATTCTCAAGAAAGTGTCGATACTGCTCTTGCCGCTGAAACCAAGGAAGTAAGCAATACCGAAGATATGCCTAACATTATCTGCGTACTTTTGGAATCCTTTGTAGATCCCAGTGAATATAATTTTTTGCAATATTCCCAAAATCCAGTTCCAAACTTTGAGAATTTAGCTGCCAATTATTCCAGTGGCTATCTCACCGTTCCTGTTGTAGGTGCTGGTACTGCCAATACCGAATTTGAAATGTTAACAGGAATGGGTATGCAGTTCTTTGGACTTGGTGAATATCCTTATAAAACAATATTAAAAACTAACTCCTGTGAGAGTATTGCAAGCGACCTAAAGCCTCTTGGTTATGGTACTCATGTGGTACATAATAACGGTGGTAATTTTTACAGTCGCGCCAATGCTTTTTCTCAGATGGGCTTTGATACTTTTACCAGCAAAGAAACTATGAATATTCAAGAATATACCCCCATTGGTAGTTGGCCAACCGATAATATTTTAGTTAGTGAAGTGGAAAAATCATTAAATTCTACGCAACAGCAAGATTTTGTCTATACTATTACTGTTCAAGGTCATGGTGCTTATCCTTCTGAGAAGGTAATTGAAAATCCAGAAATTGTAGTAAGCGGTGCCGATACTCCGGAAATGAATAATCAATGGGAATATTATATTAATGAACTTCATGAAGTAGATAAGTTTATAGCAAATTTAACCAATATGTTATCTCAGCGTGATGAAAAAACAGTTGTTGTGTTCTTTGGAGATCATCTTCCTACTATGGGATTAACCGAAGCAGACATGAAAAGTGGAAGCATTTTCAAAACAAACTATGTAACTTGGAATAATTTTGGTATGGAGAAAAAGGATCAGGAATTATCCTCCTATCAACTTCTAGCTTCTATTACCGACCAGTTAGGAATTCATGAAGGAACCATGTTCAAGTTTCACCAAAGCAGTGATTATCAAATTACTCCGGATACTTCTAAAAATATGGAATTACTACAATATGATGTTCTTTATGGCAATAGATATGCTTATCAAGGTATGGATTTATATCCTGCTTCCAATCTTATTATGGGTGTTGAAGATGTAGTAATCAATAATTTCATTGGAGACAATGAAATATTAAATGTCATTGGTACAAACTTCACTCCATGGAGTAAGGTATTTGTAAATGGAACCAAAGTTCCTACCACCTATGTTAGTGGTTCTCAGTTGAAGATTGCTATAAATTCACTAGAAGAAGGTCTTAATTCCATTGTAGTAAACCAAATGGGTTCTTCTGGCTCTATCTTCCGTAGTTCCAATGAAGTGACTTATGACAAGCCAATAGTAGAAGCACCCGATGATATGTCTGTACAGCCAGATAATGATACCGCTGATCCTAATTCAGACAACGGCAATGGAAATGCAGGGGGTTCTTCTCAAGAAATCATAGATACACCTCTAAAATAATGTTATGCTGTGTTTAAAAAGCATTATTCCTCACTTGTCCTAAATGGAAATAGAATGAAACGGTCATACCAAGTTCAATCCGTATAACCGCTCCATTCTATTTTTTATCTCAAAATTAGATAGATAAGAATTTCTTTTTTATCTTTTATGGATTACATCTTCCACAAGGTTCATATCCTTCTTCTAATAGTTTTTCTTTTGTTTCATTGCTAAAAACTCTGTTCTTTTCTTTCATCTGTGTCACACTACTGCAATCTGGATTGTGAAATTTCATTGTATTTTGATTCAAGACATAGTTTCCAATATTTTGTATGTCCTGTGTTTCTTGTATGCCTTGAGTTTCTTTTTCTTCTGTATCCTGTGTTTTAGGTATACTCTCTTCACTACCACCAGTTGGCTCTCCTGCTTTCCATGAATCACTGGGTGCACATTGAAACGTAATATCCTTTCCGTTAGAATATGCCACTATGGTTCCCTGTTCGTCGGTACGGTATACTGCTGCTCCCATGCCACGTAATTCATTTAAGACAGCAGCTCTAGGATGTCCATAGCTATTTCCTTCTCCACAGCTTATTACCACACTTTTGGGCTGTACTGCCTGTAAAAACTCTTTTGTATTTGCAGTGTCACTTCCATGATGTGCCAGTTTATATACATCCGCAGATAAATCAATGCCTTCTTTTAACATATCTTCTTCTGAAGCTGCTTCTGCATCCCCAGTAAATAAGAAGCGATTTTCTCCAAATTCCAATAAAATTCCCACAGAATAGTCATTAACATTCTCACCATAAGAATCCTTAACTGGTGCTACAATGGTTATTTTGGCCTTACCTAAGGAATAAGTGCTTCCCACCTTTGGTTCTGTAATCCTTTGGTTTTTATCTGAAATCACCTGAAGAACTTCTTGGTAAGTTTTCGTATCTTTTTCTATATTGGGCAATATTACTGTATTCCAGTTGAATTTATATAAAATAACATCCAATCCTCCTACATGATCTGCATCAGGATGTGTTCCTATAACGTAATCTAGTTCTTTTATCTGTTGACTGTTTAAGTATGACTGCACCCTGGTGCCCATATTATTATTTCCTGCATCAATAAGCATTGCATGTTCCCCTTGCTTAATCAATGTAGCATCTCCTTGTCCTACATCTATAAAATGAACTTCTAGACCTTCCGCATTCTGCTGTTCCTCATTTACTTCTTTTTTACTTTCGTTTTCACTAAAATAATTAACAGCATCCACCGTCTCTGTTTGAGAAGTGTCACCACCACTTTGAGAAGCCGTACTTTCTATTTGCGGAACAGTACTCTCTATTTGAGAAGTCGCATCCCCACAGCCTAGTAATTGTAGCAGTAATATCATGATTAACCATACCATATTTCTCTTTTGTCTCATCTTTCAGCCTCTTTCCTGTCTTATCGTAACAATTCAATCCAAAAAGGGTTATCCAATTTGCTGTCATCATTTTTTCATTTTGGTTGTGTCATTAGATTTAAATAAAGTATGAACCTGCAACTGTTTTCATCTACAGGTTCATACTTTATCTTTCTCATAATATACAATCTACCATAGCTCCCTTAATATCTTCCATCAAAAGTTTTTGTTCTTCTACTATTTTTGCTGTTTTTTCATTGATTTCTGACATTTTTTGTGAAATTTCATTCATTGTAGATTCAAATTGCTTAGTTCCACCGTTTCCGCTTTGTTTAGGTTTTGTAGATTCTTCTGCTCTTGCTGCTATTTTTTCTGTTTCTGCCTGAACGTTTTGTAATGTTTCTGCTTTTTCTGCCTTTTGTAATACTTCTTCGTTTTCCGCCTTTTGCTGTTTCCCTTGTTCTATCTGCTCCTCAATTTCCTTGTCGACATGTTCTGTTGCTTCCTGAACTAGCATGCCTGTAATTTCTTTTGTAGATGCCTTTAAGGTCTTCTCCGCTGCATTGGTAGCATCATCCATTCCATGATACTTTACCATTTCTTTCTTCACACCATTTATAATTCTTGCCTGAGATGTAATATTGCCAGATGCCTTCTCTGCTGTTTTCGACACTTCAGACTGCTTTTTATCATAAACAGCAACTCTTTCTTGATATTCCTTGTTCTCAATATCACCGCCATACTCTTCTTTCAGTTTTTCTCTTTCTTCTTGAATTGTTTCAATTTCATGTTGAGCTTCCTTCAATTCTGACTTTGATTGTTCTGTCTGTTCCCGGCACTCTTTTAATGCATTGTCTATCGTAGTGTCTGATTTGAACTGCTCTTTTACAAATTCCATGGCATCCTTCATAGCCTTTTGTTTCTTGTCTTCAATACCATATTCAAGCATATTTAGACTTCTAGCTTTGATACTACACCCCTTTGATTTTACTGATTTTTTTTCTGTTCCTTGTCCCCCTGTTTCTTTTTCTCTGTCTATTTGATTTGCTCGCTCTGTATTTGAGTGATTAATTCTAAGGTTCCCTACGGAGTTATCAATTTTCAAACTCACATCCCCTTTCGCTTTTGATACTGATACGTTATGTATCGGCTTATTTCTCCATTTATTTAATAAAGAATAACAGGCTTTCTATTTTTTTCTATATACAAATCAGAACCAGTAATTTGCTATTATGATTGATTTTCTGGAAATTCCGCTAAGTTTTTCTGATAATTCATATGTGCCATTACCATCAATGCAATCTTAAATAACATGGCATCTTCAAAAGTTCGAATATCCAATCCTAAAATTTTCTCAATTCGTTCCAATCGATATACTAACGTGTTTCGATGTACATAAAGCTGTCTTGCCGTTTCCGAAATGTTTAAATTGTTCTCAAAAAATTTATGAATAGTGATGATGGTTTCATCATCAAAAATATCTGGAAGTTTTTCTCCAAATACTTCTTTTAAAAACATTTCACATAAACTGCCGGGCAGTTGATAAATCAAACGTCCTATCCCTAGTTTACTATAAGAAACCATATCATTTTCCACATAGAAAATACTTCCTACCTCCAATGCCATTTTGGCTTCTTGATAAGAACGAGCAATGTCTTGTAATAAATCCACACGGTTTCCAAATCCCACACGTACCTTTACCATTGCCTCTGTATGCAGGTTATCCACCAGCATTTTAGCTAAAGACATCAGCTGTTCTTCCTCTGGAATATCTCGTACATCTTTTACTAAAATCACCGATTTTTCATCCACCTCGGTGACATAGTCCCGATTTCCGGAAACAAATAAATTTTTCACAAGTTCCATCACCATGCCATCTTTTTTTCCAGACACCTCAATAATAAATACCACTCTTTGTGCTGCCTCAATATGAAGTTTTTTTGCTTTATTATACATATCTACAATCAGCATATTGCCAAGTACCACATTCTGCATAAAACTGTTTCGGTCAAATTGTTCTCTGTACGCACTTACCAGATTACGAATCTGACAGACTGCCAAACGTCCTATCATATATGCTTCTTCTCCAGTAACACGAGCCAGTAATATATATTCCAATTCATTCTCAATTAGAATCTTAAAGAAATGGCAGCCTGAAAGCATTTGTCTTTCTGCCATAGATTCTGCAAAAAAGCGAATAGCTTCCTCGATATGTTCTATTTCTACTTCATAGGTAGAGGCTAAATGTTTTCCCTTATCACTATATAAGGCTAAATCAATTCTAGAAATTTCTTTTATTTCTTCTAATGTCACCTGCAATTTATGATTTGATAACATAATTATTATTCCTCCTCTTCTGTATACAAACTGTGTTTTGCAAGAATCTATGTTTTATTATCATAAAATTAAGGAGTAACACAATGTGTTACTCCCCAAGTTATGCTTTGTGTATGAAATTATACTACCGAATTAATGAGTAATTGTCAATTCTGTTTCTTTATCAAATACATGAATCTTTTCTACTTCAATTGCAAGCTGAATGGTATCTCCAAGACGAGCCGGTGTTCTTGCATCTACTTTAGCAGTCATGCTTGTTCCATTTACAGTATAGTATAATAATACTTCTGAACCAAGTAACTCATATCCTGTTACTTTTGTTGTAAAGGAACTATCTTTATGAGTTTCAATTGCAATCTGGGAATCATCAATATCTTCTGGTCGAATACCGAAAGAAACAACTTTTCCATTGTATCCACCATCTATTAATTTCTTCGCTTTTGCAGGTGGCAGTACAATACTTGCATCACCAAAGTCTAAGGATACTTTATCTCCTGTTATGGTACAGGTAGCATCTAAGAAGTTCATCTGAGGAGAACCAATAAATCCAGCTACGAATAAATTGTCTGGTTCATTGTATAATTTCTGTGGAGAATCTACCTGCATAATAATACCATCTTTTAATACAACAATTCTAGTTCCCAGTGTCATAGCCTCTGTCTGATCATGTGTAACATAGATAATTGTTGCACCTAATCTGTGATGTAAGGAAGCAATTTCAGAACGCATTGCAACTCTTAGTTTTGCATCTAAGTTGGATAAAGGCTCATCCATTAAGAATACTTTAGGTTCACGAACAATTGCACGACCCATAGCAACACGTTGTCTTTGTCCACCAGATAAAGCCTTTGGCTTACGGTCTAATAGTTTCTCTAAATCAAGAATTCTTGCTGCTTCATCTACTTTTTGTTTGATTTCAGCCTTAGGAATTTTTCTTAACTTTAATCCAAATGCCATATTATCAAATACAGTCATATGAGGATATAATGCGTAGTTTTGGAATACCATTGCGATATCTCTATCTTTTGGTTCTACATCATTTACAATTTTTCCATCAATGGAAAGCTCTCCAGAAGAAATTTCTTCTAATCCTGCAATCATACGAAGTGTTGTTGATTTACCACATCCTGATGGTCCTACAAAAATAATAAATTCTTTGTCCTCTACTTCCAGACTAAAATCTTTTACTGCTTCAAATCCGTTTGGATATTTTTTACAAATGTTTTTTAATGATAAACTTGCCATTTTATAATTCCTCCTATAATTTGCTCTGCCGTGCAGAATTTACTTTATGCCATTATACTATCAAATTCACTACAAAATATCCAGTTGTGAACTAAACAAAAAAGCTGTTTCTTTCTTGTCATTTCCAACAAGAAAGAAACAGGGTTTCATGTTTATTCGTCAGTTTAACGAAAACTATTTGCTTTTTTATACAGTTTGACGAATTATATTTTGGAATAACCAAATCCATTTACCATAGCTTCCAAGCGATGTCCTTTTTTGCAAAACGGACACTGCTGTGGGCTATAAGCTGCATATCCTGGGACATCCTCTTGGTCAAATGCACTTTCAATCTTAAATCCTTCCACTTCTGCTATAGTACTAAATACAGATACCACACCTACAGTAGTTCCATTGTAATACTGAATACATTCCAAGCTTTGGCGAATGGTGTCACCTGTAGTGGTCGTCGCAGAGAGAAGTAAAATATGTTTTTCTTCAATTGCCGGAATTGAGTTGTCCCTAAAAATCATCTGATTATTAGAGTTAAATTCAGGAGCTACTACATATACCGTTTCATGGGTATTGGTAATAGTCATAATATTTTTCTTCTCCAGTTCTTCTGCTAAAAACGCACCCACTACTTCCATTCCATCCATACACACAATGGTGTCTACAATCATATGACTTGTAAATTTTCCTGCCAATAATTTTGCAACTTCTCTGGCTTCACTGATACGACTTTTTAAACTTGTGATATTAATATAATAATTAATATGAGAATGACCGGTTGAAAAATGTCCGGGTACTGCGTGAATTGCTACCTTATTACTGTCCTTTGCATAAAACTTTACAATACGATTTTCCATTGCAATTCCTCCTGCCTGACTCTGCTGATTTACTTAGCTTCTGCCGGTACTTCCAAATCCTCCCCGACTCTGGTTTTCTAGTGATTTTACTTCTAAGAAATCAATCTTGGGTTGATTTTCCATAATGCGAAACTGGCAGATTCTGTCATTTTTTTGAATTAATGTATCCTTGGTAGCATACACCGGCATCCGCCACATATCTTCCTCACCACAATAACTTCCATCGATAATTCCACAGCTGTTTACCTGTAATATTCCATAATTTTTAAAGGTGGAACTTCTAGGTACTACATGTGCTTCGTATCCTTTTGGGAGTTCCATTGCTATTCCAAGAGGAATTAATTTAAATTCCCCCTGTTTTAAGGATATGGTTTCACTTGCTCTTAAATCAATCCAATCTGATTTACCTTCTATATAGGTTAATTTATCAATCTCTTCTGTAAAATATTTAATCTTAATGGTTTCCACTTTTTCTCCTGTCCTGCTTTTATTATGGATATGGTTGGAATGACAGACCAGTTTAGGTGGCAATTTATTTATTGTTCACGGTAGTAGAATTCAATAAATTCATTACAGCCGGGTTATACTTAATCCCCTGATAAAAACGCCCTGTGTCCTGCTGTTGCTTTTCCTGTTCTTTTTGTTTGTTTTCTTCCTTTTGAGATTCTGAAATCTTCGTATATAAGTCAATAAATCGAAGATAATCTTCATAAGAAAATAACTGATCCAATATATTTTGTATGTATCCGTCCTGAACTGCTTCTGCGGAAGCTGCCGATACCGAAGGTGCTAATGCCAAGGATACAAATTCTGCTGCATTGTCACTTGTATCCTTAGATACTGCGTAAGAAGTCTGAGGTACACTAACCCCTTCATTCATGTAATTTGTCACTTTTACTACATAGTTTTGTGTCTCTTTAAATGGAGGGATTCCTCCATATTTTGCCACATTCCCACTTCCTGCATTATATGCTGCAAGAGCAAGAGATACATCACCATTATATTTTTCCAGCATCTGACCTATATATTTTGTTCCACCCATAATATTCTGATAAGGGTCATAGGCATCGGTTACTCCAAGCTCCTTGGCTGTTCCAGGCATCAGCTGCATTACACCTTGAGCACCAGATTTTGAGGTCGCTTCAGGATTAAAATCAGACTCTGCTTTGGCAATTGCCTTAATGAGATTCTTAGGTACCTGATAGCGCTGTGAAGCTTCCGTAAATATATCCTCCAAAGAAGTGTTGGTGTTTAAATAAGAGGCAAAGTCTTCCTGATTTTCGGATACACTGCTTATTTCCTGCCCCCCCATACCGTCGGTGCCTGCAATGGCATTTATCTTCATGTAGCTGCTCCTTTCATTTAGTATTATAATTTTAATTTAGATAACAAATCTCCAAGGCTGGTAGAGGCACTTTCATGTGAGATATATTCTTTTACTGCGTCAGAAGTATTGGTATCTACCATTTCTTCTTCCAGTGCTTTCATACTTAAACTCACCTTATTATCATTGGTATTTAATACCTTTACTTTTACTTTTTGACCTATACTTAAGACCTCAGAAGGCTTTCCAATTCTTCGTTGGGATATCTGTGAAATATGAACCAAACCACTGATTCCATCTCCTAGATTCACAAAAGCTCCATAAGGCATTAGTGTCTCTACAGTTCCTTCTAAGATACTTCCAGGAACCATCATAGAAATTCGATGATTATGAGTCTCCTGCTCTTGCTCTTTCAAAATAACTTTGGCTGAAAGCACCAGTTTACTCTTAGCCTCATCTACCGTAATAACTCTCACATCTACTTCTTTTCCTAACCACTCTTCTGTGGCTTCTACATAAGAAAGTGCCAGCTGAGAGGCCGGAATAAACCCACGAATCCCCTCTACATAAGCAATGACACCGCTTGGAACAATTCCTGCTATCTTTACGGAAAGTACCTTCTTCTCCTCTAGATTTTCTTTTAATGTTCCCCATGCCAAAACGTCATTTGCTTCCTTTTTAGATAATCTTATATTTCCATGACCATCATCTTTTCGTACTACTGCCGCCTCGATCATATCTCCTATCTTCACTTCTTCCAATACTTGAAAATCAGGGTCGTTGCTTAAATCTTCCACTTTAATAATTCCTTGTGTATAATATTTCAAATCCAATATGACTTCTTCTTCATTGACTCCGATTACGGTACCTGAAATAATATCACCTTCGTTCACTTTACGAAAAGAAGCTTCCAATTCTTCTTTAAAATCTTCCATTGTTTCTGCCATTTCAAACACTCCTTTGCATTCCGTACCTTATGTGGCACTTGATATAGTGTCTATTTTAGCAGAAAGCTTGAAAAAATACCAGTATAATTTAGCGATTTCACTTCTAGTGATTAGTAAAGCATTGCTTATACCTAAAAGATCAGAGCATATGGATTCGGGAGTTTGACACCTTCCAAATAAAATAATCCCCTCAAAGCTAGTAATAGCTTTATTTTTTTGTCAATTTAAAACTTTTGCTTTACACGTTGTGTGTGGTTGTGTTATAATAAGGTGTAGGTGCGAGCTGCAAAATCAGCGTAGCTGATTTTCCCTAGCGAGTAGAAGAAAACACTACAAAGCTTTGGTAAGCTGACAAAATACAGTGGGAAACCCACCAAGGTAAGGTTTAACCAACCGCCTTGTACCGAG
>JAVVUO010000015.1:0-65772 GCA_036653135.1 Lachnospiraceae bacterium
TATTTCTCAAAAATCGGCAGATTGGTACTTTGGGAGGATTTAATTATTGCAGATTTACATTTTGCGGAAACTCAAGTATTTTTTACACTTTCTATTTTGGAAATTCTACAATTGCCTTAAATTGATCACAATCAATATTTACATCAAACCATCCCCCTAATGCACTCGTATAGGTACTTACAATGGCAAGTCCCAAGCCATTACCGTCTGTGCTTCTAGCCTCATCTCCTCTTGCAAAGCGTTCTACAATTTGTTCTTTCGTAAAATTCATTCGATAGTCTGCAGTATTGGTGATTTCCAATTGCACCTGAAGTTTTCCTTCCCTTATTACTACCTCTGTTTTTAAAAATATTCTAGTATGTGCAGCAGAATATTTAAGTGCATTTTCCATAAGATTCTGACAAATACGATACATATATCCACTGTCTGCCACAAATGCAGTATCCTTTAGCGTTAGTTCTACCACCAGCTCTGCATCGCTTTTTGTAATTTTGTCTTCCATATCTGCCTGTACCTGTTCTATCAGTCTGTTTAGTTCCATGGCTTCCAGATTCAGTTGAACATTTCCGCTGCTTGTTTTGGCCAGATCAAACAGACTTTCTATCATTGTTTTCAACTTTTGTGCCTTACTAGACAACACTTCCACATAATCTTCCAAAATCGGAGTCAATTCTTCTTTTTTCATTAATTCAATATAACCTACCATAGAGGTTAAGGGAGTCTTTAAATCATGAGATACATTAGAAATAAGATCTACCTTCATCTTCTCACTTCGGACTGCTTTTTCAATATTCATTTGATTCACCGTTTCTTGTGTTTCCAAATACTGGCTCATGATTTGAAACATAAATGTGTTAAAAGAGATTTCTGCTACTATCAGTTGATTTAATACGGTGACTATCATTAAATACCCTACACTGTAATTATATGCATACCATACATACATAATATAGTAGAATATAATAATAGAAACCAACATGCCCATTGCACCAAATAATGCCACTTTTTTCTGTTGCTGCTTCCACTGGTGCTTCCATTCTACATAAAAGTTTTCTTGACCAAGCATATGATTTTTATAATTTCTATTGATAAAATAATGGATTCCAATCAGTAGAGCCATTGCTAAACACAAATTAGCAATAAAACCAATCAGCCAGGTTTCTTGTGTACTGAGTCTTTGTACATCTTGAGTACAATAGACTAAAATCCACATTCCTACAGCACCAGCCACAATTCCAATGATTCCTTTTACTTCCTTCTTCTGCACCCATTGGGCTACTTTTTCAATATTTTTCCATTTTGTATCCAATACCCCACACCACCTTTACATATTTTGGCTTTTTTGGTTCAATTTCTACTTTTTCTCGGATATGGCGAATATGCACCATAACCGTATTTTCTACTGTAAAATTTGCCAATTCTCGCCAGACCTTTTCATAAATCTGTTCTGCTGAAAATACTTGCCCTGGATGTTCCATTAACAATTCCAAAATACGATATTCTGTTGCAGTAAGCCTGACTTCTTCTCCCTCTACGATTGCTGTTTTTGTAATTCGGTCTAGCACCACTCCACCATTTACCAGCTGGTCATCTCCTGCTTTAGGTGTACTGCCGCCCCAGGTATGGTAACGTCTTAGCTGTGCTGCAACCCTTGCGCTTAATTCCGCCGGATTATAAGGTTTTTCAATGTAATCATCTGCCCCCATTGCCAATCCAGACACCTTGTCACTTTCCTCTGTTTTTGCAGACAGAATAATCACCGGAATCTTGTTATTTTCCCTGATTTTCATTAATGCCGAAAGTCCATTTAGCCTAGGCATCATTACATCTAATAGAATAAGGTCAACCTTTTCTTTTTGTAATACTTCTAATGCCTCCATTCCATCGTATGCCTTTACAATTTTGTATCCTTCAAATTCCAATAATTTTCCTAGAGAAAACACGATTTCTCTATTATCATCTGCTATTAGTATTATCTGCTGTTCCATAACCTTCCCTTTCTTTACTGTCTGTTACGCTAGCTGTTTTTAATGGAATAATTCTATTATAGTCATTCTTTTAAAAATAAAACTCAAGAAAAATCTTAAGAAATTCTTAAACACCAGTTAGGCTCATACGTTTAACCTATTTGACAAAAAAACCAAGAAATATGTTGAAAAAACTGTGTAACAATGCTATACTTAAACGTGTAAGTTGATGTGTCACAATACAACTTTATTAAAAACAACAGAAATAGGAGGTAAAAGTGTATGGATTTTCACATGCCAGAATTTAACGTTAATTATGAGGTTAACAAATCTGACCCTTATCCACTTCTCAGTGAAGGAATGCGCACAGTAATTGATTATCAGGCGGAGCATTCAAAGGATGCATTTGACACGGATTGCAGTTGGGATGAACTGCGAATCAAGTATGTAGAAGAACGCCGTTTTTGGAACGAAGGTGGTCCTAAGGCACACAAGATTGTTGAAACCCAAGTAGAAGGTCCCATAGGTCCCGTCCCTGTACGTATTTATTATCCCAATGACCAACCTACTTATCACGCATTGGTATTTATTCACGGCGGTGGCTTTACCGTTGGCAACAACGATACCCATGACCGTATGATGCGCTGTATTATGGAAGCTAGTGGATGTGCAGTCATTGGTGTTGATTATCACTTAGCACCGGAAGCAAAGTTCCCCATTCCCCTATATGAATGCGCTGCAGCAGTTCGCTATTTTCATGAGCATGGTGCAGAATACTCTATTTTACCTGACCGCATGGCAATTGGCGGTGATTCCGGTGGTGGAAATCTTTCTCTCGCTGTAAACTTGTATTTACGTGATGCTTTTGGTGGCAATGATTATATTGCTGCGCTCCTGCTTTACTATGGTTCTTTTGGTATGTGGGATTCCGGTTCCATGCGTTTATATGGAACTGCACTGGATGGTATGCGCAAAGCAGATTTAGATTATTACACTTCCTGTTATATAGACAAGGACTCCAATGATAATGACAATCCTTATTTTATCACATTTAATAATGATTTGACTCATGGTATCCCTGCTACTTATCTATGCTGTGGTGACTTAGACCCATTGCTAGATGATTCACGTACACTGAATACCATATTACAAACCCATGGTGTACGTACCCAACTTGACATTGTTCCTGGTGCGCTTCATGCTTTTATGCATTATGGCCGTATGATGGATGATGCCGTACAATGTTTAACACGCAGTGGTCAATTTTATAAGACAGAATTAGAAAAAGAGTAACACTTCTGACATGTGAAACCCCGAAGACAATGTTAGTATGGTCTACGGGGTTTTTTCATTACATATGAAAAGTGCTCCCTAATGTAATAGAAAAACACTCCGTGAGGATTGCAGTGCGGCAAAGATGTAATAGGTCAATAAATTGCCCCGCCGCAGGCGGAGAATCCTGCAAGCAGGATTCTTTTTTATAAACTACTTTTAAAGTTCTATGTAAGTTGGAACATCTGGTGCAATGACAATCCGATTCTCCTGCTGTTTTTCACGAATTTGTTGAAGCAGCAGCTTTGCACATTCTTTTCCGCCTTTTTGAAAGTTTGGTCTACTAGTCAGCACTCTAGCTTCCGTTGCTACTGGAACCTCAGCATCTGAAAGAATTGCAATTTTTAACTGCCTTGGGTTATCCCCTAGTGTAGCGCAAAGATGTCTGACCATAACACCCCAGCTACATACAATAGCATCACCGGATTCAAAAGACGCAATACGCGGAATCACATCCTGTGCTAGATACTGCTTGCAAATACGACTAAATGCAGAATATCGATCTTGAAAGGGTGTATTTTCAACAATTTCATTGGGAAGCATAGAAATAGACAACTCTGCTCCTGGATATAATGCACAAGCACGGCGAAGTCCTTCTTCACGGTAACTTTCCTGTGACGTTTGATGATTGGGACGCCAATATAAAATCCGATGTGCCCCTTCTCCAAATAAACGACAGGCAACTTCAAATGCACCTCGTTCATAGTCAAAACTAATAGAAGCGAGACTCTTCTCCTCGGGACAACAATCACAGGCTACAAATGGCAAGTCATTACTCTCTATTATTTTCCGCCATTCCAGTTCCGGTGGTGTTCCATCTGAAGATACATAAATAATTCCGTCTGTACGCCTTTGAAGTACACTGTCCAGGTAATCTGGATACAAGTTATCGCTACTACTAAAGTCAAATAACATCAACCAGTAGCCTTCTGCACTTAGTTCATCGCGAATGCCTTGAAGCAGTCCTCCAAAACGATTGTGAGTAACTGCCTTCTCCATGGCCACGCTAATGCAGTTGATACTATTTTTACGTAACGAACGTGCTGCTCCATTTGGCACATAATGTAACTTTCTGGCTGCCTCCAGAACTGCCTGCCGTGTTTCTTCTGATATTTTTTGTGTAGTATTGCCGCTCATAACATAAGAAACGGTGGTATGGGATACTCCCACCTGTGCAGCTATATCTTTAATTGTAGGTCTGGTTCTCATAATTTACGTTTTCTCCTCGCATTCAGCATTTCTCAATTATGCTGTGATTATAACAAAAAATGGGTAAAACAGCAATGCCAAGATAGATACACTTTCCACATTTTGTTACTATTTGTTACCAATTTCAATCATTTCATACACACCTTAAGGAGGTCTCAATCTATGAAGTATAATTTTGAAACAGCACACCCTAGAAACAACATAGAAGCTATTAAATGGGATTCTATGAATCAGCAAGAACCTGGGATTGTTCCATTATCCGTAGCGGACATGGAACTACTTTCTCCACCTGAAATCATTCAATCATTAAAGGAAACTGCTGACTTTGGCATGTGGGGGTATACCTGGTGGGGTGAACGCTACAGCAGCGCCATTTCACATTGGATGTCTACCCGACATAACTGGAACATTGATCCTAATTGGATTGTTCAGACAAACGGCGTAGTACAAGGTCTATATGCAGCTGTTCGCACATTTTCAAAACCCCTGGATGGTGTTTTGCTGCTTACTCCGGTATATTATCCGTTTTACCGTGCCATTAATTTAAATGGTCGTACCGTGGTTGAAAGTCCATTAGTATTAGTAGATGGTCACTATCAAATTGATTTTGATGATTTTGAAGAAAAAGCAAAGAAATCCAAGCTTTTCTTACTTTGCAGTCCTCATAATCCAGTAGGACGTGTATGGACGAAAGAAGAACTCCAAAAAATAGGAGATATCTGCTTACGAAACAATGTACTTGTTGTTAGTGATGAAATTCATTTTGATATTATTATGCCTGGGCATGAACACTTTGTATACGCTTCTTTAGGGGAAGAATATGCGCAAAACTGTATTGTTTTTACTGCTGCTAGCAAGACTTTTTCTCTAGCTGCTTTGTGCGTAGCCAATGCCATTATTCCCAATCGGACTATTCGGGAACAATTTGATCAGGAAGTAAATCTTTCCGGCTGTTATACTTATAGTATTTTTGGAATCCGTGCCTTGGAAACTGGCTATTTAAAATGCGCTGACTGGGTTGACCAGCTCAATGAGCATATATACCGTAACTACTGTTACTTTAAAGACTTTATGGCAAAACATTTTCCACAGGTATGGGTTGCCGATTTAGAAGGAACCTATTTATGCTGGTTCAACTGTAGCTGCTTTGGCATGCCTGGGCAGGAGCTGGCAGAATATTTGCAGAAAGAAGCCAAACTCTTCTTTGATGATGGTTTCATTTTTGGTCCTGCCGGTGATGGATTTGAACGTATTAATCTTGCCTGCACGCATCAAACTCTTGTAGAAGCTTTAGAACGTTTTCAACTGGCATTCCAAAATAAGTAGTCCTAATTTGTAAATAGAGAACGGCAGAAAAGCCGTTCTCTATTTTTAATTTTTAAACTATTTTAAATTCTTATCCTATACATTCTATGCTTTTTCTTCCGAAGATAGCATCGCTTTTGCTTCCATCTGGCGTTTTTTAATAATGCGTTCTCCAACTACTGCAAAAACGGTACCAACTACTGCAACAAGAATACAGAAGTTAAAGATTTTACCGTAGGCTACGTTAAAGTCGTACTTATCAATCCATTTTCCGTATAAGGTATGAATAAAAGTATCTGGTAAGTATCCAATCAAGGAAGCAATACCAATTACACTTCCAACCATATTTTTCGAAGTACCTGACTCATCAATAATTGCCCAGTTTACCGCACGGCAGCCTCCTGCAAAAAATGCAATCAATGACATAATAATAAGCAATGGCCATAACATTGATTGAGTTCCTGGAATAAAGCGTAATAACACTGTTAATCCAACCAATACAATACAAGAAAACATCAGTAAAGAACTGGAACGTCCAATTTTTTTGGAAAGGCGGCTATAAGATACTGCTGCCACAATTGGGAATCCATTTCCACGAAGGGTAGCAAATGCAGATGCAATTACCACACTCATGGCTGCTGCACCCTGTAAGTAAGGTGCGTAATAAGAACCAGAAGCCACAATGGCACTTGGAACAAAAATCATAGCAGCCAACACATAAGTAATGGGTAGTTTAAATGCTCCAAGCAATGCTTTCAAACTATCTTTTATGGAAGTGTTTACTGCCTGAGACATATCACTCTTAGGAAGTAAAAATGCAAGTAAAATTCCTGATATAATCATAAGTACAGACACTGCTGTTACTACTACGGTCATTCCCAGGTTGCCATTGTTAGCAAATAATGCAAACAGACCAACCCATGCAAAGTTTAAAAGTAATGAAACAATTCCACGTCCACTTTCCAGTAGTCCAAACATTTCTCCCTGCTCGTCCTTTGCAGCCAACATATTAACTACTTTAACGGAAGAAGACCAAAATGTTAACACTGTAGTAACGCCCCAAAGAATATGAATAATAAGAAGCATTTCATATCCTGGCCAGGTAGCCATCCAAAGTCCCAAAGCACCACTAGAAATCATAGAAAATACCATTAATTTCTTTGGGTCAAACCGGTCTGCAATAATGCCGCCCGGCAAATACATCAATACATTCATGATACCATATACCGATACTAGGTTTCCATATTTCTCTGTTTCTCCTGCCAACCCCATTGCCTCTTGAAGAGGGGTGAAAAGATTGTAACGTAAATACGGTAAAATATAAATGGTACACATAGACAAAATCATTAACATCAATACCAGCCATTTCCTGCCTTTTTGATTATTCGTAGTTGTCATAATAAATCTCCTTTGCTTATTTTATTTTATTTGTAATATGTTAAAGTAAACCATTATAAGGCAATGCCCAGCCAAACAGTAAGAAAAGAGTGGTTGCAGCTCCGAATATCATTAGCACATATCCATAGATGCGATCTCGTTTATACTCTGCCGGATTCCGTTCGGTCTTTGGCAAAATCAATAATTTTCTTCGGTATTCAGATTCTTCTTTCGTCACCGGATGAAGTACGGATCCTAAAATGGCAAACAGTAAACTTGCATATAATCCAAGGAAAAATGGATCCAAAAAATTGATAAAGATACTATTAAATGGTGCTATCTGAAATCCCACCAGACATTTAGAAGAAATAAATCCAATAAAACCGGCAATCATAGACCATCTGGCACCAGTAGCTGATAATTTTTTACTCACAATGCTTCCAATACCAGAAACCACCCAGCTAGCAGCAATAATGGTAGATGCAAACCAAGAAATAACACGCACGCCGCCCAGTCCTAGATACGCAAGAATCAAAGCGAAAATTCCTACTAGTAACATTACGATACGGCTAAAACGAAGTTGTTCTTTTTCACTTTTAAATTTTCGTGGAACAATATCCGATGTAACTGAAAATCCTACTACCGATAAAAAAGTAGAAGCTGACGATAGACCAGCTGCCATAATTCCTGCCAACATCATGGTTCCTAGAAGCTTCGGCATAACATTAAATGCTGCCCAGATAAGTACTCGCTGTGGGTCTTCCATGTTTGGGTTTAAATTCAATACTGAAATAGACTGAAGGTTTAAAAATAATAAAAATACAGTGGTGCATACTGCTGCTATGGCACCTGCACGAAATGTAACATGTTCGCTTTTCGCCATTAAATTACGTCCTGCCTGCCAAGGTGAAACAGCCACCGTAATGAACCAAATAATTCCCATGGTTACTGCATACATCATTGCACCAAAAACATCTGTTGCACCAGTGCCGGCAATATTCCCATGATAAGAAAGCAGACCATCTGGAATAGATGGATTGTTCATAAGATTCGTAAACAATTCACCAATACCACCTTGAGCTTTGAAAATATAAGGTCCTGCCATAATAGATGCCAGTAAAAACACAAGAAACATCATGGTGTCCGTTAAAATGACACCTTTTGAACCGGAATAAAAAGTGAACGCTGTAAAACAAAACCACGCAAGCAGCAGACAAATCTCATAGGACAGACCTGTTAACTCCTGCATTAAAATTCCTACTCCAGTAATGCATGCCAGCAAATACGCTGTCAATGATATAATAGTGATAATCCCTGAAACACGTCGTATCTTTGGATCGTTATATCGTCTGCCAAAATATTCTGGCATGGTGGTACATTCGGAACGACGCAGATACCGGCCAAAGGCCAGGGGACCAAATACATATCCACAGGCACACATTGAATTTAGTAATACCAATGTTGTGATATTTCCTGTATAGCAAAATGCTTGGTCTCCCATAAAACCGTTGACGGATAACATAGATGCAAACAACGTTCCTGCAATTAAAATGGTAGGTGCGTTACGTCCACTAACATAATAATCATTTACATTTTTAACCTGGCGGCCTGCATATAAACCGACTACCAAATATATGAGTATACTCGCTATAACTCCAATAAAGAAAATATTCATTCAATTACCTCTCAATACACATATGCTGGTGATTTAGTTACAATCTTCCCCGCTGTCTTTCTCTAATTTGAATTGTTTTTCTTCACGGCGCAGAATAATATTCATGGTAATGCCCGACAGTATCAAAAACCCACCGACACAAATAGAAAATATAATTTCTCCCACAAAATTCCTCCTTTTTTTATTTCAATCCCATATGAGCTGAAATAACCATTTTTTGAACTTCACTGGTGCCTTCGTAGATTTCTGTAATTTTAGCATCACGCATCATACGCTCCACCGGATATTCTCTAGTATATCCATATCCACCAAACAACTGTACTGCCTGACAAGTGACATCACGGGCAACTTCAGACGCATATAATTTTGCCATAGCTGCTTCGGAAGAATAATTGTCGCCATCATCTTTAATACTTGCTGCACGATACACAAGCATACGAGCAGCATCTACCTTTGTCTGCATTTCAGCCATGGTAAACTGCGTATTTTGAAAAGAAGAAATGGTACGTCCAAATTGAATACGTTCTTTTACATAAGCAAGTGCTTCGTCAATTGCGCCCTGTGCAATTCCAAGTGCCTGTGCTGCAATTCCAATACGTCCGCCATCTAATGTACTCATGGCAATCTTAAATCCACCGTTTTCTTTACCTAATAAATTCTCCTTTGGAACTTTAACTTGGTCAAATACAAGTTCATACGTAGCGGAACCACGGATACCCATCTTTCGTTCCTTACTTCCAAAGGTAAATCCTTCCATACCTTTTTCTAATATAAATGCGCTGATTCCTCTATTTCCGGCACTTTTATCTGTCATTGCAAAAATAACATATACATCTGCATAAGATCCATTTGTAATAAAAATCTTACTGCCGTTTAACAAGTAATAATCACCTTTATCTTCTGCTGTTGTACACTGCATAGCTGCATCTGTACCAGCGTTAGGTTCTGTCAGCCCAAATGCTCCTAATGTCTCACCTGCTGCCAATTGAGGAAGGTATTTCTGCTTTTGCTCTTCTGTTCCATATGCAAGAATTGGCCAGCAGCAAAGGGATGTATGTGCGGAAATCGTAACACCAGTACTTGCACATGCTTTGGAAATTTCTTCTATGGCAATTGCATATTCCAAGTTGCCCATACCTACTCCGCCATATTCTTCCGGAATTGGGATACCCATAAGTCCGATTTCGCTTAACATAGGAATAAGTTCTACTGGAAATTTTTCCTGTTCATCTAATTCTGCTGCAATAGGGCGGATTTCTTTCTCTGTAAATTCACGCACCATAGTCTGTAACAACTGCTGTTCATCATTTAATTTAAATTCCATAAATTTTCTCCTTTATCCTTAAAAATAGTGAATTAACGGTAGCGTTTTAAAATCTGTTTGCTTGCAATTACAGTCTGAATTTCACCAGTTCCTCCTGAAATACGAGTAATTCTTAAGTCACGGTAAATACGACTGACACGGCTGCCGCAGAAACCAACTCCTGCCATTACCTGCATTGCATGATCTGCAACTTCATTTGCAGATTCAGAACAGTATTGTTTAGCAATGGAAGCCTCTTCCCTCTTTAAATTGTCATTATCTTTATTCCATGCAAAGTGAAGGAGCATATCACGCATAGAGTAAATACGCATAGCCATTTCCATAATATGATTTTGAATTAACTGCAATTTACCAATCTCTCTGCCAAAAGCAACACGTTGGTTAGCATAGCGGCAAGCATCTTCAAAAGCACATAGAGCCTGACCATATGCGTTAAATGCATCAATTAGACGCTCATAATCAAATCCTTTCGAAGTAGCTAGCAGTCCATTTCCTTCTGTACTAAACATATCTTTTTCTTCTATTTCAACTTCATCAAACCAAATGTCATTTACATTTTCCATGTTGATACCCATCTTTTCCATAGGCTCTTTTTTGCAGCCCGGAACATTGGTAGGAACAAACCAAAGGGTCAGCTGCTCTGGATTATCACTGTTTTTAGCTAAAGTTAAGCAGTAATCACTTTCCTGTGCTCCGGAGATAAAGTGTTTGTGCCCATTAATATATACCTTGCCATCTCTTCTAGTATAAGTGGTAAGAATGGTATTGCTGGACAAATCTGTACCTGCGGTAGGCTCTGAAAATCCTTGAGAATATGCTGGATGACCTTCAAAGAACAATGGCATAAATTTATCAATCTGCTCTTTTGTTCCATTTTCCAATAATGCATCTGCTTTTACATGATCCCAGAATAGATAAATAGGAGCTCCACAGCGGCCAAGTGCTTCCATTACAAGAAACATCGTAACTGCTCCTTCTCCATCACCACCTGCTTCTTCTGGCAAAAACATGCCAAAACAGCCTAATTCTTTTAAAATATCCCAGAATTTCTCCGGATGCTCATGCTTGTTATCACAGTCTTGGAAATAACTTTCCAAATTCTCTCGTGTCATTGCCTCTTCAATTGCCTGTACCATTAATTCTTGTTCCTCAGTTATTTTAAAATTCATATTTTCTCCATTCTGTGCCTCTTTTAGCACTTTAACAATTTAACGACCTGTCCATTGTGGTTTTCGTTTCTCAAGAAATGCCTGTGGACCTTCCTTGGCGTCTTCCGTCTTCTCCACATAATCCCAACAGCGGTTACAAAAACGCTGTGCATCCTCAATGGATACCTGTGATGCAATGTGAAAAATTTCTTTTGTAAGTTTTAGTGAAATAGGAGCATTTGCAGCAATAATATTTGCTAATTCCATGGCTTTATCCATGATTTCTTCTGCTGGCAGCACATAATTGACCAATCCTATCTCATACGCACGTTTTGCGTCAATTAACTTACCAGTTAAGCACATTTCCATGGCAATTTTAGGTGGAACAACACTTGGTAGACGAATCAGTCCACCGCTGGTTGCCAATAATCCAACTTTTACTTCTGACAAACCAAACCGTGCATGCTCTGCTGCTACAATCAAATCACAAGATAATGCAATTTCCAGTCCACCTGCTACTGCTGTGCCGTTGGCAACGCAGATAATTGGTTTACTGGAAACACGTTCTGTAATTCCAGCAAAGCCATGTGCCATAATGGTCTGGCATTCTCCACTTTCATCAAATGCTGCCAAATCTTCTCCGGCACAAAAACTGCGTTCCCCTGCACCTGTTAAAATAATGACACGTACCTGGGGATCTTTCTCCGCATTATTGAGAATTTCTTCCATTGCTGCTGAGGTTGGGGGATCAATTGCATTGCGTCTCTCATTACGATTAATCGTAACAATCAAAACACCATCCTTTTGTTCTGTAAGTACTGTTTTGTTTTCCATCTTCTTCACCTCATTTTTATTTCCCAAAAGGGTTGATTTATTAATTGCTCTGTTTCTTTAGTGCAGCCTTTAAATAAGAATTATAATGCCGCTCATCATCCAGAGTAGTAGCCTGATCATGTCCCGGAAACACCCGGTAATTTCCCTTTAGTAATCCAAGACGCTTTAGAGATATCATCATCTTTGCTTCGTCACCACCATCAAAATCCGTGCGGCCCATGCTTCGATAAAACAAGGTATCACCGGTAAATAATGCATCTTCTATTTTAAAAGTTACTGATCCTTGTGTATGTCCTGGTGTATGAAGTACTGTAGTTTCAATTCCTGCCAAAGACAGTTGTTGGTTATCCTTTAGCTCTCTTCTGTTTAGAAGTGCACGAACCGTTGGAAAGGACTGATTCATATCGTATTCCACCAGTTCTTTGGAACAATCCTTTGGATGACAGTATACTGGTAGTTCCTTCCAATACTGCTGTAGCTTGGGAACCGCTAAAAAATGATCGTAATGACCATGTGTTAGAAGAATTGCTTCTGGTTTTAATTTCAATTGCTCAAGTATCTCTACTATCTTATTCCCATTATCTGCCGGATCAATAATAATGCAATTGCCTTGCTTAGACCCCCATATGACATAGCAGTTGGTAACAAACTGCCCTAACACAATTTGCTGGATTTGCATAAGTTCTTCCTCCTTAAATACAAATTCAATCTGTATTTATAATCAATACAGATGACTGGCTACCACTTCATCCTCATATAGTTTTTGGATTTCTTCCTCGGAATATCCCACACTTGCAAGAATATCAGCAGTATCCTGCCCAAGTAATGGGGAACCTCTGCGAATTTGACAAATTTTATTATGAAACCGAATGGGATTGTTGTAAAACCGAATGGTACCAATCTTATCCTGCTGAATCATTGCTGTCACACCTGTTTGATTGGCATGGTCAGAAGTATACGCTTCCATAAATGGCAACACCTCAGATGCCGGCACTCCTACTGCAAGTAACTTTCTTTCAATTTCACTGCGAAACATAGTGCGTGTAACCGCCTCTAATTCTTCTACCAGTGCATCACGGTTCTTAATACGGGCAGCATTGTCTATAAAACGCTGGTCTTGTCCTAGTTCCTTAAGATTTAGTGTGTCAATCAATGCCAGCCAACGTGTCTGAGTATCCGCAATCACAACAGCCCAGCCATCACGCGCTTCAAAGATACCATAAGGTGCTATGAAACGATCATAATTGCCAAAACGCGACTGGGTTGCACCAGTACAACCATAATCCAAAATTGTTTCCCCACAGGACTGCATTGCCACATCTGCCATTCCAATATCAATTTTACTACCCACTCCGGTTTTTTGAACATCAATTAGTCCCATCAGTGCGGCATTAAACGCGTAGGTTCCGGTAAGTGTATCACAAATGGCATTTCCCGCTTTCATAGGTGCGCCATCTGGTTCCCCATTACTACCTGCAAATCCGCCACGAGCTGCTGCTATGGCATCATAGCACGGATATTTCATCAAAGGTCCACTGCCTCCAAAACCACTTAATGAAACAAATACAATCTTGGGATTAATTTCACGCAGCTTATCGTATCCAAGTCCAAGACGGTCAATGGAGCCACTTTTAAAATTCTCAAGTACCACATCTGCATGACGGACCATCTCATAAATCACATCCTTCCCGGCTTGGGAAGAAAGGTCTATCTCGATACTTTGTTTGTTCTTATTATATGCTACATATAACGTACTTAAATCATTGACAAACGGATCCCAAGTACGTGCCTGGTCTCCTGAACCGTATCGCTCTACCTTCCACACCTCTGCCCCTAAATCAGCAAACTGCCATGCCGTATATACACCAGCTAATGCAATGGTAAAGTCTAATACTTTTAAGCCTTTGAATACGCTATCTGTTTCAAGTTCAGCCATATCTTTTCTCCTTTCTGTTTCTTCTTAGATAATCCCATCTGCGTTCAGTGCATCTATTTCCTCTGATGACAGATTTAACTGTTCCAACATAGACACGGTGTCCTCTCCTAATGCTGAAGCCGCTGCAATTTCATTATCTTTATCATCTTCTTTTAAAAATTTAGCCGGTTTACCAAGCTGTAGCGTATCTCCTAGTTTAGAATCTTTCACATGTATCAGCATTTGGCGAACTTTCACCTGTTCATCGCTAACCAGTTCTTTTACCGTATTACAAGGTCCACCCGGTGCCATGGCCTCACGACAGATAGCATCTGCCTCTTCTATGGTAATTCCTGCAAAATAATCACGCAGCTGCTGATCCAAATCACCAAAATAATTCTCCATAGAGCGCACCGGATCATGTGCATAACGAGGATCCTCTGCCCAGTCTTTTCGACCTGCGGCATAACTAAATGCCATCCACTGCTGGTCACTTCCAATGCTTAAAGAAAACCAGCCATTCTTACACTTAAAGGTATCGGTTGGATTTGTAGTTGGAAATCCATTTCCCAGTCGTTTCGGTAAGGTATTCATTCCAAGAAGACATTCTGCAAAGGTATCATCTAAAGACATCATGGTGTGCCAAGTACTTGTGGATACTTTCTCACCTTCTCCTGTTTTTTGCATCTTCAGATAAGCTGCCAGCATACCTGCCGTTAAATGCCAACTGCTGTAAAAATAACCCAGTGGAAATCCAAAACGTGTAGGCTTTTCCAAGAAACCAGTCTTTTCTAATAATCCGGTACGTGCCATAACCAGTAAATCATAATCTGGAAGATTCTTCCATGGTCCCTCTTCTCCAAAAGGAGTAAGTACTCCATAGATTAATTTAGGATTCCACTCCTTTAGTGTTTCATATCCAAGACCCAGTGCCGACATTGCTTCCTCTGATTGATTCACTGCCAGCATATCAAATTGTGTAACGAAACGTTTTAGAATCTCTTGCCCCTGAGGTTTTTCAAGATTCAACGTCATACTTTTCTTTCCTCGATTGTAATAAGCTTGGTAAATCCCTTCCGCTTCTCCGGGGGCTGCCCCCTTGCTACGAATAGAATCTCCCACTTTTGGAACCTCAATTTTAAGAACTTCGGCTCCATAATCAGCAAACATACTGCCGATATAGGGATTTCCATCCGTCAAATCAAGAACTCTTAATGAAAGAAGAGGTTTCATAATGGATTGCTCCTTTCTGCATAAGCATAAAATGTGTCGGATGTTGGTTTTGTAACCTTCTTTCCGTCAATATCACTTTTACGTGAAACTTAATAAGAATCCTACCTTTAAAAATCATTTTGCATATAACTGTTATCAGTGTATCATACGTTGTAAGGTAACGTCAAACACTATTGCGTAAAAATTTTTCATTATTTTTTGTGCAAAACGTACATCTTTTTTTTTTACTCACTGGGAATTTAGACAACTTTAAGGCTTTCCAATGCTTTTATCTTCTGTATATTGTTATAAATATGATTTTTTTTTAATTGTTATGTTGACAGAAACGCATTTCTCAAATAGAATAAATAGTAGGATGCACTTTAACGAGAAAGTTATGCTTAAAAACATGAAATGTAACTTGCTGTTTTTAAGATTTTTCCGTTATCCTCAAAAAATAAATGAAAAGCAGGTGGTAACATGAAAATCATTACTTGTTGTAAAATCGTTCCCAATGAAGAAGAAATTAAAGTTCTGCCTAACCGCGAACTTTCCATGGAGGATATCTCCTGGAAAATCAGCCAGTATGATCTGAATGCATTAGAAAGCGGCAAACAGCTGGCTGCTGCAACCGGTGGTACTATGACCGCACTCAGCATAGGTGGAAACGCTGCATTGGAGGCTACTAAGATTCGTAAGGACGTGCTGTCTCGTGGAGCAGACGACCTTAGTCTGGTTATCGATGATAATCATACCTTTTCGGATTCTTTGGAAACAGCAAAGACAATTGCAGGTGCTTTAAAAGCATGTGGCGACTATGATGTAGTACTTTGCGGTATGGGTTCTAGTGATATGTATGCACAAGAAGTAGGAATACAGGTTGGTATGCTGCTAAATCTTCCTGCTGTAAATAATGTCACCGGAATTAAAGTTTCTGATGATGGTTCTTTAGAGGTAGAACGTACTCTTGAAGACGAAGTGGAAGTACTTTTGGTTTCTCTTCCTGCGGTTTTAAGCGTTTCTTCCGAAATCAATATCCCAGCAGTACCAAGTATGCGTGAAATCATGCGTGCAGGGAAGAAGCCTGTAAACGTTCTTCCTATTGTAGATGGGATTGCCCCCTCTATTAAAATGTTGGAACAATTAGCTCCTAAGCAGCAAGAACGCCGTCAGGAAATAGTAGAAGGTGACAATGCAGATGCTGTTGCAGCACTTGTTTCATTCCTAAAAAAAGAAGGTTTATAAAAGAGGAGGTTTAAGTTATGGCAATTCAATCTATTTTTGTAATTAGTGAAAATTTTGAAGTTCTACCTGAATTATGTGCCGGTGCTAAATCTTTGGCACAACAGGTTACCGCCATCACATTTTGTGATGAAGCTACTGCTAAAACTGCTGCTTCCTATGGTGCTGATACTATTTTGTACTGCCCTATTGGGGAAGACACTGCTCCAGAGGATTACGCAGCTGCCATTGCAGAGGAAGTAAAAAAAGTTCCAAATGCCATTGTTATGGTGAACAACAGTATCAGAGGCCGCAGCCTTGCTGGAAAAGTAGGCGTATTATTAGATACCGCTGTACTTTCTCCGGTAAATGCATTGGAAGTAGATGGAGATAATCTTGTCTGCCGCCGTATGGTTTATGGAGGAACAGCTTTAAGAAAAGATATCTTTACCACACCTTATGGTGTTGTTACTGTGGGCGGAGGTGTGTTTGAAGCAGGCGCTGATTTTCCAGCAGCCACACAAATCACGCAAATTTCAGGAACACCACAAAGCAATCTAAAGCGAATTTCTCGAAATGAGAAAAAGGAAGGAACCGTAAATTTAGTTGCAGCAAAACGAATTATTGATGTAGGACGTGGCTTGGCTGCAGTGGAAGATTTAGAGATGTGCCATGCTCTAGCAAAAGTACTTGATGCAGAGGTTGGATGTTCTCGCCCAGTCGCTGAGAATAACAAGTGGATGCCAAAATCAAGCTATATGGGAATTACCGGTGTACAGGTAAAACCAGAATTAATCGTAGTCCTTGGTGTATCCGGTCAGGTACAGCATATCGGTGGCATTAATAAATCTAAAGTAATTGTGGCAATTAACAAAGACAAGAGTGCTCCCATTTTCAAAAATGCTGATTTTGGATTGGTAGGGGATATGTATAAAATTGTACCTGCACTAATTGAACAACTGTCTTAGAAGCGATAAACGAGGTATAAGTTATGACAACAGATATGGTAGGAAACCGCACGCTGCGCAGTCAATGGAATGCCACTGCAAAATTCTACTCCGACCAAGTTTTTTTGGAGTATGTTTCTGTGGAAGATAAAGTCACTTCTTTCACTTATGCCGGTTTTGACCGGCAAGTGAAGCGTGCAAGCAATTTTTTTCTGGAATTAGGCATTCAAAAAAATGAATTGGTAGCACTTCATCTCCATAATACTCCCCAGTATTTGGTATGTTGGCTTGCGCTTGCTGAAATTGGGGCAGTATCTGTACCATTAAACGAACACTATCGTTTGGAAGAAAGCAGTTATATTTTAAAAAAATGTGGAATTCACCGCATTATTGTAGAGTCGCGTTCTTTAGAACTTTATACACAAAATCGCGATAGTTTAGATTTAGATACTATTCTATTAATTGATGGAGAAACTTCTGAACCAGATGTTCTTCTTTTAAAAGAGGGAATGGCTCGCCAGTCTGACACCTTAATGGAAGTACGCCCTATTTCTACAGATGATATGGCTGTTCTTCTATTTACTTCTGGCACTACTAGGCATCCTAAAGGAGCTATCTATACGCACTGTAACGTAGTCTATGGCGGACTGGTACATGTGGCTCAAATGGGAATGGACGAAGGGGATCGTTTTCTTTCTTCCATGCCTTGTTATCACATGGATTTTCAGGAAATGGCTGCTATGCCAGTGATCTGTTCCGGAGGAACATTGATTATGGTGGAACATTACAGTGCACGCCGTTTTTGGAGTCAGGTATACCGGTATCGTGCACATTTTACAGATACCATGTCCATTATGAACCGTACCATGCTGCTACAGCCGGTACAGCCATGGGAAAAAGAGCACTGTCTGAAACAAATTTATTTTTCCATGGGACTTAGTGTGGAAGAAAAAGACCGCTTTGAAGAACGTTTTGCTGTGAAGTTGCTTAATTCCTATGGAATGACAGAAACTGTGTCCGGTGTAACTTGTGCACCTTTGGTGGGAGATAAAAACTGGCCTTCTGTTGGACGTGTAGCACTCTCTTACGAAATTAAAATAATAGACCAAAATGGTGTGGAAGTACCTCCTTACACCCAAGGAGAAATCTTAGTGCATGGTGTACCGGGTCGTTCTATTGTATCTGGCTATTATCACGATGAAGAAGCTACTGCCAGGCTCATTGATTCCGACGGCTGGCTGCATTCTGGTGATTGGGGCTATTTAGATGATGACGGCTGGCTTTTCTTTATTGAACGTTATGATTACATGATTAAGCGTTCTGGGGAAAATATCAGCAGTGCAGAAGTAGAATGTGTCCTTACTTCCCATCCACTGATTATGGATGCCGCTGTGGTTGGTGTGCCAGACCCAATAAGAGATCAAGCTGTAAAGGCTGTTATTCAGCTTGTGGAAAATGAACAAATTAGTGCTGAGGAAGTGATAGACTATTGTACCATCAGACTGGCTAAATTTAAAGTTCCCACACTGGTAGAATTTGTAACAGAGTTTCCTCGAACAGCCACAGGAAAGATTAAAAAAACTCTGCTTCGCCAAGAAAATCCTCACCATACCATCCAACCATAAACAATTAATATAACAACACAAGGAGGAATCATAATGAACATA
Organism: Lachnospiraceae bacterium; assembly: GCA_036653135.1. Lineage (GTDB taxonomy): Bacteria > Bacillota > Clostridia > Lachnospirales > Lachnospiraceae > Petralouisia. Next base: position 19,134 of record JAVVUO010000015.1, read on the forward strand.
CTTGTATGTATCAAACAAGTACCGGATACTACTGAAATTAAGATTGATCCGGTAAAAAATACCCTTATTCGGGAGGGTGTACCTTCTATTGTCAATCCCTTTGACGGATATGCATTAGAAGCTGCCGCTCGGGTAAAGGATATTCACCCTGATGCAAAAATTGTAACACTTTCCATGGGACCTGAGCAGGCTAAGGTAGCTTTAAAAGAGTGCCTTGCTATTGCTGCTGACAAAGCATACCTTGTATCTGATCGTGCCTTTGGTGGTTCTGATACTTTAGCAACCAGCTATATTCTTTCTGTTACCATTAAAAAATTAGAGGAATTAGAAGGCAAATTTGATTTGATTTTCTGTGGAAAACAAGCCATTGACGGAGATACTGCACAAGTAGGACCTGAAATCGCTGAGCATTTGAATTATCCGCAAATCACTTATGGTTTAGAAGCTGAGGTAGATGGTGATACTGTAAAAATACGAAAAGAAGTAGAAGAAGGAATCGAAATCATTGCAGCTAAAATGCCATGTGTGGTTACCTTTACAAAACCTTCCTGGGATCCTCGTTATCCAAGCATTAAGCGTAAAATGAGTGCTAACCGTGCAGAAATTCCTACCCTTACTTCTGCTGATCTTCCGGATATTATTCTTACCAGTGCAGGATTAAAAGGTTCTCCTACCAAAGTTAAGAAAACCTTTGTACCTCAGAAAAAAACAGGCGGAATTAAAATCAACGAAGAAAGTGCTGTGGATTCTACCCATAAGCTGTTTCAGCTTTTGAGTGATGCCAGCATCATTTAAGGAGGAGTACAACAATGGAAGCCAAAACGAAAGATCTTTGGGTATTTATAGAAACAGGCGCAGATGGTTCTGCGAAAAATGTAGGGATTGAGTTGTTAACTCCCGGAAAACGACTGGTTCAAAAACAAGGTGGTGCTCTAGTTGCTGTTGTAATTGGTAACCACGTTGATGGGGCTGTTACATTAGCTTCCCAGCATGGTGCAGATCAAGTTATCGTAGTAGAGGGCGAAGAATTTGCACACTACACCACAGATGCATATGCTACTGCTCTTTGCACATTAATCGAAAAATATGGCCCAACCAGTATGCTGATTGGGGCAACTAATAATGGTCGTGATTTAGGTCCACGTATCTCTTGCAGATTAAAAACGGGTCTTACAGCAGACTGTACTGCACTGGATATTGATGAAGAAAGTGGCAATGTAGCTTGGACACGTCCAGCTTTTGGTGGTAATTTAATGGCCACTATTTTATGCCCCGATCATCGTCCACAAATTGGAACTGTTCGCTCTGGCGTATTTAAGAAATCAGAAGCAGGTCCTGAAAATGCTCAAATCATACGAGAAGATATTCATATTGATGCTAAGGATATTAGAACACAAGTTTTAGAATTGATAAAAGAACTGGATTCTGAAACGGTGGATTTAGAAGGTGCTGAAATTATTGTATCTGGCGGTCGTGGAGTAGGAAGTGCAGAGGGATTTGCTCCTATCAAAGCACTTGCCAAAGCCTTGGGTGCTACTGTGGGTGCTTCTCGTGCAGCAGTAGATTCTGGATGGATTTCTCATTCACACCAAGTAGGTCAAACAGGTAAAACCGTAGGTCCAAAGCTATATATTGCTTGTGGTATTTCAGGAGCAATTCAACATTTAGCTGGTATGAGTGGTTCTAATTGTATTATTGCCATTAATCGAGATCCTAACGCACCTATTTTTGATATGGCTGATTATGGTCTTGTGGGAGATCTTTTTGAAGTACTTCCTATTCTCACTCAAGAAATCGAAAAGTCAAGAGCTTGATTTTTTATTATATACGAACTCATTCATAGAACATTCTTTTAGTAGAAAAAGAAGCTGTTACTTTCATTTGTGAACAGCTTCTTTCCTTACAAATAGCGTCCTTTTAGGATAAGCAAAAACAGACTATCACTTTCTAACGCATTTCTTCGATTACATCCGCCTTAGCATCCAAGATATAGACTGCAAGTTCCTTCACACGTTGGTCTGTCATTCTGCTAATTGGTGCAGATATACTGAAAGCATATCTAGGTTTTCCATTAAAATCGGTAATACATACTGCAATACAGCGCACACCGATTTCCATTTCTTCATTATCCAATGCATATCCTAGCTTACGTACCTGCTTTAATAATTTTTTAAATTTATCTAATTCCACTACTGTATTTTTTGTATAGGATTGAATATTACTGTTTTTCCAAAGAAGATCCACTTCATTGTCTTTTAACTGTGCTGCAATTGCTTTCCCCACGCCGGAACAGTATAAAGGGATTCGATTTCCAACCTTAGATACCATTCGTACTGAATTTTGATATGATTCTACCTTGTCAATATAAACCGCTTCGTTTCCGTCCAATTGAACAAAATGCACCGTTTCCCCTGACAAAGATGCCAACTTTTTTAGAAACGGACGCACCATGGTAAGTACATCTGATTTTTCCAATACCTGATTGGCAAGTCCCAAGATTTTATAAGACATAGCATATTTTCCATTCTCTATATCCTGTTTTGCATATCCCATATAGATTAACGAGTTCAAAATACGATGAACCGTGCTCTTATTCAATTCCAGTTCCTTGCTTAATTGCATTAAGGTAAGTGGACCCTTTGCTGCCATTATTTCCATTGCACCAAATAAACGGTCTGCCACCTGTATTGGATTCTTTTCTTCTTCCATACTTTTCCTCCTGTATTTTATAATTTTCTGTATAGAATATAATTCTAGTTTCCCATACTAAAGAATAAGATTCTTATATTCACTCTTTACTTATTCAAAGTCAAATGGCAAAAGCCACCTATATTATTACTACGCTTTTTTATATGGATTCCATATTATGGAACATTGTATCATTTTTTTCGCATTTCGACAATCTCTGTTTTTTCCATTGACAATACTTATTTCTACGATATAATCTAGTTGTATCGTAATACGGAATCATATTTCACATTGTGAAACCATTGTTTTTATAAGAATCATTTTACTACACAGGTAACTATTGAAATCATATTCTTATTTTTCATGATAAAAAGGAGACTTACCATGTACAAAGTATTAGAAGAAATTCAGAAACTTGGAATTGTACCTGTTGTTGTTTTAGACCATGCTAAAGATGCAAAGCCTTTGGCTAAAGCACTTTGTGCCGGTGGACTTCCCTGTGCAGAAGTTACATTTCGTACCACTGCTGCTGAAGAATCCATTGAAATTATGGTCGAAAATTTTCCAGATATGCTAATTGGTGCCGGTACTGTACTCACCATAGAGCAAGTGGACCGTGCTGTTCATGCCGGAGCAAAGTTTATTGTAAGCCCTGGATTAAATCCAGAGGTTGTAACATATTGTATTGAAAAAAATATCCCAATCACCCCCGGAACTGCAAATCCAAGCGATATAGAAACTGCTCTTTCTCTAGGTCTTGAAGTGGTTAAATTTTTTCCAGCAGAAGCTGCCGGTGGTTTGAAAATGATTCAGGCAATGGCTGCTCCTTACACCAATGTGAAATTCATGCCTACGGGTGGAATTAATGCCAAAAATATCAACGACTATCTCGCTTTTGATAAAATCATTGCCTGTGGAGGAAGTTGGATGGTAAATGTTGATCTCATAAAAGCCGGAAAATTCGATGAAATTGAAAATTTGACCCGAGAAGCTGTTTACACCATGTTAGGATTTCATTTAAAACATATTGGTATCAACTGTGATGATACTACGGAAGCCAAAAAAGTAGCCAAACTTTTTGAAACTATTTTCGGTCTTACCGCTGTGGAGGGAAGCAGCTCTTTCTTTTCCGGAGGACAAATTGAGGTAATGAAGACTCCTTACTTGGGAAAAAAAGGACATATCTGCATTGGAACCCATTCTGTATTACGCGCCATGAACTATTTGGAACATCAAGGTTTTGTATTTCAGGAAGATTCCAAAAGATACAAAGATGGAAAGCTGAGCGCTGTTTATTTAGATATGGAAATCGGTGGATTTGCTGTTCATCTAGCATCATAGACCTGTCATTTGAAACCATTTAATCACGCACTTTAGAATAAAGGAGATTTTTATGAAACAAAAAGTCATTACATTTGGTGAAATTATGCTGCGGCTGGCTCCTGAAGGTTACTACCGGTTTATACAGGCAGAGTCTTATGGGGCAACTTTTGGTGGTGGAGAGGCAAATGTTGCTGTTTCTCTTGCCAATTATGGATTTGATGCAAAATTTGTCACAAAACTACCCACTCATGAAATTGGACAAGCCGCTGTAAATTCTTTAAGAAAATATGGGGTAGATACCTCATCTATCACTCGTGGGGGAAATCGTGTGGGGATTTACTATTTGGAAAAAGGTGCTTCTCAAAGAGCTTCTAACGTAATTTACGACCGTTTGGGTTCCGCTATTGCGCAGGCCAAGTCCAGTGATTTTAATTGGAAAGAAATTTTTAATAACGCCTCATGGTTTCATTTTACAGGAATTACACCTGCATTAAATGACACCATAGCCAGTATTTGTTTAGAGGCTTGTAAAGCAGCCAAAGAAGCTGGTGTTACTGTTTCTTGTGACTTAAATTATCGAAACAAATTATGGTCTAAAGAAAAAGCTTGTACTGTTATGAGCGAACTTTGCAGCTACGTTGACGTATGTATTGCAAATGAAGAAGATGCCTTTGATGTGTTTGGAATCAAAGCGGATAATACTGATGTAACAACAGGAACTGTGAATCATAACGGATATAGAGATGTTGCAAAGCAGTTATCTGACCGTTTTGGTTTTTCAAACGTAGCCATTACTTTGCGGGAGTCTTTATCCGCAAATGACAATAACTGGTCTGCCATGTTATATGATGGAACAGACTATTTTTTCAGTAAACAGTACCCCATGCATATCGTTGACCGCGTAGGCGGCGGTGATAGCTTTGGAGGCGGTTTTATTGCCGCATCTCTATTAGAGTACCCTTCACAGCAAATCATTGAATTTGCCGTAGCTGCTTCTTGCTTGAAGCACTCCATTGAGGGTGATTTCAATATGGTTTCTATGGATGAAGTATCAAAGTTAGCCGGTGGAGATGGTTCCGGACGCGTACAAAGATAATTCTTCTAATTTAATACAGAAACAAACAAAACCCAGATAGACCCCATAGAGATCATTCTATGGGGTTTTGCCATTTTCAGCTTATCATTCCACCCACCATACCGGAAGAAATACATAAGATTAAGGTTGTTAAAACCCTAGTGACTTCCATATCTAATCCATGCTGAAATATAAAAGATCCTATGACCAAAATCAGGAAATAACAAGCTCCTATTATCATTCCCCATAAAAATTTTCGGCTTTTCATGGTTTTTCCCATTAAGAATCCTCCTAAAAAACCAGAAAATACATAGATTACCACAATTCCAATAGAAACTGCACTTTCACTTAACTGCATTTTATACAGCAATCCGGATAAGAGTACCAAGAGCAGTCCCGTTACCAAGTACATTGCTAATAAAATCTTTAATATGGATAATGCAGGTACTTTTTTCTTTACTAATTTTTCCATTTTTTCCTTTACGCCTTCCTTCGTTCTTTTCATCCTATGTAATAGTATGTTTTAGCAAATAGAACTATTCCACCTTTTCTAATTTTTTCTTCCTTCTATTCCTTTGATTTCTAAAAATTTTCTACTATTTCTAAATTTTTCCTAAATTTCTTGCAAATTCCTTAGTTTTCCGTTATATTTATAGTACGAAAGGGGAGATGTACTTGGACTCAAGTGACGCCATACAATTAGTTTTTTTGCTATTTCTATTAATGTTATCTGCATTTTTTTCATCTGCTGAAACAGCCTTAACGACTTCTAATAAAATCCGTCTTAGAACACTTGCGGAGGAAGGAAATAAAAGGGCTAAAAAAGTATTAGAAATTACCGATGACTCCGCCAAAATGTTAAGTGCTATTTTAATCGGTAACAATGTAGTGAATATTTCCGCTTCTTCTTTAGCTACTATTCTTGCTACAGAAGCATTTGGCAGCGTTGGTGCTGGAATTGCCACCGGAATTTTAACAATATTGATTTTGATTTTTGGTGAAATATCACCTAAGACAATCGCAACCATTTATCCAGACAGTATTTCTCTTGCCTATGCAAATCTGATTGGTGTGCTGATTAGTCTTTTAACACCTGTTATTTACGTTATAAATAAATTATCTATGGGATTTCTCTTCTTGGTTCGGGTAGATGCCAATCATACGCAAAATACCATGACGGAAGATGAACTTCGGACTATCGTGGACGTAAGCCATGAAGATGGTGTCATTGAAACTGAGGAACGTGAAATGATTAACAAGTTATTCGATTTCGGAGATGCACAAGCCAAAGAAGTGATGGTTCCTCGTATTGATATGTCCTTTGCAAATATCAATAATACCTATGAAGAATTAATTGAAATATTTCGTATGGACAAGTTTACCCGACTTCCAGTCTATGAAGGTTCTACGGATAATGTGATTGGTATCATTAACATGAAGGACTTACTTCTTTATAACAACAAAGACAGTTTTTGTATTCGCGATATCATACGAAAGCCATACTATACCTATGAACATAAAAATACATCTGAACTTCTGATTGAAATGAAGAAGTCTTCCATCAATATTGCCATCGTTTTAGATGAATACGGTGCAACGGCGGGACTGATTACTTTAGAAGATTTGCTAGAAGAAATTGTTGGAGAAATTCGGGATGAGTATGATGTGGATGAAGAAGACCCTATCCAAGAAATTAGTACCTGTGAATATATGATACAAGGCTCCATGAATTTGGAAGATTTATGTAACACGTTAGCATTAGACTGGATTTCAGAAGATTATGATTCTATTGGTGGATATATGATTGGTCTGTTAGATCATCTTCCAGTTTCCGGTGAATCTGTAACTACTCCAGAAGGTGTCTTTTTACGGGTAGAGGACATGGATAAAAACCGTATCAATAAGATTTTCATGCGAATACCAGAAGCTGCAGAAGAGATGTTATAATTTAAAAGCCGCTGTGTTATAAATGAAAAGCCAACCGTTTATTCTGTATTTATTGAAATATATTTTTTATTCCATCACCATATGAAAAGCCATAGAATACTTAGTACGTATCCTATGGCTTTTTTATATGGAACATATCCTTCTCATTCTCAGAGTAAACAGTTTTGCTTATTTTGTTTTTTTAATATCTATCTTTTTTCTTGAAGATATTACTACCATGGAAGCTGCTGTTAATAAAAGTAAGAGGAAGGAAACATTGGTGCTATCACCTGTTTTTGGTGTTGTTCCTGTATTATTATTGTTTGTGTTGTTTGTGTTGTTTGTATTGTTTGTATTGTTTGTATTGTTTGTAGCGCCTGCATCAATCTTTTTCAAATTCTTGTATGATGTTTCTATTTCTTTCACTGCTGCTGCAATTTCACTTTGACGGCTCTCTTCTAAATCTTGACCCATCAATTTTTCTGCTGCATCCAATGATTTTTTTAACGCTGCGCCAGTATCATGGGTATACTTTGTAAGATCAATCTGTTTTCCCCAAGTAATCCATTCCTGTAATGAAGTTTTATCTGCACGTAACACAAGCTTATTCATTGCATCCTGTAATACAAGAGCTGCTTGGTCAACGCTTGCCTGAGTAACTGCATTTACCAGTACCTGCTCTGCTTCTGCAAGTGCTTTTTTAAATTCTTCCTTATTACTATTGTCTACATAATTGTTTAAATTGTATTCTTTTGCTTTTGCTGTTAAGGTTGCCAGTGCTTCTTTTCTTACTGGCGGAATTCCTGTTAATGCTTTCATTGCAGCACTTAAATTATTGTATGCATTTAAGATATCTACTGCCTGTGCATCTTCGTTTGCAATGATATTTCTTGCATTTTGAAGTGCTTCTGTAAATGCTGTTTTCTCTGCAATATCTGGATAAGTGCTTAATTTCTTTTCTAATGCTAATGCATCTTTTTCCAACAATCTTAAAGCTGTTTTATCTGCTGTGGTAAAGGAAATGCTGTTCACAGAAGATTTATTGGAAGAAGTATCCACTGCACAAACTGTTACACTATAAGTTCTTCCAAGAGTTAATCCTGTTACTGTTGTATTTGTTTCAGTTACTTTTGATACGATAGGTTCGCCTTCTGCTCCAGTTTCTCTTACTGATACTTCATAAGTGCTTACTCCCGCGTTATCCTTAGAAGCTTCCCAACTTATTGCGGCCTTTGTTTCACCTATCTTATTTGCTGCTAGTTTTCCTGGAACTGTGGGTACTTCTGTATCCCCAGTTGTCTTCGTTGTAAATCCAACCTCTGTTACTTTTGATTTTTCTCCCAAACTATTGACCGCACATACTTGTGCCTGATAGTCTGTTCCTTCTGCTAAATCAGATAATACAAAGAAATTTATTCTACGGTCTGGAACATAATAAGTCGTTCCTGTTTCCTTTGCTTTGTTCTGATTTACAGTAATGATATATCCAATTACATTGGTATCTATAGCTGCATTCCAGCGAACCATTGCACTATTTGTAGTCACAGTATCCTCTGCTACTATTACTTCTGATGGTGCCGTCGGCTTCTCTACTGTCCCCGTTGGTTTTACCGTTCCAGTCAAACGCATCTCTGCCATAGAAGCCATGGTTCTTCCTTCATCTACTGCATACAAGCGAATTGCTTTGGCTTCTACTGGTAAGAATTGTGCCATCTGCCAACCAGATGTTTCAAAGCTTCCACTGCCTCCTGGCACGTCTTGGAACGTTACTCCATCTATACTATATGTGATTTTGTACTGTGTAATAACGGTCTTACCACCCTCGCTGCGTGGTAAACTACGAAGACCATCTATCATTGCAGGTTTCTCTAGATTAATCTGTAGCCACTGGTTTTCTGGTGTATCTCCTGACCATTTTGTATGCCATAACGTCGTTGTGTCATTGTCTAATGCATTAGCTGCATAATCGTGTCCTTGTACTGTTTCCTCACTACCTGCTGTTGCTGTCATTTTCTCCAAAGAGATGTCTCTTTTATCAGATGCTGCATCAAAGGATAGTGTAATCGCATAATTTTGTTTAAATCCCCTTGCTGAAACCTCTACTCGGTCTCCAATGTTAATTTTATCTGTTCCTGCTAATAATTTTTCTCCATGGTATACTTTAATCCCTGCTTTCGGACTACAAGAAAGATTCGAAATCAATGTTTCCACTGTAATGTTTTCTTCTTCTAATCCAATTGTTTTTAATTTTTGATCCATTGCATAAGTCTTAGAAGTAAGTACTAGCAATTCTGGTTCATACGCTGTTTTTACTACATAAATTTTTTCTTGTGTCCCATTATTTACTCGGATGGTATCACCATCTACTACTTCATTTTCATCTGATAATTGAGTTGCTTCATGGTAAACAGCTAAGGTAACCCCATCTTCTATTATTAAATTGTTGCGTATAGCTTCTACTGTCATTTCACAGCCATCCATAATAGAAACGGTTTGATTAACATGATCTATTCCATATTCATCAGACGCAATCTTAACTCCAATCGAACCAGATTCATAGGCTCCTACATCTGGAATACCGGTTACTGGATTACCAAATAAATCCTGTCCACCATTTTCCTTAATTGGTGTGCCTCCATTGATAGCTGAAGAACCTTCCAGTAATGCATATCCGCTTAGTGTTTTAAAGTCAATTGGTGTGGTTATTCCGCTTCCGCCCTTTCCAGGGTCTACTAACATTGGATTTTCGGTAATATTGCTGCTTGTCTTGCCAGAAGGCACATTTGCAAAATTATAAAATACATTGGTTTTCCATTGTAACGTATTTTCCATAAAACTATCTGCTACAAACGGCTTATCTCCTGCATAGTAAAAGATATTATTATACATTTTTACTTTGGAGTCTGCCCAGGTATTGGGAAGGAATTTATCTTTTCCTTCATCTCCTAAATCTTTCATATAAAAGGTGTTATTATAGCACTGAGAATTTACTGCACCATGTCGTAAATCTGCAACCCCATGTTCTCTTCCATCATTTTGGAAAATATTATAACGATACACTCCATCAAATCCATATAATGTATTATTGCAACAGAACATCATGCTGCCTCCGGCATTGTCATGAATGTAATTATATTGAACATAAGTTTTATCATTTAAAGCATCAATTTCAATTCCTTGACCATCACTTCCACTATGTGTACCATAGACTTCATTATACTGGAATATTGTATTGTTTGAGTTCCAATTGAACAATCCCACTGCCATCCAGGCATTTTCATTACAGCTATACACTAAGTTGTGCTCTACCACAGCATCATCGCAAGTATCTACAATACATGCATCTCCATCTATTTCATGGAAATAATTGTTTGCAAGATAGAAGTCTTGATAAGGAGTTCTAGTATAATTTTTCCATGAAACCCCATGATTACTTGGATATGGACCCCATTTTGTATCTGTCGTTTCTGCTCTACGAGCCCATACGGTAACGAAGTTAATACCAGAACGTCCCAAATCATACATTTCACAATTGGTAATTTGAATATCATTAATGGTAGTAGGAACTGCATCTTTTGCAAGTGTTCCTGCATCTGACTGTACTTCCATTAAAATTCCACCGGATGATTTCGCAATGTTATCTTTGGTTCCGTGGAAACCATGGATTACCAAATTATCAAAATACATATGTTCCAGTTCCCCTGCATTTTTCCCTCTTAAGTTAATTGCTCTTTCATACACTCTGTAATTGGGTAATGCAGAATCAATGGTATCTGTAGGTTCTCCTTTCGTTAGAGGATTATATAATTCTAAATCGCGTACTTCCCAATATTCCTGATTTACAAAACTGATTCCATTATTTATTCTATACTTATTAGTTCCATTGGTATCTGCTGTCATAACAAAATCTCTCTCAAATCCATCTGCCGGCTGTAAAATAGGTCTTTCTACGGCGTCACCATAAGAACTTACTACAATGGGTGCACCATTGATACCGGATCCTTGAGGCTTAAATCCACCTTTGAATACATCACCTTTATGAAATAAAATATGATCTCCTGGTTGAAATTCAATGGTATTTAATTGATCTATGGTCAAAAATGCTGTTTCCGGACTGAAGCCATCATTGGTATCCTTTCCATTTGATGCCACATAGAAAGTTCTACCAGACACTGCATCTGTACGAAATGTAGCAAATGTTTCCTGTCCATGATATGTAACTTTTAATACGATTGTCTGAGGTTCATTTGAAACGGGAAGACGTTTATAAGTAAATGCCACTTTACGGTCTGCTAAAGTATATATGGCCTCTGTTACACTTACTTCTTGATATTCGCCATCTCCAATCTTATAACTTACTGCAAAATCTGCAGCAGCCGGTGCAACTGTAGGTGTTTTATCTAAAATTGCCGTCAGTGTTCCATTGGTTGCTGTTAAATTACTTATCCCTGCAATCACTTCTGATTCCCCAGATGCTGCGATTGGAAAATCTAGTGTAAAGCTTTGACCATCCTTAGTATATGCAATATACATGGTAATGGTTTGTGCCACCGGTGAAGCTGCGATTGCGTTGAAATTCATATTAAATACGGAACCAGATAATCCTGATTGTACTACATTCACTGGATATACTTCCTGTGGATTTAATGAAGATGAATATGAAATGGTAAAATCTGCTGCCACAGGAGTTCCAGTATAACCTTCTTTAAAAACTCCCTTTACACTTCCGTTCTCCACCATCACTTGTTTTAAATCATTTTTAATGGTAAGGGAAATATCATCTAGATAGAAATTATTTCCAGCTGTATTATTTTCAAGCCAAGAATAACATCTTACCATTCCAGTAGTAGATGTAAATTCCATGGTATACTCTTTCCACTCTGTGGAATCTACTGTCATAGACTGTTCTGCTCCACCATGATTTTTAATTCCAATTTTTAGTTTGTTTTCCTCTCCTATCTTATCTGCTTTTGCCCAAACAGATAATTGATAAGTAAATCCTTTTTGTAATCCTTTCACATCTTGTTCTAAAGAACACCCTGGATTTGTTAAGAGTGCTGAACCTTTTTGCGTGTGAGCATTGGCTGCTCCTTCCTGTTTTACTACTCCCTTAAAATCATGCCAAACACCATCATAACTATCTGTAGAAAACTCTGGGTCTTCCGGTTCAAACCCCGGATTTTTTACCAAATTATCATAGGATAATGGTACTGATTCTGGTGCCGCCTGAGCTACCACGTTTTGCATCATTGTTGTACAAAATACAGTTATGGCAAGTAATACTGCTGCGGTCCTCCTAAGTAAGTAATTTGTGTTCATTTTTTTCATTTTTTCCTCTCTTTCTTAAAATAAATGAGCCTTTTCTCATTTAATCATTAGTAATTTGAACAGAATTTTTTTCCGCTATCTGCGCTAGTAATTGATCATAATATACCTGATTCAAATAATCTGTGAGTATTGTACTCTTGTTGCTTTCAAAATCAGTCTTTTCCCAAGTTACAGTTAAAATTTTAAGTGTAGCTTCCCCCTCCTCTGTTTCGTAGGAGGTATCTATTCCCTCTTCTGCCTGTATTAAAAAATCAAATAAAATAGAATCTGAATGCTCTAATTCTTGTATTTCTGACCAACTTATCGTCTTTTCTGTTGTATTTCCTTCTATTGTAATAGAATAACAAATATTTTTTGGTATTCTATAATCTTCCTTGTGCTCCTTATAATAGTCTTTGGACTGACTTACTAATAACTCATCTGCATGAAAGACAATATTATCTATCACTTTTGCACGGAGACGACTGGAAACATATTGATAGTAAGTACTCAGTGTATACTCTACCGGTCCATATACCTCTTTTCCCTGCTGCTTGTCTACTTTCCGCTGTGCATTTTCCTGTTCCATAACATCCTTAAGGTGTGTAAAAGAATATGGTTCACTCAGTCCTAACTTATTTCCTAGAAAAAATTGTGCACTTGACAATGTTAAAAGTTCTTTTGCTTTGGCTGCTATCTCTTCTTTATTTTTAGGGTCTTTCACTTCCTTTTGAGCTAGTTGTTTGAAAAAATCAAATTCTTCCTGCTCTATCATCCATGTTGTTTGGGGATAGGATTTAATCTGCTTTAAAATATTTGTTTCTTCTTTGTAACTTGTACTCTTAAATTCCTGTATTTTTCCTATTACTATAAAAAGTAATATTATGGACAAAATGATTCCAATTACAATCATCCACATTTTCCTATTTTTGAAAACAGACTGTTTTTCCTTTTCCCTTATTTTTCTTTTTTCCTTCAATTTTTCCACCTTTCTTACATATTTACAGTTTTTTTCTTGTTTTTTCATATTATTTTAGTTGTTTTAACCTTAGATATTGCTTTCTGATACAAACCATTATATAATTTATACAATTTTATTGCTTGCATAAACTGATACAAAATATTGCATTTTTTGTAATTTTCGATACAAAGGAGATAAAAAGGATGGAACGAAATAAGAATATTTTAGATACTTTAGATATCTCAGATACCTTTCTTGTAAACAGCGCAGTTAAGACAGCCAATATCCAGCAGCGCAATAATTATTATAGTTTCTCCATGCATGTGCATAACGATATCGAAATTTATTTCATTATGAATGGACATTGCCAAATGGAAATTGGAAATCAAATGATTCATTGTATTCCTGGGGATTTTGTAATTATACTTCCTAATATTCCCCACTCATTTTCACTATGTGCCGAAGAAGAGTGTGTTTTTCAGCACATTCATTTCCGACCTTATCTTTTTTCACAGCTAAAAGTGAAAGGAGAGCAAAATAGTACCATTACCTTACTCAATGCATTGGAATTTTCCACTCATTATGGCAGACGTTCTTATCACTTTGAAGCAGATAGTCTGCTTCAAGAATATGTGAAAAAAATCATCGCAGAAACCGAAACATTATCTCCATTCAGTGCAGGACTTATCAATTTGTATTTAACCGAACTCCTATTACATATATTGAAAATACAAGACATTGAGCTATCTGACTATTCTCCTCGTCATGAGGTGCAAAATAGTTATGTTAATTTTACCCTTCATTATATTAGAGACCATTACGATGGGAAAATTTTAATAGAAAACATTGCTTCCCAGCTTAAAATTTCCAGTGGCTATCTGCGTAAAGCATTTTCTAATAATATGCACATCAACATTTCTAGCTATATTCAGATTTTTAGAATGAATAAAGCCGCTGAGCTACTCCTTAATACTAGCATGTCTTTAACTGACATTGCCATTGCAGTAGGCGTAAATGATGCCCAGTATTTTTCTAAATTATTTCGGCAAATCATCGGTATCTCTCCTTTGAAGTACCGAAAACTCACGAAATAGTGATTACCGTTTTCAGAACTTGTCCTGCTATAGTTACACAAAACAAAGGATATCATAAGGTAATACCGCAAAATTCAGTATTAATCCATATGATATCCTTCTATTTTAGTTTCAAACATACTTCTATCTTAGGTTCAAATATACTTCTATTTTAGTTTCAAACATACTTCTATCTTAGGTTCAAATATCCTTCTATCTTAGGTTCAAATATCCTTCTATCTTAGTTATTTCATTGGAATCTCGTTAAATTAAAGATTGATACAACTGTGTAATTTCTTCCACGGAGGTATCTCTTGGATTTCCCGGTCTGCATGCATCATCATAAGCTGATTGTGCAAGGAATGGAATATCCTCTTGTTTTACAATTTCCTTTAAGTTACATGGAATTCCAACATCTAGGGAAAGGTTCCGTACTGCATCTACGGCAGCTTTTCTATATTCTTCCTGTGTCATAGAATCTACTTCTTTTACACCCATAGCTCTTGCAATTTCACGATATTTTTCACCTGTTGCCGGTGCATTATAGTCCATCACAGTTGGAAGTATAATTGCATTGGCAATTCCATGAGGAGTGTCATATAATGCGCCTAAAGGATGTGCCATGGAATGTACAATTCCAAGTCCTACATTGGAAAATCCCATACCTGCAACATATTGTCCCAGTGCCATTTCTTCTCGTCCTTTTTCTGTATTATCCACAGCTGCACGTAAAGAGCGGGCAATAATTTCGATTGATTTTAAGTGAAACATATCTGATAATTCCCAAGCCCCTAATGTAATGTATCCTTCAATGGCATGAGTTAATGCGTCCATTCCTGTTGCTGCTGTTAATCCCTTTGGCATAGAAGACATCATTTGTGGGTCTACAAATGCAACTACTGGAATATCTTTTGGATCTACACACACCATTTTTCGGCTTTTTTGAACATCTGTAATAACATAATTAATCGTAACTTCTGCTGCTGTTCCTGCTGTAGTAGGTACTGCAAAAATAGGAACGGATTTATTTTTAGTAGGTGCCACGCCCTCTAGACTTCTTACATCTGCAAAATCTGGATTATTGATAATAATACCTACTGCTTTTGCAGTATCCATGGAAGAGCCCCCACCAATTGCAATAATATAGTCTGTCCCTGCTTTTTTATAGGCTTCTACTCCTGCCTGAACATTTTCAATCGTTGGATTTGGTTTAATATTAGAATATAATTCATAAGAAAGTCCCGCTTCCTCTAACACATCCAATACTTTTTGTGTCACTTTAAACTTTACTAAATCAGGATCTGAGCATACAAATGCTTTTTCATAACCTCTGCCTTTTGCTTCTCCTGCAATCTCGCTGACTGCTCCTGCTCCATGATAAGAAGTTTCATTTAATACAAATCGATTTGCCATAATAAAATCCTTCCTTTCTATTTTTGTTAAAAAGTATCACGTTTCTACTACCTATATTAAACTGTTTTTCACATAAAAAAAGGTGACATACAAACTAAGTTGTCACCTTTTCCTAAAAATGTTACATTTTACTGTATTTGTAACATTTTATTCCATGCTTTTCGTGATATAAACTTGAGAACTTACCCCTCACACATTTTGTTATAGTAAGTGTAACTTTAAAAATGTAGATTCTAACTGCTTTGGCACAGCATCTGTTAACAGCTTTGCCATTTTCTTAGGTTCCTCCACCATACCTTCCTGTACCCATTTTACCGTCATATAAACAGAACCTTGACAATACATTTCCAACAAAAACTGTTTTTCTTGATCTAGAGGCTGGTTGGTTCTTGCGGTAATTAAATCCTGATAAAATTGTAAAATCAGTTTAAAGTCATGTTCTTTTAGAGAATTATAATCTTCTGACTTAAATGCAGCCATAAAAAACACCTTTTCTAGCTTTATAAATTCTAGTTTCTGCGTAAGACTTTCTTCAATGGTATGCTCCATACCTATTTGTTCAAATGATTCCAGCACTAATTTATCAAAATACCAATTGATTAAATCATATTTATCTAAAAAGTTTCGATAAAAGGTCTGTCTAGTCATTCCACATTTTTCCACAATACTAACCACTGTAATTTTATCTACCGGTGTGGTCTGCATACATTCTTTCATGGCATTGGCCAACCGATATTTTGTCTTATTGCCCATAGCACACTCCTCCACTAACAAGTTATTACAATTTCCAAATATCCTTATTGTATTCTTCAATGGTTCTGTCTGAAGAGAAGAATCCTGCTTTTGCAATATTGATAAGCATCTTCTTTGCCCATGCTTTTTTATCTTCATAATCTTTATAGATTTCTTCTTTTTTAGCTGCATAAGCTTTGTAATCCAATAATGTCATAAACCAGTCTTTATTTAGCAGTTCCTGATAAAGTCTTTCCAAATTTTCACGCTGTCCTACTTTTAATAAAGTATCACTGATGATAAAGTCCATCACCTCTTTGATTTCCTCATCTGTTTCATAGAATTTTTTAGCAGTATAATCTGCCTTTTCATAATGTTCCATTACTGTATCCGAAGATTCTCCAAAGATATAAATATTATCTTCTCCCACCAGATTTGCAATCTCCACATTGGCTCCGTCCATGGTTCCTAGCGTCACTGCTCCATTTAACATGAATTTCATATTTCCAGTTCCGGAAGCTTCTTTGGAAGCTAATGAAATCTGTTCCGAAATATCACATGCCGGAATTAATTTTTCTGCTTTGGTTACATTATAATTTTCTACCATAACCACTTTTAAATAAGGACTTACCGTCGGGTCATTGTTGATTACTTCCTGTAAACATAAAATCAAGTGAATAATATCTTTGGCAATAATATATGCGGGAGCTGCCTTGGCACCAAAAATAATCGTAATAGGAGTAGAAGGCTTTCTTCCTTTTTTTATTTCCAGATATTTGTGAATCACATACAATGCATTCATCTGTTGACGTTTGTATTCATGAAGCCGCTTCACCTGTATGTCAAAAATAGAATTTTCATCCAGTTGAATTCCTTGTGTTGCTTTTAAATAAGCTACCAAATTCTTTTTATTTTCCATCTTAATTTCTAACAGTTTATTGAGTACAGAATCATCTTCTGCAAATGCCAACAATTTTTCCAGCTCATTGGCATTTTTGTGCCAGCCGATTCCAATCATCTGATTTAATTCATTACTTAATCCCTTATTGCAATGCATTAACCATCGGCGGAATGTAATCCCATTGGTCTTATTATTAAATTTATCCGGATATATTTTATAGAAATTATTTAATTCATTTTTCTTTAAAATCTCCGTATGAAGATATGCTACCCCATTTACACTATGTCCATAATGAATATCCATATGTGCCATATGAACACGATTATCTTTATCAATGATTGCTACAGACTCATCTTTAAACTGGTCTTTCACTCTGGTGTCTAATTCCCGAATAATAGGCATTAGCTGTGGCACTGCTTTGTTTAAGTAATCCATTGGCCATTTTTCCAGTGCTTCTGCTAAAATTGTATGATTGGTATACGCACAGGTTTTCGACACGATGCCAATGGCATCATCCATGCGAATACCTTTTTCCATTAGCAGACGAATCAATTCCGGAATTACCATACTTGGGTGGGTATCATTAATCTGAATGGCTGCATAGTCTGGTAAATCATAAAAATTGCATCCTCTTGCTTCACATTCTTTTAAAATCAAACGTGCTCCGTTGCTTACCATAAAATACTGCTGATACACACGTAACAATCTGCCAGCATCATCTGAGTCATCTGGATATAAAAATAAGGTTAAATTCTTTTTAATTTCTGTTTTGTCAAATTCAATGCCTTCCTTTACCAGACTTTCATCAATACTTTCTATATCAAATAAATGCAGTTTATTGGTTCTATTTTCATATCCTGTAACATCTAAATCATACATCCTAGACTGTACTGTAAATCCCCCAAATGAAATCTCATAGGAAATATCTGTTTTAGTCAGCCAGTTCTGTTCTTCCAGCCATGGATTCTTATTTTCCTTCTGTAATCTATCTGCAAATGTCTGCAAAAATAATCCAAAATGATAATTTAGTCCAATTCCATCTCCATTTAATCCAAGAGAAGCCATGGAATCCAAAAAACACGCTGCTAAACGTCCCAATCCTCCATTTCCAAGAGAAGGCTCCGGCTCAACTTCTTCAATCAAATTGATGTTTTTTCCGTTTTCTTCAAACAACTGTTCTGTTTCTTCATAAATACCTAAATTGATTAAGTTATTGGATAATAATTTTCCAATTAAAAACTCTGCTGAAATATAATAAATTTTCTTTTTTCCTGCCTGGCTTTCTTTTTCTTTCGCCAAGTTCTTCACTACACAAAGCAATCCATAATAAAGTTCCTCATTACTGCATGCTGCAATTTTTTTTCCACACTGCTTCTCCAATAATTCTTTGATTTTCATTTTCAATCCTCCTATGATTAAATCACCGAAATCGCCACTATTGATAACCCCTGTATCTTTACTCATAGTATATCCTTATTTTTCTTCTTTATCTTGCAATATGCTCGTAATTCATAGTACAATACTATCATATTTTACAATTATAGAAAGGAGTCCTCCTGTGAATATTTTAGAATACGAAACTACCCAAGAACTAAAATCTCATGGTGCTGCAGACTTTCCCTTTACCATCTACCTTTGCAGCATTCCCTTAGATTTTTCCATAGTACCCACCCACTGGCACAATGATATGGAACTGATTTATATTAAGAAAGGAATCGGAAAGATTACCGTAGATCTAGAACCTTTTTTTGTATCACAAGGAGATATTATTATAGTCCCCCCAGGCCAACTCCATTCTATTGAACAGTATGATACTAATATAGTGGAATATGAAAATATTATTTTTCAATTAAATATGCTGATGGCAACTCAGGGAGATTTTTGTACGGAAACCTTTTTTCAGCCGCTCTTGCAGCGTCAAATTACGCTTCCTAATCATTACACGCCAAACAACCCTGTTTATCCTATGCTTTCTACTTGCCTAAATACCATAGATGAGTTGTGCAAATCCTTTTCTCCAGGCTATGAATTTGCTCTAAAAGGACAATTGTTTTCCTTTTTTTACGCCTTGTTTTCCTCCATTCAATCTTCTATGCCTAGACATCAAAATAAATCTTTGGATCGATTGAAAGATATTTTGAAATATGTAGAAACCAATTACAGCGACAAAATTTCGATTGCAGATGCCGCTGCTATTTGTGGTTTTTCTCAATCTCATTTTATGAAATTCTTTAAAACAAACATGGCTGTTTCTTTTACTGATTATCTAAATGATTACCGACTTACGATGGCCGCTAGACTTTTACTTTCTTCCACAGATGCAATTGTAAATATTGCAGTGGAAATGGGATTTGATAATTTATCTTATTTTAACCGATTATTTAAACGAAAATATCTTTGTACTCCCACTCAATTTCGAAATAAAAGTTGATTTTTTGTCATTTTTTCCAATATGTTTGATTTTACATGGGCTTTTTAGTTACAGATATTGACAAATTTTTGTCAAAGTTATATATTATAGATAAGTTTTGCTTGATTTCCAAGCAATGCATGAACTATTACACTACATATTATAGGAGGGTTTACACATGAACAACTTAAAGTTAGAAGTAGAAAACGAAATTGCTGTTCTTACTATCAGCAGACCTGCAGCATTAAATGCCTTAAACAGTGAAACACTAGATGAGTTAAATACTGTTTTAACTGAAATTGAAGGAAGAGATGATGTAAAGGTTGTTATTTTAACCGGTGGTCCAGATAAAAAAGACAACCCATACAAATCTTTTGTAGCCGGTGCTGATATTGCTGAAATGGTGAACTTTACTGCTGCTCAAGCACGCGAATTTGGCATGAAAGCTTCTGTACCATTCTTCAAATTAATGAACATGCGTCAAGTTACCATTGCTGCTATCAATGGATTTGCTTTAGGCGGCGGATGTGAAATTGCAATGTCTTGTGATATTCGTATTGCTGCTGACAATGCTTCCTTTGCACAGCCTGAATGTGGACTTGGTATTATTCCAGGATTTGGTGGAACACAAAGACTTGCTCGCTTAGTTGGTATGGGACGTGCAAAAGAAATGATTTTCACCTGTGATAACATCAATGCAGACGAAGCTTACAGAATCGGTCTTGTAAACAAAGTAGTTGCAAAAGAAGAATTAATGAATACTGCAAAAGAAATGGCTGCAAAAATTGCTTCTAAAGCAAGCTATGCTGTATCTATTGCAAAAGCTGCCATTAACAATGGTTATGATATGGACATTAAAAATGCAGTTGAGATGGAAGCAAATCTCTTTGGTGTCACTTGCTCCACTCATGATAAAACAGAAGGAATGTCTGCTTTCTTAGAAAGAAGAGCTGCAGCTTTAACTGATTTCTAATAAACTTATTTACCTTTATGAAATGCAATACCTTATTGTCTATACCGACAAGATGAATTGATTTACGTATTCACTTGTCCTAATTTACAAGAAACGCTAGATAAGTTGATGATGATACTTACCTAGCGTTTCTTGTATCATGATAATTTCTGTCTAGCGTTTCTTGTATCATGATAATTTCTGTCTAGCGTTTCTTGTATCATGATAACTTCTTGACTATAATAACTTTTTATTTATGATTTTTATCACAGCCTTCGTCATTTGGCATATTTTTTAATTGTTCCCTTGTATCCGCAGACACTTCATCCAGTAAATGCCTTTTGCTTCCCTTTTGCGGCTGCATATACTCTTCCTCTAATTTTTCTTTCATTTCCTGTATTTCTTCCCAAAATTCTCTAGCTGACATAAGAAAGCAACCCTGTCCGCGAATAATAATTTGCTCTAATCCGTCCGAAGTTGCAACAGTCACCTTATATTTTTCCTTATTTTCATATGCAAACTTTTCTATATACTGATCTGCTGTCTCTGCTTCTTTGGTATAAACCACATGAATATTATGGTAATCTATGCATTCCGTTACATGTCCTTGTACCCGATAAGCATCAAATACCACGATTAACGTACATTTGCAGCTTCCCTGATAATTACACAAAATATCTAACAGCCTTCCCCTAGCTCCATCCATATTAACAACTGCAAGTTCTTTTAGTTCTTCCCATGCAAAAATTATATTATATCCATCTACCAGTAAATATTCTTCTTTTACTATGCTTTTCTGATAATGTCTTGTCACTGGAGAAATTGCAGGTTCTTTCTGTTTAGCTCCAATTCCTTTATGAGGGATAAAATCTTTTTTCACATTAGCATATCCGGTTTTTGCTAATATTTCATCAATTTCTTCTGTTGTAATTTGCATCTTTTCTGTCACAGAATAAGTTGACACTTCTTCTGTTGATTCTTGTAATTCTCTTCTCTTATCTACCTTTAATATAGATTCTAAATGCATATAATCCCATACTTTATCCCAGCTTACCACAAATCCTGCTCCATGAGCACAGAATACCGAACTAGCAGGATCGTCTATCTCTCTTTGCGCATCATATCCTATTTGTGCAATCACCTCTTCCTGATTCTCACAAGGTTCATACCCTGACACTTGACAGGTTAACTTTCCATGCCCTTTGGTATAGGCAATTACCTCCTTGGTATATTCTTGCATTTGAGATACTGGAGCTTTTCCTGTAAGCACAGACATTTCACCTATTTGCTGGGGCACTGCAAAGACTCCATGCATTTTTTCTATATCCATCATGGCATGTCCCACCACCTCTGTGGGCAATTCCAACGTAAATTTATAATATGGCTCTAGTAATACGGATTTTCCCTGCATTAATCCTTGACGTATAGCCCGATATGTTGCCTGCTTAAAATCCCCGCCTTCTGTATGTTTTTGATGTGCACGGCCTGCTGCCAAAGTGATTTTCATATCCGTAATTGCACAACCTGTTAATACTCCTTTGTGTTCCTTTGCTTCTAAATAATGTAAAACCTGTTTCTGCCAATTCTTAGAAAGCATTTCCTCACTGCAGTCCAATGCAAACTCCAGTCCACTTCCTGCTTCTCCTGGTTCTAGCAGCAGATGTACTTCGGCATAATGGCGCAGTGGTTCAAAATGCCCTATACCTTCTACTATTTCTGTAATAGTTTCCCGATATACAATACTTCCCGTTCCAAATTCCGCCAAAATTCCAAAACGTTCCTTTAAGGTATGTTTTAGTACCTCTATCTGCACTTCTCCCATAAGTTGAACCTGGAGTTCTTGTAATGTTTCATTCCACACAATATGAAGTTCTGGTTCTTCCTCCTCTAGCTGGCGTAGTTTAGGCAAAACAGCAGTAATACTATTTTCTTCTGACAATTGCATCTGATAAATAAGTACAGGCTCTAGGACAGGCATTTTGGAATCTTCTTCTATTCCCAATCCCTGACCCGGACAGGTTTTGGTAAGTCCTGTTACGGCACAAATACTCCCAGCTTTCACTTGGTTCACTGTTTCATATTTTTCTCCAGAATAAATTCGTATCTGATTTATTTTCTCCTGTTTTTTTGTAAGAGCGGTACGAACATTCAAAGTTCCCCCTGTAACCTTTAAATGTGTCAGCCGATTACCTTGGCTATCTCTTGTGATTTTAAATATCTTAGCACCAAATTCTTCTCCTCTATCTGGGGCTTTCATATATTCTTCCATTCCCTGTATCAATGTTTTTATACCTTGAAGCTTTAATGCCGAACCAAAGAAGCAGGGAAATACTTTACGTTCCTGTATTAGTCTTTTTATTTCCTCTTGACACACAGTGCCATTTTCTAAAAATTCCTCTAATATATCTTCCTCACACATGGCAACTTCCTCTAGAAAGTTCTGCGTAATGCCTTGTTGAAAATCGATACAGCTTTCTTCTAATCCTTCTTTTAATTTTTTCAGCAGAACTTGCTTGTCTGTTCCTTTTTGATCCATTTTATTGATAAATATAAATACTGGTATCTGATATCTTCTTAACAGATTCCACAAGGTGTGCGTGTGACTTTGGATACCATCTGCCCCACTGATAACCAAGATGGCATAATCCAGTACCTGTAACGTTCGCTCCATTTCTGCCGAAAAATCCACATGACCGGGCGTATCTAACAAAGTTATCTGCATCTGAGGAAAGGACAGTTTTGCCTGTTTTGAAAATATAGTGATACCTCTCTCACGCTCTAATTCATAGTTATCCAAAAAAGCATCTTTATTATCTACTCTTCCCATTGTTCGGATACTGCCACTTGTATAAAGTAATGCCTCCGACAACGTTGTTTTGCCCGCATCTACATGTGCCACAATTCCAAGTACTAATTTCTTCTGCATTATCATATTTCCTATTACGAATTACTCACAAAAAGCTCATTGTAACATACACTGTGTGAAACGTAACCTTTCCCTTTTTATCTAAAAATTGATTTCGTTGTGAAACTTTATTGTGATATAATGTAAGGAAAAGAACAATACTATACTTTCCCAATCCTAAAAACCATACTTATTTACAGGAGGATTTATTATGAATTACAATATTACATTTATCGGTGGTGGAAACATGGCAAGTGCCATAATTGGAGGCATTTTAAATTCCAATCTTGCACAGCCTGAACAAATTACTGCTACTGCCAAAACAGACAAGACGCTTGCTTCTTTAAAGGAACGTTTTCACATTCAAGTTTCTCATGACAATGCCAAGTCAGCTGCTCATGCAGACATTTTATTTTTGGCTGTAAAGCCTTATTTATTTCAAGAAGTCATCGCCCAATTAAAAGATTCTGTATCCAAAGATACCATTATTATCTCCATTGCAGCCGGACAGACCATTTCTGCTATTGAAGCTATGTTTGGTACTCCTATTCAATTAATTCGTGCTATGCCCAATACTCCTGCTCTAGTAGGGGAAGCTATGAGTGCACTATGCATCAACGAAAATATTTCTAATACCCAGCTAGCAGATGTTATGGAACTCTTTCAAAGCTTTGGAGCCTGTGAAGTAATCAGTGAAACTTTAATGGACACGGTAATTGGAGTATCCGGTTCCTCTCCGGCTTATGTGTATTTATTTATTGAAGCCATGGCAGATGCTGCTGTCGCTGATGGAATGCCTCGGGTACAAGCCTATAAATTTGCTGCCCAATCCGTATTAGGTGCTGCCAAAATGGTACTAGAAACAGGTTCACACCCCGGTGTTCTTAAAGATGCCGTCTGTTCTCCCGGTGGAACTACCATAGAAGCAGTTGCCCTATTAGAGGAGCAGGGATTACGCAGTGCTGTCATTACCGCTCAGCGAGCCTGTGTCCAAAAATCTAGAGATATGAGTAAATAAAGAACTACCCCAACCCCAAAAGGAGTGCCAAAATCGGAATGGTTATCATGGAATATCCTCCGATGGCACTTCCAATCACCATCATAGAAAGTGGCATGGTAATACCTCCAATAAAGCTTAAAGGTTCTCTTATCAGTTCTGGAAGGGGAATATTACACAGAAAAACAAGCAATGCCAGTACAGCCGCAATTACTCCATTATTCAATATATTTCGTATGTTGAATTTTTCTTTTGCTATAATCTTGGCATCTTTTTTCATAAGATACAATCCTAGCACTTGATTGCTTCCTGTGTTTTTTACACTTGCTACAGAAGACAAAATTAAGCAGGGACTTGTTATCGTTATAATTACTGCACTATCTTAACATACTCTTTTCACTTTTGCATCTTTTCTAATTATTTTCTAATGGAAAACTTATGTTTCTTTTCATTTTTTCATTGTGTTTCTTTCTCTTTTTGCCTATAATTAAAGAGTATATTTACTTGTATCAAATCACTTTTGATACCAAAACTACTTGCTTATAGAAAGGACTTGATTTATTATGTGGGCTTATGAAAGTGTGTTTTATCAGATTTATCCTCTTGGTTTTTGTGGTGCACCTTTTGAAAATGATGGGATTTTAACACATCGAATTCAAAAAGTAACAGATTGGATTCCCCATTTACAACAGCTTGGAATCAATGCCATATACTTTTCTCCTCTATTGGAATCCGATACTCATGGATATAACGCTAGAGATTATCAGCGTTTGGATGTACGTCTTGGAACCAATGATGATTTTAAGGAAGTAAGTGAAGCTCTTCATGACGCTGGAATTAAAGTTGTTTTAGATGGTGTGTTTAATCATGCAGGCCGCGGCTTTTTTGCTTTTCAAGATGTAATAAAAAACCGTGAGAACTCTCCTTATAAAGACTGGTTTCATATTGATTTTAATGGTAATTCCAATTACAATGATGGATTATGGTATGAAGGATGGGAAGGAAACTTCGATTTAGTAAAATTGAATCTGCGCAATGAAGCAGTAATACAGTATTTGTTAGACAGCGTATCCATGTGGATTAATGACTGGGGCATTGACGGTCTGCGGCTAGATGTAGCATATTGCCTAGATCAGAATTTTCTTAAAAGACTTCGAAGTCACTGTGATAATCTAAAAGAAGATTTCTTCTTAGTGGGAGAACTGCTGCACGGAGATTACAATCAGTTGATGAATGACTCCATGCTTCACTCCGCTACCAATTATGAATGCTACAAAGGACTGCATTCTAGCTTTAACTCCAAAAACTTGTTTGAAATTGTTCATTCCCTTTTGCGTCAATTTGGTTCAGAGAACTGGACCTTATACCGTGGAAAACATCTTCTTAGTTTTGTAGACAATCATGATGTTTCCAGAATTGCAAGCATTTTAACAGAGGAAGCATATCTTCCACTCATTTATGCCATGTGCTTTGCTATGCCCGGCATTCCTTGTATTTATTATGGCAGTGAATGGGGAACAAAAGGCGATAAGCATGATGGAGATCCCTCATTGCGTCCGTCCTTTGATGCGCCAAAGTGGACTCCTTTAACAGATTGGATTGCTGCTCTAGTTCAGGCAAAGAAATCTTCCGAAGCCTTAAATTATGGTGAATTTCGTTCTGTGCTTCTCACCAACCAACAATGTATTTTCGAACGTAAATCTGAGCATGAACGTGTTTTGGTTGCAATCAATGCTGACAGCCTAGCCTATACTGCTCACTTTGATGCTGGCTGTGGCTGTGCTGTTGATATGATTACTGGAAAAACCCATGACTTTGGGGGAGGCAGTGAACTTCCAGGATTTAGTGCTTTTTTCTGGAAATGTGAGTTTTAATTTCCTATTTACGGTTGAAATAGTTGTATAAAATATACCCTTTCGCTTACTAATAAGAAGCGAAAGGGTATATTTTATTTAGATACAAAGAAAAAGCACATACTACTATTTAGAATTAGGCTTTTTATTTTTTAGAATTAAGCTTTCTACTATTTAGAATTAAGCTTTCTACTTTTGAAATCCTTGCTGTTTTCTTCTGCTATTTTTCCTAACCGGTTAAACCATATTTGTGGCAGTGCAAAACCAAACACCATTCCAAGCACCATGGCACCTGATATCTTAAATGTTTCCAGCCCTTTTGCCATAAACTGTGTCAAATCATTTATAATCAGATAATAGGAGGTATAATAAATACCTGCTCCTGGTACCAACGTAAAGATTCCTGTCATTAAAAAAATCGTAACTGGTGTCTTACGTATGGCAGATAAGATTCTAGCAAGAAGGGTTAAAATAAGAGTTGCCCACAAAGATGCCATGACTACACTTGCACCCATATAGCAAAATAACAAATAGGACATCCAACCTATGCATCCTGTCATAACACAATAAATATACTCTTTTCTGGGAGCATTAAATAAAATTACAAAAGACAGTGTTGCAATCATGGATATGATTACCTGATCCATCATAATATCAGTCCACCCCCTGTTATTATTTGAAATCCTTTGATGGCCGCTCCCACTCCAATGGCAATACAAAATGCTGTCAACAGGGCATCCATTAGGCGAATACCGCCAGAAAGATAATCTCCACTAAATAAGTCACGTATAGAGTTTGTAAGTGCTACTCCCGGTAAAAGAGGAATAATTCCACCAATAATTACTTTATCAAATAAAATTCCAATTCCGGAACTATAAAGAATCAAGCTTCCTAATGTTACAATAAAACTTCCAATAATATTTACCATAAATTTTGATGTATGATGTCTAGTAGATGCCAATAAAAATACTTCCAACAACATTCCCAGAAAAAAAGACAGGATACTATCGTAAGGACGTCCACCAAATAAATAGCAAAAACTAGCACTGCCCATTCCACATGCTAAAATTCGTACCCAGCCTTTGGTACATGGAGAATTTTCATATATTTTCAATTTCTCATATGCTTCTTCCAAGGGACAGGATTTACTGCAAATTTCTCTGGATAACTGATTGATATCGGCTACCCGCCTTAAATTTATTTCTCCAATTGGCACATAACGAAGCATACTGCTGGCATCTGCTTTCTGTTCATGAACGGTGGCAAATATTCCATTGGTTATTACAAATACATTGTAATCTAATATCCCATATGCCTCCAAAATCCGTCCGACTGTTTCCTGTACTCGGTAAACTTCTCCACCGTTTTTCAATAATGCTTCTCCTATAGATACTGCAAAATTTAAAATCCGCTTACTTTCCTGTAATTCATTACTCATGTTCGCTGCCAATTCCTCCTTACAGGATAATTCGTTTCCCAGTTTCTCCTAAGATACAGCGCTCTCCTAAAGCTTCTTTCATTGCCGCAATAGCAAGCATCCCTGTGCAGTGCAAAGGAACTATGATTTCGATTCCCAGTTTATCCAACACTTTTATCGTATTTTCCACACGCAGCTTATGACTTCTTAACAAATGCATTCCACCTATTAAGCTGTAAATTCTTTCTTCGGGAAATGCTCGCTGAACTGCAGATACACAATTGATAATGCCAGGATGTGCACATCCTGCAAATACATTTAGTCCCTTTTCTGTTTTAATAATCAAAAGCTGTTCCTCTTCCATATCATCGGAGATTGGTATTCCCTTGATTTCTTCTTTGAAAAATAAATCTGATTTGGGTTCAAACTCTGTTACATATGAAATTTGAGAAAGTAAATACACATTTTCTGCAATTTGTGTCAGTCCACTCTGAGTTAAATTCAACTTGTCTTTCCAGTCTTCTAACTTCCATGTGATTCCTATTTCTCTTCTATTTTCTCCAATTCCTGTGTATTTTGGCTGAAATGCTTTTTCATTGATATAAATTGGTATTCTAGGATTCTCCATACCTTGCTGAGTCAGCTCTTTTTCTTCCTTTAACCACTCTTCTAACCCATTGCAATGGTCATAATGACCATGACTTAAAATAATACCATCCAGTTTTTTTAAATTTATTTTCATCTTATGAGCATTTCTCGTAAATACACTACTTTGTCCTGTATCAAACAAATAGTTGAGATTGTCATGTTCTATAAAAAGGGATAATCCATGTTCTCCAATATACCCTCTTTTGTATACAATATTCTCTGTTAAAATACTTACTTTCATACATGACCCCCATACATTTGAATTTATTTTTCTTCTTCCTGCTCTTCTTTTGCCTGAATAATGGCTTCATTTAAGGAAAGCATTTTTGCATCCAGCATAGACACAATTCCAGCACATTCCCTTAAATCACGGCTGATGTAATCCGGTGCATTTCCTTCAAACTTGTAATAAATCTTATGTTCCAAGCTTGCCCAAAAATCCATCGCAATGGTTCTGATTTGTATTTCCACTTTAGTATCTACTACCCTGTCAGACAAAAAGATAGGAACTGTTACCAGCATATGATAACTTTTATATCCACTTTCTTTGGGATTTTTAATATAATCTTTCACAGAAACAACGGTTAAGTCATTTTGTTTGCCTATCATTTCTGCCATACGGTAGATGTCTGAAGTAAAAGAGCACACAATTCGAATCCCTGCCATATCATTTACATAATGTACCATATTGTCAATGGTGCTTTCATATCCATAACGTTTTAGCTTTTTCACAATGCTTTCTGGCGATTTAATTCTAGATTTTATATATTCAATCGGGTTGTAGTTATGTACATGAAGAAACTCATCATTGAGAATTTCTAACTTGGTTCCTACTTCCTTGAGTGCGGCATTATATAAAAAGATAACTGTGGTCCAGCTATCGATTCCTTCATTTAAAGTTTCAGGCATCAATGTTTTTTCCTTCTTTCTTTTATTTTTTCCTACCTTGAATTATATCATATTTTTGACGGAATGGTTAAAAATTTCGTATAATTTATAAATATTTTAGTAATTATGAAAGGATTTTTTAAATAAAATCCTTTCATATCCACAGTAAATTTCACTAAAATACAAAGTAGACCTTTTTTTGCAAAATAAAAACAGCCGTGAAATATCTTTTTAAAAATTTCACAGCTGTTTTAGGGCTTTCTCATATATGATGAGCATGATAACTCTTCACTATCTGCATTGATAAATCCAGTTTTAAATCATTTTCCTTAATCCATTCTAATGTGCGAAAAAATAGTCCAAATAGCCAAGTACATACTCCTGAAAAAATAAAACAGATTAAAATCAGTGTAGCATATAGGAAAAATCCTGTTACTCTATAATGTTACTTTATTTATTTTGCATAATTTTTTCAATACTTACCAATTTTACACAAATCACAAAGATTTCTGTTGCCATTTTCAAGTCTTCCAGTGTTGGATACGTTGGTGCAATGCGAATAGTGCTGTCTTTTGGATCTTTTCCATAGGGATAAGGTGCACCTGCCGGAGTCATAGTTACTCCTGCTTTTTTTGCCTTTGCGACAATGGCTTTTGCACAGCCGTCTAATGCTTCAAAAGAAATAAAGTACCCACCCTTTGGTGTAATCCAGTTTCCGATTTCTCTGCCTTCTAATTCCTCATTAAGTGTATCAATAATCATCTCGAATTTGGGTCTTAAAATTTCTGCATGACGTTTCATATGTTCCATCATGCCATGAATGTCTTTAAAAAATCTTACATGGCGCAGTTGGTTTACTTTATCATGACCAATGGTTGCAATAGACATCTGCTTTTTAATATCCACCAGATTATTAGCTGAAGTTGCAATTGCTGCAACACCAGAACCTGGAAAGCTGATTTTGGAAGTAGAACAAAACTTATATACCATATCTGGATTTCCGGCACGCTTACATTCTGCTAGCAGCTCTACTAGATTGTCCTGATCTAATTCATATAAATGATGGACACCATATGCATTATCCCAGTAAATACGAAAATCTGGTGCTGCTGGTTTTAATCTTGCAAATCGTCTTACTGTTTCATCTGAATACGTGATTCCCTGAGGATTTGAATATTTCGGTACACACCAAATACCTTTGATTGCTTCGTCTTTATTCACCAATTCTTCTACCATATCCATATCCGGTCCAGTAGAAAGCATTGGTATATTAATCATTTCTATTCCAAAATACTCTGTAATTGCAAAATGTCTGTCATATCCTGGAACTGGGCATAGAAACTTTACTTTATCTAACTTACACCAAGGCGTGTTTCCCATAACTCCATGAGTCATAGAACGTGAAATCGTATCATACATAATATTAAGACTGGAATTTCCATAAATAATAATATGATCTGGATTACATTCTATCATATCACCCAATAATACCTTTGCTTCCTTGATTCCATCTAAGACACCATAATTACGGCAATCTGTTCCATCTTCACAGCTTAAATCTGTCTCACTGTTTAATACATCCATCATTCCCATGGAAATATCTAATTGTTCAGCTGATGGTTTCCCCCTAGACATGTCTAGCTTCAAACCACTTTTTGCATACTTTTTATAAGCTGCTTCCAAGCTTGCCTTTTCCTGTAATAATTCTTCCTTACTCATTTCATGATATGACTGCATTTTAATATCCTCCTAAGCTTTATCTTATGACATTTTATTTTCTTTCTATATAAAATGCCCTTTTCCCTTTTTTTTACTTTTTCTTTTACTTTTTCTTTTACTTTTTCTTTAACTTTTTATATTATGCACTATTTAGATGTCTTTTGTAAAGTATTTTCTTTCACAAATTTACACTTGTTCGCGTAGGGCGGACTGTGCACTTTTACTAAAATGGTATCAGCTGTTTTGGCTTCTTCCTTCTTGATATGTTCCTTTTATCCAGTTAAGATGCTCCTTGATTTTCTTCTCATATCCATTTTCTGTAGGTTCATAGAAATGAGAATTGATCAATTCATCCGGCAAATATTGTTGATTTACATAGTGGTTTGGATAATCATGGGCATATAAATATCCCTGACCATGTCCTAATTTCTGTGAACCTTTATAATGAGCATCCTGTAAATGTATCGGGATAGCCCCTGTCTTGGTATGCTCCACCACTTTCGCTGCATTAGATATTGCTAGATACGCTGCATTGCTTTTGGGTGCACTTGCTACATATGTAACAGCCTGAGCTAATATAATCTGAGCCTCCGGCATTCCCACCCGTTCCACAGCCTGTGCTGCACTTACTGCCACCATCAATGCATTGGGATCCGCATTTCCCACATCTTCGGAAGCACAAATCATTACTCTTCTAGAAATAAACTTAACATCTTCTCCGGCATAAAGCATTCTTGCTAGATAGTATACCGCTGCATCTGGATCTGACCCCCGCATACTCTTAATAAAAGCAGAAATGGTATCATAGTGATTATCCCCAGTTTTATCATAGCGCACTACCCGTTTTTGAATACATTCCTCCGCAACATCTCGTGTAATATGTATTTTTCCGTCTTCACTCCTAGGTGTGGTGAGAATTCCAAGTTCCATGGCCATAAGGGCTGCTCTAGCATCTCCATTTGATAAATCTGCCAAAAATTCCAACGCATCCTCTTCTAATACTGGGTGATAGGCTCCCATTCCTTTTTCTTCGTCTGTTATACCACGTAATAGGATTTTTTTTATATCCTCTCGTTCTAAAGGCTTTAATTCAAATACAATGGACCGAGATAGTAATGCTCCATTTACTTCAAAATACGGATTTTCTGTTGTAGCTCCTATTAGTATAATGGTTCCATCCTCTACAAATGGGAGAAGGTAATCTTGCTGTCCTTTGTTAAAACGATGTATTTCATCAATAAATAGAATGGTTTTCTTTCCATACATACCTTGATTATTCTTAGCCTGTCCTACTACTTCTTCCATATCTTTTTTCCCGGAAGCGGTAGCATTAATTTGTGTAAATTCTGCACTGGTGGTATTGGCAATCACCCTTGCCAATGTTGTCTTGCCAGTACCCGGAGGTCCATAAAAAATAATAGAACTTAATTTATCTGCTGCAATGGCACGATACAGCAGCTTATCTTTACCAATAATATGCTGCTGGCCTACCACTTCTTCTAATTTCACAGGGCGTAGCCGACTTGCCAGAGGCGATTCTTTCTCTTGATTCTTTTCTCTTACATAATCAAATAAATCCATATTATTTGTCTCCCATTTTCAATTTCTAAGTTTAATTTTTAGTTCAGTTTCTGATTTCAGTTTCTAAGTTCAGTTTCTAAGTTCAGTTTCTAATTTCTGTTTCTAATTTCTGTTTCTAAGTTCAGTTTCTAAGTTCAGTTTCTAAGTTCAGTTTTTAATTTCAGTTTCTAAGTTCAGTTTCTAAGTTTATTCTAATATCAATTCATCTACTGTTACAAATTCATATCCTTGCTTTTCCAATGTATCTATAATTTCCATGGTTGCCGTCACCGTTGTTTCGTAACTGTCATGCATTAAAATAATATCATTTTCTTGAATTTTAGTCACTACATGATTTACAATCTTACTGTGATTCTTGCAAGACCAGTCTAAGGTATCTATATCCCAGAATACTTCAATCATATTAAGTTCACAATCTAAATTTTTTTTCCATTCTCCATAAGGTGGGCGCACATAGGTGGGATATGTTCCTGTGATATGGTAAATCAAATCATTGGTACGGTTAATCTGTTCACATGCTTTTCCATTGGAAAGCTTTGTAAGCTGTTCATGAACATAAGAATGATTCCCAATCAGGTGACCTTCTTCGCTAATGCGTTTTACCAATTCGGGATATTGTTCTACCTGTATTCCCAATAAAAAAAAAGTAGCCTTTACATTTCTTTCTTTTAACCCATCCAGCATCCTTGGTGTGTATAGTGGATGGGGACCGTCATCAAATGTAAGGGCAATCTTTTTCTTTTCTTTTCTGATATTCTCTTCTTGTGTTATGTCTTCTTGTATTATGCCTTCTTGTGTTATGCCTTCTTGTGTTATGTCTTCTTGTATTATGCCTTCTTGCGTTATGTCTTCTTGCCTTTCTTCCTGTGTTGTACTTTCCTCTTTTGAACTTTGTGAATTCACCTTAGGTTTTGCACTAACCGAAGCAATTTTCTGCTGGATATTTCTGATTTCTGTTCCATTCTGAAAATTTAATATCAAGCAGCAAAGGCAAAGCACATCAAATATCATACATTTTTTCCACAATGCAATATGCCACTTTCCCTCTGCACATCTCCTGCTTTTTTTCATATATGAAATACTTCCTTTTCCCTTTCCCTTCAGTATATGTACCACAGGATGTACTTTATTATTCTTTGATTTGTGTTTCTAGTTCTTTATAAATTTCAAGTGTAGTGTCTTTTTCGTCATCTCCTAACAGATACCAAGTTCCTCCTACCGTTTCTATCATAAGATAAGGCGCATTTTGTGGATTTAGGCATACTTTAAATCCCCGTTCCTGTTCTCTTGAAAAGAAACTTCCTTTTTTTAGCGTATCCATTCCGGTTCCCGCTCGCTTTGTCATGCGTGGCAGTTTTTCTAGCAATGTCACAGATTTAATTTGTGATTCTAATACACGATACTCTTCCTTCCACTGACTTGCCACTATCATATTCTGTTCATACGTTAATTTTATCGGTGTAAATTCTTCTACTGTAATTAAAATACAGCTTCCAAAGAGAATGATTGCTGTAAATACACTAATCCCAATGGTAATTACCTTTGCTGAGGTTTTTGCCATATTAAATGTAGTTCCTATTCCCACGTTCTTATCCACCAGCAGACGATTGTCATTCTTATTATCATAGAATATCCCCCAAATCCAATACTTGTCATCATCTGTAAGTACTTCTACATTTGCAAGATATTTTCTACTACTCTTTGTAACAATATAATAACATCGTACAGTTAACCATATCACGATTCCTGTATATAGCAAACTACTCACTAATAGTACCAGCAGCATTTTACTTCCGGGTAAATGCAGTGATAGAAGCATTCCCCAGCAATACAGTCCACTAAACCAGTTAAGTTTATTCCAGCAATTTCCCCATTGATATCTTCTAATTCTGGAAAGTTGTATATTGATCTCACTGTCTAAGGATACTACCTTCGTTGCCGAACGGTTATAATATCGCACAATCAGCCAGCCTAAGATGGTAATGGATGCCATAGAAAACAATAATATCTCTCGTAGCCAAAGATCCGGTGCTTCTAGATTTTTCCAGCTTTTTTCCAAGTATAAATCCAGCAACATCGGAAGAAATGCAAAAATCATAGCTCCCACCGCACTTTTTTCAAATAATTTAGGTCTTTCTTCTGCTTCTGTGGCTGCGGTAAGATCCACCAATGTCTCCGAATAGGTTTCCAATTCCTTCTCTATCTCTTGATTTTCTTTCACCTTATATTCTCTTTTTAGTTTCAGCATACTGTGGTTTGCCTGAATATAAGGAACAAAGAGCAATGTGATTACTGCAAACATCCAAATCATCAGCATTGTAAAATAAATAGAAAAGTGATGCGTAATGCAAGTTGAAAAGTAACTAATCAACAGCATCAGTGCCCACAGATTCAAATTTTTTCGATACTTTTTCCGAATCTCAATGACCTGTGGATGCTCCTCAGCACCTTTCCATAAGGTAACTCCAAATAAAAACCTGTTCTTTTCATTTCCAGTGTATAAGAGTATAGCATACATAATTCCAAGAATGGGTAAAAATACCACTGTCATAAAAATTTTCATTCCCATAATATTTCCTCCTAATATAGTTCTCTGCAAATATTTAAAAATGTTTCTTCTGAAATTCCTGCAATTTTTGCTTCCGATATCATAAGTTCCAATTTCTTTCTTATTTTCTTTTCCACTTCTCCTCGTCCGCCACCGGTTCCTTGTACCACTGCACCATTACGTCTATCTGTGATAATATATCCTTCTTGTTTTAGTAACTGGTATGCCTTATTCACCGTCATGGTATTGATTCCTGCTTCCTGTGCCAGTGCGCGAATAGTGGGAAGCTTATCTCCATTGGAAAGCGTTCCATCTGCCACTGCCTGCACCATTTGGTCGCGAATCTGCTGGTAAATGGGGGTGCTACTGGAAAAGTCCAGTTTCATTATCATTTTGTTTCCTCCCATTTCTTTGTATTGTTTGTATTATCTATAGTACTACAAAGAAAGTGAAAATGCAAGTTTTTTTGCAATACAGCAATCACTTTTTTCTTACTTTCTTATGTAATAAAAAATCGACCTTCCAATCGCTAGATATTCAAATCTAACAATTGGGGATCGATTTTCGTCTATTTCATCTTAGATAATCTTATTTTTTATTTCATAGAACTAGCGGTAAGACCATTTTGTTCTACATCAATATAAATGGTATCTCCTGCTCCTACCTTGTCTGACAAAATCAATTTTGCTGCCAATGTTTCTACTGTTTTTTGTAAATATCGTTTTAGCGGTCTTGCACCATAAATTGGATCATACCCATGCTCTACAATAAAGTGCTCCGCGGATTGACTGAGTCTTACGGATATTTCTCGTTCCTTTAAACGGTTATTTAATTCTGCAATCAGTAAATGAATAATTCCGCCAATGTTCTCCTTGGTAAGAGGCTTAAAAAGAATGATTTCATCCAAACGATTTAAAAATTCAGGACGAAAATGATTCTTAAGTTCATTCATAACAGCTGATTCACATTCCGGTGTAATGCTTCCATTTGATTCAATT
Organism: Lachnospiraceae bacterium; assembly: GCA_036653135.1. Lineage (GTDB taxonomy): Bacteria > Bacillota > Clostridia > Lachnospirales > Lachnospiraceae > Petralouisia. The sequence continues at coordinate 55,449 of JAVVUO010000015.1, forward strand.
GCTTCTAACAGGTACGTAGAACCTAAATTGGAAGTCATAATCAAAATAGTATTCTTAAAATCTACTGTACGCCCTTGGGAATCCGTAATTCGTCCATCATCTAGCACTTGTAATAACACATTAAATACATCTGGATGTGCTTTTTCTATCTCATCAAACAAAACTACAGAATATGGCTTACGTCTTACAGCTTCTGTAAGTTGTCCACCTTCTTCGTATCCTACATATCCAGGAGGTGCTCCAATTAAACGAGATACCGAATATTTTTCCATATATTCACTCATATCAATACGCACCATATTGTTTTCATCATCAAAAAGACTGGCCGCCAATGCCTTTGCGAGTTCTGTTTTTCCTACTCCCGTGGGACCTAGAAATAAGAAGGAACCTATTGGTTTCCCCGGATCTTTGATTCCGGCTTTGGAACGAATAATTGCTTCTGTTACTTTGGTAACACCCTCTTCTTGTCCAATGACACGTTTATGCAATTCATCATCTAGATGCAACGTTTTGTTTCTTTCACTTTCGGTTAACTTTGCAATAGGAATTCCTGTCCATCTTGAAATAATACGTGCAATTTCTTCTTCGCTGACATTTTCATGTACTAGACTTAATTCTTTATGCTTTGCTTGTTCTTCTTCTATTTCCAACTGACTCTCTAATTGTGGTTTCTTTCCATACTGCAGTTCTGCTGCTTTTTCTAAATCATAATTTTGCTGTGCTTTGGCAATTTCCGAATTTAAACTTTCTAATTCTTCTCGAAGTTTTTGTACTTTTTCCACTGATTTTTTTTCGTTGTCCCACTGTGCTTTTTGGGATTGAAATTCTGTCTTACAATCTGCTAATTCTTTTTGAAGTGCTGTTAAGCGGTCTTTACTTAAGCGGTCTTCTTCTTTCTTGAGTGCTGCTTCTTCAATCTCCATTTGCATTACTTTACGTCGTAATTCATCTAGTTCTGTGGGCATGGAGTCCAGTTCTGTCTTAATCAATGCACAAGCTTCATCTACTAAATCAATTGCCTTATCCGGAAGAAATCGGTCACTAATATAGCGATTGGAAAGGACACAAGCAGATACCAATGCTGCATCTGTAATCTTTACTCCATGAAATACTTCATAACGTTCTTTCAATCCTCTCAAGATAGAAATAGTATCCTCTACCGATGGTTCTTCCACTCGTACCGGTTGAAATCTTCGTTCCAATGCCGCATCTTTTTCAATATATTTCCGATATTCATCCAAAGTAGTGGCACCAATACAGTGTAATTCACCTCTTGCCAGCATAGGTTTTAACATATTTCCTGCATCCATGGCTCCTTCACTTTTTCCGGTTCCTACAATGGTATGCAATTCATCAATAAACAGAATAATCTGTCCTTCGCTTCCTTTTACTTCATCTAATACTGCCTTTAAACGTTCTTCAAATTCACCTCTATACTTTGCTCCTGCCACTAGCGCACCCATATCCAGTGCAAAAAGGCGCTTATCTTTTAATCCCTCTGGAACATCACCTCGTACAATACGCTGTGCAAGTCCTTCTACTACTGCAGTCTTACCTACTCCAGGTTCTCCAATCAGAACCGGATTATTCTTTGTTTTACGGGATAAAATACGAATTACATTTCGAATTTCTCCATCACGACCAATCACAGGATCTAACTTTTGCTCTCTAGCACGCTCTACCATATCATAACCATATTTATTCAACGTATCATACGTTGCTTCTGGATTGTCCGAAACCACTTTTTGATTTCCTCTTACAGTTGCTAATGCCTGTAAGAAACGATCTCTGGTGATACCATATTCCTTCATAATTTCTTTTATTGCCTGATTTGGATATTTTAATAAGGTAAGGAATAAATGCTCTACGGAAACATATTCATCGCCCATTTTCTTAGCTTCATCCTCTGCATTAATGAGTACCTTATTCAAATTCTGACCCATATAAACCTGACCGCCTGATACTTTTACTCGTTTTGCCAGGTGATTCTGTGCATTTTCTATTAAGTGTTCCTTATTGATTTCCATTTTTTCGATTAATTTTGGAATCAATCCGTCCTCTTGAAGTAAGAGGGAAACTAGCAGGTGTTCCTGTTCAATTTCCTGATTGCCGTATTCATATGCCAACTTTTCACAGCCATTGATTGCTTCTACTGATTTTTGTGTAAATTTTTGAATATTCATAAGGGTTCCTCCTTCCCTCTTTGGGTAATTGGTGTTATTTCTACTACAATTATTTTTGTTGTTTTGCAACTAACATAATAATATCACCGGTTGTTAGCACTGTCAATAGGTGAGTGCTAATATTTTCAGATAATTTTTGCAACCACTGTAAAATCAAGGGTTGCGAGGTTTGTTAAAACTTTATAAACTGCATTTTAGCGTTACTTATCATCTCTCCTTTGGTCACACAATTAAATTTTTCAAATCTTTTTCCATCAGACACCTAAAAACAGCCGTACCCATCGCTGAATACCGCCGTTTCTTAAAAATATCCCTCTCTTCGTACCATAGCATTTACCATTCCATTTTCCAATTAAAAGACGATTTTTGTCCTTATTATTACCATAATATGTATTAAATGCTCGAACTGACTAAGACATATCGCTAACGGATACATGTGCTGCAATCACCTGGACACCCCTTCTTCTTAGCTCCGCAATCAGCTTCTTATCTGCCTCCTGATCCGTTACCAAAATATCAATATTCTTAATATCACAAACGTGGTTCAGCGTTTTTACACCAAATTTACTATAATCTGCTAATGCAATCACTTTCTGTGCATGTTCCACATAATGCCTTCGCAGATTCGTTTCTTCCATATGATAGTCTCCGATGCCATAACCTATGGTAAATCCTCCTACACCTAAGAACACTTTATCCACATGAAACCGGTCGATGCTGTCTTCTGCAAGAAAACCGGAGGTAGACAGCTCTCCTGGACGAACATCCCCTCCCAATAGGATTACCCGAATACCGGCATTTTTTGTCAGCTCCCATGCAATCTGAATGGAATTGGTAAATACGGTAAGCTTCTTACAAGTACGCAGGAATTTTGCAAATTCAAGCGTCGTGGTGCCCAAATCAATAATGATGGTGTCACCGTCCTCCACCAGCTGTGCTGCCTCACGCCCTATAGCAATCTTTTTTTCATAATTCTTAATTTCCCTGAATGTATACTCCGGCTCTAATCCATGCATGGACTTCGCAACGGCACCGCCATATGCTCTGGTCAGATACCCTTCTTTCTCCAGATACTTCAGGTCACGCCTGATGGTTTCCATGGAAACACCAAATTTCCGCACCAAATCACATGCCTTGACCATGCGGTTTTCCGTAAGTATTTTCATTATTTCATCTTGTCTTTGATTTCTCATATTCCAACCCTCTTTTCCCTTGGTAAAATGGTTACAAAGTGAGGCGTTCAAATCACACCCTAGCTCATAAATATATTTTATCACCATATCCTATTTTTTTCTACTTGAAATCGAGAAGAGAACGGCCAAAAGGAGCCGGGAATTCTTTTTCAAGAAATTCCTGCTCCTCTTGGGGCACATCTTCATCTTAAATTTTATGCTTCTGCCTTTTTCCTTGTCATCATAAATCCCAAGGCGATGGCCAGCACGCCTGCTGTTAATTTTCCAAGTATAACTGGCGCAATCATTTCAGGCTGAACTCCCGCTGTAAATCCTAAATGGTCGCCCAATGCTGCCGTAGCAGGTACCAGCCATGCGGTGTTGATGATTTTCCCGCGGATATTCATATCCTTCATCATCTTATAGACCGGAACGGAATTAGCCAGGGTAAATACCAATCCTGCCGCACTTGCCGCGTCCAAACCAATCTTTCTTCCCACTGCATTCAAGGGCTTATCCAATACCTTCACTAAAAGAGCCAGTATAGGGAAGGTTCCTAGCAGTACGATTGCAATTCCTGAAACAGCATTCATTCCTTCCATAATAGGAGCCATTCCTGGTATGATTGTCACACCTGTAATATGTTCAAATGCGGCACAGGCAACGCCGATGTAGATAATAATTGTAATGATTTGCCCAAAGATCATACAGCCCTTAATCATTTTCTCTGGTATGAACTTAAGACCAAGTGCCAACAATACAGACAGCACCAATACCGGGAATGTATTCTTCATGATAAGTATCATATCAAAACCGGCAATAAGTCCGCCCACCACACTACCTATGGGTATCGTAATTAATCCAATCAGAAGACCTTTCGAAAAGAATGGCCTGTCTTCCTTCTCAATAAGTCCTAAACCCACTGGAATAGAAAATACCAAGGTGCATCCTAGCATAGATGAGATTACATTACCTGCCAGCAATCCCGCCTGCTGATTTTGTGCCAGTTCCATGGCAAGGGAATATCCTCCCATATCATTTGCCAATATTGCTCCGAACAAAGCAGGATCCGCACCTATTGCCTCAAACACTGGAATGATAGCACCGCCTAATACATCTGCAATTACCGGTGCTAGACACACCATACCTACCATTCCCAGTGCAAGTGAACCCATAGCCTGAAATCCCTCATCAAATTTTTCACCGAGCCCAAATCGATTTCCAATAATCTTATCCGCTGCTCCTATCATAAGGCCAAACGCCATAATCCATAAAATCATCTGGTCAAAAGTCATCTTTTCTCTCCTTTTATAAAAATGCATCCTTGCAACTCAATGCTTACTCTTTTTTAAAATCGATGGTTGCCAAAATATCAATTCCGGTCTGACATATGTTTTTAATAATTACATCATAGCATTTTAATGAATCTGTCACTTCCACTTTACGAATCTCATCCATACACGCAAACATGCTCTCCTTTGGAATTGGCTGACTGGATCTCACTGGTACCAGTGGATTTTTTTTGCTGTTTGTTTTCACAGTGGAGGTCAAAATGCGAACCGGATGGGCAAATTCTGATGTTCCGTATTCTAATCCGCGCTTACATCCATAACCTTCTATAACGGCAATATGTTCACTCTCGCCTTCTACATTGATACGACATCCCATTGGGCAAACCGTACATATGATTTCTTTTTTCATGTTAGTTAGCCTCCTTTACGATTTTCACAGTGATTTCTTCACCTGTAACATCCGTTGTATTGATTTCAATGCTTTCCATTTCTCCTGGATTGACACGTTTTACAGCGCGTTTTGCTAAAGTAATTCCATTGCTTTGGGCTACGATTTTCACATCCAAATCCGGCTGCAGCACCCGGAAAAACAGGCTGACTTTGTCATTTTCTTTCTGAATCTCAACCTCCTGAGGGCATAAATATCTGATATTGTCACCCGTCACAGCACGCACCTTCCGAACAGTCTTTGGCAAGGTTCCCATGGCATATTTTGCTGCATATGTTCCAGCCTTGATACTTTCCATGCTTACATTATCCACAAGATCATTGACATGGACAACATTGCCACAGGCAAATACGTTTTCAGCCGTTGTTTGCATATATTGGTTCACTGTCGGACCATTTGTAACAGAATCTATCTGAATCTCTGCTTTTCTTGTAAGCTCATTTTCTGGCAGAAGGCCAATGGACAACAGCAGGGTATCGCATGGAATATATTCTTCCGTTTCCGGTATGGGATTCTTATTTTCATCCACCTTACATACCTTCACTCCTTCTACTCTCTGATATCCCACAATTTCTGTAATGGTGTGCCCCAGCTTTAGCGGAATCCCAAAATCATCCAGACACTGAACCTTATTTCTTGTCAGTCCTGCTAGATAATCCATAAGTTCTACGACTGCCAGCACCTGTGCGCCCTCTAATGTCATTCTCCTAGCCATAATCATTCCAATATCACCGGATCCTAAGATTACGATTTTCCTGCCCACCATTTCATTTTGCCTGTTTACAAGGCGCTGTGCCGTTCCGGCAGTGTATACGCCTGCCGGTCTGCTTCCCGGTATCATAATATTTGCCCGAGTTCTTTCTCTGCATCCCATGGCAAGAATAATGCTTTTTGACTTTATCCGGGTAATTCCATGTTCCTCATTGATGCAGACAACGACACCCTCTTCCTGATCTACTTCCAATACCATAGATTTGAGCAACACCTTCGTACCAAGCTCCAATGTTTCTTTGGCAAATCTTCCTGCATATTCCGGACCTGTCAGCTCTTCTTTGAAATACTTCAATCCAAATCCCGGATGAATGCACTGCTGTAAAATACCACCGATACTTTCATCACGTTCTATGATAATTACTTCCCCGGCACCTTCCTTTTTCGCTGCTGCAGCAGCCGATAAGCCCGCCGGGCCGCCGCCTATGATGGCTACATCACAATTTAATTCAAACATCTTTTTCTCCTTCCAGCTATCTGCTTGCAATTATTTCGTCTTTCCAGTTAACATATAGGAACCTTTTTGGTTTTTCTCTACTTCTTCTGCTGGGATGTTCCATTCCCGTGCCAGAATTTCAATGACCTTCGGTCCGCAGAATCCTCCTTGACAACGACCCATTCCTGCACGTACTCTGCGTTTTACCCCATCCACGGTTCTTGCACCCAACGGTCTGCGAATTGCATCCACAATTTCACCCTCCGTAATGGTTTCACATCTGCATACAATGGTTCCATATAATGGATTTTCCTGAATAATTGCTTCCTGTTCTTCCGATGTCATTTCATGGAAACATGGAATTCCTTTTCTGATTGCCTTAAACTGTTTTTTTAACTGTAATGCATACCCGCATTGCTTCATGCGCTCCACCACATATTTTCCCATAGATATTGATAGAGTCAAGCCAGTGGAACGAACTCCTGACAAATTTACATATCCTTCCAAATCATCGTAGGTATCCACATGGAGTCCTTCTGGATTTCTATTTGGACGCAGACCGCTGTACTGGGTAATGGTATCTCTTACATTGACACCTGGAATCATCTTCTTTACGTCTGATAAGATGCTGTCTAGACCTTCTTTGGTGATTGATACATCCACTTTATCGTCCAAATCTTCTGCTGTGGGACCTACCAACATGTTTCCATGGATAGTTGGGCACATTAATTTTCCTTTGGTGACCTTGGTGGGAATTGGAAGCACGATATTGCTCACCTGACAAGAGGTATTCTTATCCAAAATATAGAACTGTCCTCTTCTGGCAACTACCTTGTAATCTGCCTTCCCTACCATTGCCGCAATCTCATCACAGTGAAGTGCCGCAGCATTGATTACATACGTGGTCGCAATGGTTCCGTTTGTGGTTTCCACGGATTTGATTTTTCCGCCTTCTGTATGAATACCGGTAACTTGCGTATTCAGCTTAAACTGCACGCCATTTTCCAATGCATTCTCCGCTAGTGCCTGAACTAAAATGAACGGATCAATGAGGCTTTCTCTAGGAATATATAATCCCCCCATAACCTGTGGGTTAAGATTTGGTTCCTTTGCAAGTATTTCCTCTTTTGATAAATACTCTACGTCATATACATGATTTTTAAATGCTTTTTCTTTGATTGCAGGCAATTGTTCAAACTGCTCTTGGGTAATTGCCGGGAGAATCGCTCCTATTTTGTGAAAGGGAATATCCAACTCCTTTGTCAACTGTTCATACATCGGGTTAGCAGCTACCACCAACTGTGATTCCAGCGTTCCCGGTGCTGCATCATATCCAGTATGAATAATGGCACTGTTAGACTTGGAAGCATCACCTCCAATATCATCCCGCATATCTACAACGGTAACTTCAACATCATATTTTGATAATTCTCTGGCAATCGCACAGCCAACCGCACCTGCACCAATTACTACTACATCTGTTTTCTGCATTTTACTTTCCTCCAATTTTAATTTTCTTCCCATTGCCTTGCCCGTTCTACTGCTCTGTGCCAGTTGTACAACAGCCGCTCTCTGGTCTTGGAATCCATGTTTGGCTCATACCGTTTTTGCAGCTTCCATTTAGATGATAGTTCATCTAGACTCTTAAACTCACCGATGCCATACGCTGCCAAATATGCCGCACCAAGAGCTGTGGTATCTGTAATGACGGGAACATCCACCGGAATCCCCAGAATATCTGCCTGAAACTGCATGAGAAAATCATTGACCACGGCGCCTCCGTCCACGCGCATAACCTCGATTGGAGTACCGGAGTCCTTTACCATCACATCCAAGTTGTCCTTTACCTGATATGCCATGCTTTCCAACGTTGCCCTGACAATATGTTCCCGCTCGGTACCACCGGTAATTCCTACCATAGTCCCTCTCGCATACTGATCCCAGTAGGGTGCTGCCAGTCCCACAAAAGCTGGAACAAAATACACTCCTCCGGTATCCTTTACACTTTTCGCCATATCACCTGTCTCGCTTGCAGATTCAATGATTCTCATTTTATCCCGAAGCCATTGTACAGCAGCACCTGCGATATAGATTCCACCGTCCAATGCAAATGTCATCTGTTTATCGTCCAGTCCCCAGCCAACCGTGGTCAGAAGACCATTGTCCGAATACACTGGCTTATCTCCTGTGTTCATCAGCATAAAGCAACCTGTTCCGTATGTAGTTTTCACGGTTCCCGGCTTGAAACATGCCTGCCCAAATAAGGCTGCCTGCTGATCCACCGCCGAACCGGCTATGGGAATCCGCGCCCCAAAGAAATCTAAGGGATCGGTTATGCCGAATGTCGTAGCACTATCACTGATTCTAGGCAGAATCTTCTTGGGTATTCCCAATGCATCGATGATTTCATCATCCCATTCTCCGGTATGAACATTGAATAGCATCGTTCTGGATGCGGTCGATTGATCTGTCACGAATACCTTTCCATGAGTCAGTTTCCAAATCATCCAGGAATCCAGGGTACCTGCATTAATGCGATCTTTTTCGATTTTTTCTTTCACGCCATCCACATGGTCTATTATCCATTTAATCTTGGTTGCACTGAAATAAGAATCTACAATCAGACCTGTTTTTTCCCGAATCATTTCCCCATATGTTTTCCCAATCTTATCTGCTTCCCGAGCAGTTCTTCTGTCCTGCCATACAATTGCATTGTAAACTGGCTTTCCAGTTACATTGTCCCAAAGCATTACCGTTTCACCCTGATTATCTAATCCAATACAACAAATATCATCCATCTGGATATCTGCTTTTGTCACTGCCATTTCCACTGTTTCCAATATCCGCTCCCAGATTTCCATGGGATCGTGCTCCACCCAGCCTGGCTTTGGATAATACTGTGTATGCTCCATATATCCTCTGCCCACGCTGTCCCAGTTTTCATCCATTAACAAAGCTGTTGTTCCTGTTGTTCCCTGATCCACACCCAAATAGTATTTTCCCATTTTTTAACCTCCGCACTTTTTCGCTACTTTTTCTACACCCTGCTTTTCGTTTCTACTTTTCTCCATTGTAAGGTTCGATTCTAAATATCACTGGTCGAAAACCATCCGTACAACTGACAATCTGAGATTTCTTGTCCATAGTGCCAATACAATCCATATTATTTCTGACAAAAATAATATCTTTAAAAATATCTGCCCATGCCCAGGTGCAAAAACCCTCTGGCACTTTTCTTCCGTCCGTGATAAAGGTATCGCCTTCCTCAAACTTGTTACAGATATGGATGCTACCCTTTCCCGCATACTCTGTAACAATCTCCTCCATAAGCAATTTCTTCAATACTGTGATTTTGACTGCATCTGCCATACTGCTCTCCTTTCTTCTATGTTGCTTTTTTAATGATTGCATTTCGTAACTACCTAATGTTATTTCGTGGTTTTATGTGTTTTTCATCATGTTGTTTATATATTATCATCAGTTTTTTGTTGTGTCAAACCCATGTGTTTGTATATTTTGTATGCTTTACTGTGTTTTTCCTCTTTTTATTTGTGTCATAGTGTTGTGTTTTCCACATTTCCCCACATTTTTTAATTCAAAGTCTAGATGCTTGTAACTTTCTGTAAACTCTCTTGCCTGAACAGAAACCGGCTCCTGAATACCTGAAAATTTCCTGTTTCTGCCAGTTCCCGACACCACCTGAAAAGTGGAGCTGTAAATTCTTTCACACAAATGATTCACACTCAATTTTGTCTGTTTTTCATAAATTTTTCGACTTTTTGTAAGTTTTTTGCACATATTAGCGCAAGTAATACAACCTATGATGTAATGACCAATATTTCAACTTTATTGCAAGATAAAAAAATCGAGTAGGAGGGAGTGATTAACTCCCGTCCTCTCACAGCACCGTGCGTATTGTTCGGTACACGGCGCTTTCAATAGTTTATTCTTGAGTTTCCGCAAAATGTAAATCTGCAATAATTAAATCCTCCCAAAGTACCAATCTGCCGATTTTTGAGAAA
>JAVVUO010000016.1:0-61385 GCA_036653135.1 Lachnospiraceae bacterium
GTCCACAAATTGAATCCTGTGACCGGTATTTCACCTTGGATTATGCAAAGGCTGGAAAGATTACGGAAGAAGAATTGTTACGAACAGCAGCCGGAACGGATCGGGAAGACAGCACTTTAGAAAACCGTACCTCTGCCCAAGTGGCAGAACAGGGATTACCGGGAAGTTTGAGTTTATATGGATATGCCACAACGGATTTCACACAACTGACAGATGATGCAGAAGTTAGTATGACCTATCGAGCAGTAGACAGTGCAGGAAATAAAGTATCAGAAACCGTAACGGTGCACATTACCAATACCGCCCCACAAGAACCGACGGAAGTGTCCTACACAAGATTTATCAATGAAAAGTATTATCATGCTCCTTATGAAGAAGGAGGACTGCATCCTAATTCTATCTGGCGGACAGATCCGGAACATAAAGCACTACTGGAACGTACCTTGAAGAATCTAAAGAATAACACTCCTGAGCAGACATTCTTTTTTACTCATGAAGATATCTTAGAAATGCAGGAATATATTAAGGTTCATGGATTTGGGAATACAAAGGAACCGGATGGCTTAGAGAATTTTTATGATAAATTTTTACAATAAAACGATATAAAATAAATAGAAAAAACTGTCTTCTGATATTCATGAGACAGTTTTTTTGTTACGGATAAATAAATACCATCTTGATAATTTCATATAAAAAGGAAAATGCGCATTTGATTAATTTGAATAGAAAGACAAAGATATTGTACTTGATTCTTAATCTTATTTCTTAAATAATAGTAGAGATAAGAAAATAAAATTAATTCCGACAGATTTCGTAGAGTGGAGTTCCTTCTCGCTGAAAGACATATTGATAGATTATTTCAAAAGTGTGAAGAGACAGTAAGGCATGTGAAAAATGTGAGTATTTTGAAATTTGTAAAGGCGGATGTCAGCAAAATCGTGATTTCAATGAACAGACAGGTTTATATGAAAATTATTTTTGTAAGGCATATCAAGTCTTTTTTAATCATTGCTACAGTAGGATGAAACAGATTTCTAGTTATATTTGATGAAAATGAAATGAGTAAAAGTATCATAAAAACAAATTTTTACTCATGCAAGCGGACTGAATGATACGGTATTCTTCTTTGCTCAACTGAAAAATATTTGCAATTTTCATATCAAGCAGGTTATAGAGAGTCATTCTTTGCGTATCGTTGCCAGGTATAGCCAATTGATCTGCTAATGCTATGATATCCTGCTGCTTGTCTAGGGAAATCACAGGTATTGGAAGCTGTTCAATATGAGAACGCAGTACTTTAATAGAATGAAATTGTTTGTGAAAGAGAAATTGTGAAACTCTAGAATTTAAGACGGCAAGGATGTATTTTATGGAAAGACCATCTAATTTTGGGATTAATATATTACAGCTGTTTAAAGAAAGTGTCTGCTGATTGTCATAAGCAAATACAAGCTGATTGCAGATAAAGCGATAAAGTAGCTTTTCTGGAGCACGATAATAGGAAATAGGTGCAACTTGCTGAAACTGTTGTGGTACAAAATCAATATAGTTTGAAGTTTGTTTTTTTTGAAATTTACAAATGTCAGAGCCTTTTAAAATACGTTCACTGTTTAGAGAAGAAACACTGCTAATGTATTTTTTATTGTTTCCGGTGACGATACCCAAAGCAAAATCAGCATGATTCAACAAAGTGACAAAATTGGGATTATGAAATAATTTATGCAGGATATCATATTCGGCATCTGTGCTAAGAAAAGAAAAGCAATCTGCGGTTATGGGACGTTCTTGTTTTATTTCAAAGGTATTTTGTTTATGCTGTACCTGCATTCCAAGACAGGAGAAAGGTTTTTTAGTATGAAGCAATTGAAGAATAATACAAGGACACTGTACATGATCAAAAACATCTCCAAGGTAGGAGAGTCTTTGAATGGAGTTGCCTAGAAGAATTTCTTTGCGAATCATACCATGAGACTTTACGTTGAGAATTGCTTCCGGTAAGACAAAAGACAGGATACCATTAAGGGATAAATGAGCCAAAGAACGCTCTATAAATAGGTCATAGGATTCTATATTTTCTCCAATGGCGCAAGAATAGGACATCCGTAAGGATGTCTTTTGTTTTGGAGTAAACTCGCATCCCCAAGGAGGATTGCCAATAATAAAATCATAAACAGCAGTATCTTTATTGAATAGATAATCAGACACGGTAATATGTTGATACAAAATATCTATCTTAAGGGCTGGAAATCTAAGGGAGAGATTTATGCGAGTAAGAAGGATACTGATAGGATCGATATCATTGCCATAGATATTTTCAGGTACAAAATAATCAGGTAGCTGCAATAAAAAGTTTCCGGTGCCACAACAAGGATCCAATACGGTCTTTCCAGTTTTTCCACCATCAAGATCTAAATGTTCAATAAGCTGGTGCACCACATAGGTTGGCGTATAATAAGCTCCTGCTGCTTTTCTAGAACCAATATTTTCAAGGGAAAGATATAAGAGTCCTAGCACATCTTCCCCAGGTTCATAATGATATGTGATTTGAAAAAGTGCCTGATATTGAGTGAGAAAATCAGATAAATTGATGCCAGTGGGGAAAAGGTCTTCAATCAGCTGATATCTTACATCTGAAGGAAAAAAATGATTGGTATAGGCTTCTAAGCAATTGCCCATAGCGGGTGAACCCTTAGACTGCGAAAGCAGCTGCAAGGCACATTCCACAAGTAGTAATTGGAGTAAATTTTTGGTGAACTGTAATTCTACAAGCATATCCAAAACAGCCAAAACACTTTGAGTATTGGAAGAAGACGGAGAAAGGTAAGACTTATAAATACTATTTCCGGATACAAACTTTTTGTTTCTTCTGCTTTTCAAGGCATCATTAGAGCCATGTTCAATAGAGAATTTTAATTGAGCTACATATTCTTTTGTAAAATAGAACATCTCATTTAGAACAGCAGAAGGGAGTATTTTATTTAATTTTATCCAGTTCTTTCCAGTTGCAGGGGAGATGGAAAGTTCTTGGCAAAGTTCATTTAGTGTAAGGAAATCGGCTTCTTTCAATTCATGGGATTCACAAGGATTTTGTACGTATTCGTTAGAACGATAAGACTTTATTGCAGCTGTTTTCGATGATACAGATTTCATGCAAAACCTCCCTGGTGTGAATGAATGTGATAATGCTATATAATATAAAGCGGTGCACTACACAATAAAGAGCCAAAGTATAAGGTTATTTTGCATAAGCATTTATGGATATTATATAGGTAGAAACCAATAAAATCAAGGGAAAGTCTGGGAAAGTAAAATCCAGTTTGCACGGAATAAATGCATAATCTGCCAGTAACTGATACCACGTAAACCATATTCCTCTATTAGCTTGAATTTTGCATGGATACTGCGAACATCTTCAAACCACACTTCATGGGTCATTTCGTTACGCTGATAGTAAAAATAGGGTGACTGTGCTAACTCATCAAATAGAATAACAGCATGATTTGCAATGGCAATTTGTACAGCTTCTACGTTTCCAATAGTTTGTGCCTTAGAGGTACCGGAAATAAAGGGAAGTGTCCAGTCATAGCCATAGTTGGGAATTCCAAGATTGATTTTTTTAGAAGGTATTTTGGTCAAAGCGTATTCTATCACCTGACGAACTTTATTTAAGGGAGCAACTGCCATTGCAGGACCATAAGTATAACCCCATTCATATGTCATTAATAACACATAATCAGCAGCCTCCCCAAGTAAAGCATAATCTTTTCCCTCGTATAACAAACCCGTTTGTGTATCGGAAGTCTTAGGTGCTAATGCCACAGATACAGGATATCCAAGGGCATGAACGGCACTCTGTACCTGGGCGACAAAGTCTGCAAAGGGAATACGGTCTTTTGCCAAGACATATTCAAAATCAATATCCACTCCTTCAAATCCGCGTTTTAAAATTTCCTCAGTAAGAGAAGTAACAAGCTGGGTACGTGCAGAGGGAGAATTCACTACTTGGGAAATCAGCATATTGTTAAATTGTCCATCAGCACCAAAAGGAGTCAAAGTTAAAATAGGTGCCGTATGGTAGGCTTTAGCAGCTGCAATCATCCAAGTGTCATTTATCAAAGGAGGAATTAAAAATCCGCTGGGTGTAAATCCATAAGAAAAGACAAACAAATCGGAAAGATAAGGTAATGTTTCAGATAGAACCCATGGACTGATAAAAGGATATGCATATCCCCCAGTAAAAATTTTGCTAGGGCGGACAGGTGCCGCAGTTTCTGTAATAAGGAGAGATTCTCCCACTGCCAGAGAATAAGGTGGTGGAATTTGATTTACAAAAGCAAGAAAGGAAGGTGAAATACCATAAAAATTGCCAATAGAATCAATGGTATCACCGGGGAGTACGGTATAAATAGTCATAAGCAGAATCCTTTTGGTTTGTTAGAATTACCATTTTTGTATTATACGGAAAAAAAGCAATAAGTTGCAAGGAAAGTACAATGAAAATTCAGTCATATTATCCGGCCTGTCCTCATAAGTTGTGAGAGTGAAATCATTAAGGGAGGACAATCATGACGGAATACCATTTCAAAGGGAAAGAATGTATCTGTGGCGAGAATGTGCTAGAAGAGGAGCAACATAAATCGGTGTTTACATGCTTTTTGGAACAACTAAATGATCCACTGATATTTGTCTTATTTATAGCCGCAGCAATTTCTATGCTATTAAGAGAATTCGGTGATATGGCAATTATTTTGGCAGTTATTCTGTTAAATGCAACAGTAGGAGTAATTCAGGAAGGAAAAGCGAAAAAAGCATTGGAAGCACTCAAGAAAATGACAAGTCCAAAAGCGTTTATTCGAAAAAATGGTGACATTCAAGAGATTCCAGCAGCAAATTTAAGGATAGGAGATATGGTGTGTCTAGAGGCTGGACGGCAGGTTCCAGCAGATTTAGAATTGCACACAGCAGTAAATTTAAAAATTGAAGAATCTTCTCTTACAGGAGAATCCCTTCCGGTATCCAAAGATATGATGAGAGATAAACAGGCATATATGTCTACCAATGTTACTTATGGACGAGGGGAGGGTGCGGTGACTGCAATTGGAATGAATACAGAAATCGGTAAAATTGCACGTATGCTTCAAAATGCACCAGTGGAAAGCACACCATTGCAAAAACGGCTGGGAGATTTGGGAAAACTGTTAAGTGTGGTATCGGTGGTATTATGTCTAATATTGTTCTTCATTGCAGTATGGCAGAAACGCGATATTATGGAAATGTTGATTACTGCAATTTCCCTGGCAGTGGCAGCAGTACCGGAAGGACTTCCTGCAATTGTTACCATGGTTTTGGCACTTTCTGTAACCAGAATGGTAAAGGTAAATACCATTGTAAAGCGTCTGCCCAGTGTAGAAACGTTAGGGTGTGTCAGTGTAGTGTGCTCAGATAAGACAGGAACGCTTACACAAAATAAAATGACGGTATCCAGATGCTATGCAAATGGCAGAGTGTGTGAACCTAGTATGCTAAATTCCACCAAAGACCAAGAATTTTTAAATGGATTTACCTTATGTAACGATGCAGAATTAAAAACAGGGAGTCGAATGGGTGACCCGACGGAACTAGCACTCCTTGATATGGCAGCTGAATTTGGAATTTCAAGACAAGAACTGGAGGGAAAACTGCCTAGAAAAGATGAGATTTCATTTGACTCCAAGAGAAAGAAAATGACTACCTATCACAAAAAAAATAATTTTGAAGTGTCCTATACGAAAGGTTCCCCAGATGAAATTATAAAAAGCTGCAGCAATATTCAGATACAAGGAAAAGTGGTGCCTATTACGAAACAACATCAACAAGAAATACAGCAGACACTGGAAGAATTTACCCAAAACTCACTACGCGTTCTGGCATTGGGAATGCGTAAAGAGGATAAAAAAATGCAAGAAGAAAACCTGACTTTTGTGGGAATGGCAGGAATGGCAGATCCTGTTAGACCAGAGGCTGCTGGAGCGGTAGCAGAATTTCGCCAGGCAGGAGTAAAGACTATTATGATTACTGGAGATAGAAGTGATACTGCATTTGCCATTGCAAAAGAGCTGCAGATTGCTACAAAAAGCAGTCAGTGTATGTCAGGTGAAGAACTAGAGGTGCTATCCAAACCTCAAATGATAGAAAAACTGCCTGAAATACGAGTATTTGCACATGTTTCCCCAGAACATAAAGTACGAATTGTATCAGCATTAAAAGAAGCAGGAGAAATTGTTGCAATGACAGGAGATGGTGTAAATGACGCACCGTCTTTAAAAGCGGCAGATGTGGGAATTGCCATGGGAATGGCAGGAACGGACGTAGCAAAAAATGCAGCAGATATTGTGTTAACAGATGACAATTTCGCTACCATTACCAAGGCAATTGCCCAAGGCAGAAATATATATGAAAATATAAAAAAATCAGTATTATTTTTGTTGTCCTCTAATTTTGGAGAAATTATCACCATGCTTGTGGCGGTTACCATGAGATTTGCAGCGCCCTTAAAACCAAGTCATATTTTGTGGATAAATTTAATAACCGATTCCTTACCAGCACTAGCATTAGGGGTAGATGAAACCGGAAATAAAAATCATATGCAGCGTCCGCCACGAGGAAAAACAGAGAGTCTGTTTGCAGAAGGTGGTCTGCAATGTACTATTTTTTATGGCATTTTAATCGCAGGAATTAGTATGACAGCTTTCTTACAATTGCCATTAAAAATTCTTTGGGATAATGAAATAGTAGTTAATGTGATAAACCTTCGGCAAGTATTACAGAATGCAGCCGTGCTAACTAGATGTCAGACCTACGCATTTACTGTGCTTGGTATTTCCCAGCTATTTCATGCGATTGGAATGCGAGATGTGGAAACCTCAGTATTTGCAATGAATCCTCTTTCTAATAAATTGATGATGGCAGCTTTTGGACTAGGTATGGCACTGCAACTTTTAGTTACAGAAGTTCCTTATTTTGTCGCACTATTTGGAACATCAGCATTATCTGTTACAGAATGGACAGATTTGATACTACTAGCTGCAATGCCTTTATTTGCACATGAAGTGTTGGTATTTGTACATAAAAGAGTATTAAAAAAGAGTTAAAAAAGAAAGAAGGATTAGAAGAATTCCACTAGTCCATCCAGGATTTTTTCGAAAACGTCTAGAAAGAGATTTACCTAGTTCTAAGCCACTTAAAATAGCAGTAATTCCCATAAGAAAAGAAACGCCAACAGCAATCAAAATGTAAATCGGCGACATAACAGCACCAATGCCTCCGGCAATGCTGTCAATGGAAAGAGCCGTTCCAAGCCATAGAGATTCTTTTGGAGAAAGAATATTATTTTTGTCCTTATTTGCTCTATTTGCCTGCTGATTACTGGAGTTGTCTAAGACCTTACTAATGCCTAAAAAAAATAGAACACAAAAGCTAAAAGCATGCATTATTCTTGTGGGAAGCAGAGCGGATAGAAAATGCCCAGCGAATAGAGAGAAAAAAAGAGTTGCACTGGAAATACCCGTTAAGATACCAATAGAAAGAGGGGGAATGTGGATATGGCTTACACCATAAGCAAAACTTACGGCAAAAGCATCCACAGATAAAGCGATTACCAGTAAAAAAAGTTCAAAAAGTTGTTCTACCATAACAAGCACCGGAAATATCATTTCATATAAGGTATTCCCATTGGAATGTCCCAGTGAAGGAAAAGTGCGATAATCATGTGGATGCCAATTTGTCATACATCTTAACTTTGAGCCAGTGCAGCAGTAATAATTGCCATAGAGTAAACTTCGTCAGCGTTGCAGCCGCGGGATAAATCATTAATGGATGCATTTAATCCAAGTAAAATAGGACCATAGGCTTGAAAATTCCCCATGCGCTGTGCAATTTTGTATCCAATATTTCCGGCAGTTACATCTGGAAATATAAAAATATTTGCATGACCAGCTACGGTATTTCCAGGGCATTTAGTATTGGCAACTTGAGGAGAAACAGCAGCATCAAATTGTAATTCTCCATCTATAGGAAGATCTGGGCGCAGCAATTTAGCTTTTGCAGCGGCAGTACGCATTTTATCTACGTTATCGCCTTTGCCGGAACCGAAAGTAGAATGGCTTAAAAAAGCAATTTTAGGATCAATTCCAAAGGATTTGCCACATTCAGCACATGCAATTGCAATTTCTGCTAGTTCTTCGGCGGTAGGACAGATATTAACAGCACAATCAGCCATGGCAAGAACTTCGTTTTGTCCTGTTGCAGAAGGACGAACTAGAATAAAGCAGGAAGATACAATATGATGTCCCGGTTTGGTTCTCACAATCTGAAGCGCAGGGCGAACGGTATCTGAGGTAGAATAAGTAGCACCTCCAAGCAAACAGTCTGCAAGGTTCATTTTTACCAGCATGGTTCCAAAATAATTTTCATGTGATAAAATTTCATGAGCTTCTTCGTGCGTAATATGTTTACTCTTACGTAATTCACAGAATAAATCTACCATTTCATCCATTTTTTCATAAGTAAGGGGATCAATAATTTGGGCACCACGGATATTATAGCCATAGATTTCAGCGGCTTTTTTGATTTCTTCGGGTTTTCCAATAAGAAGTGGGGTGAGAAAATAGGAGGCAAGAAGTCGAGAGGCGGCTCCTAGAATACGCGGGTCGGTTCCTTCTGAAAATACGATTCTCTTTGGGGTTTCTTTCAAATGTTCAATCATAATATCAAAATCCTGCATGTGATTCATATGATACCTTCCTTTCCATGCTATCAATTCACTGTATCAATTTTATAGGTCAGTAGTCTAATAATAATTATAAGAATTAGCAAAAGGAAAAACAAGCAACAACTCTGTAGATATGTAAAAAAAGCTGCTGCTCTAGTGAAATAATAGAGCAGCAGCTTTTCAATAGTATAGTTTAAATTTTAATCTTCTACCAGTGCAGAAGTAATAATGGCCATAGAGTAAACTTCATCTGCATTACATCCTCGGGACAAATCATTGATAGGAGCATTTAATCCTAATAAAATGGGTCCGTAGGCATCAAAATTACCCATGCGTTGTGCAATCTTATATCCAATATTACCAGCATTAATGTCAGGAAATACAAAAACATTTGCATGACCGGCTACGTCATTATTTGGGCATTTGGTACGTGCAACACGAGGGGAAACAGCGGCATCGAACTGCATTTCTCCTGCAATAGGAAGGTCAGGTCTTAAAGTTTTTGCTTTTACAGCGGCATTTTTCATTTTGTCTACATCTTCGCCGGTTCCAGAACCTAGAGTAGAATAGCTTAAAAATGCAATTTTAGGATCAATTCCAAATAATTTTCCGCATTCAGCAGC
The DNA here is from genome assembly GCA_036653135.1 of Lachnospiraceae bacterium. GTDB lineage: Bacteria > Bacillota > Clostridia > Lachnospirales > Lachnospiraceae > Petralouisia. The sequence goes on from JAVVUO010000016.1 coordinate 9,373, forward strand.
TTCTATTGCAATTTCAGCCAGTTCATCTTCATTGGGTTTAATATTAATGGCACAGTCTGCCATAGCTAATACTTCGTTTTCACCAGTAGCAGAGGGGCGAACCAGGATAAAACAGGAAGAGACAATTTTGTGTCCTTCTTTTGTTTTAATCAACTGTAAGGCAGGACGTACGGTGTCAGCAGTAGAATAAGTTGCACCTCCTAAAAGGGAATCAGCAACTCCCATTTTTACCAGCATAGTTCCAAAATAGTTTCCCTGCTGCAGCATTTTGCGTGCTTCCTCCGGCTGCATATTTTTACTTTTACGCAGTTCACATAAAGCTGCAATCATTTCGTCTAGATGCTCATAATGCTGAGGATCAATAATTTGAGCACCACGGATATTGTAACCATAGTCTTCACTGGCTTTTAATACTTCTTCTTGATTTCCAACTAAAATGGGAGTTAAGAAGTTAGAAGCAAGTAAACGAGAAGCAGCCTCTAAAATTCGTGCGTCATTGCCCTCAGTAAAGACAATTTTTTTTGGACTTTTTTTCAGTTTATCAATCATCATGCCAAAGCCTTGCATATTATTCATTTTAAATTCCTCCTATTAGATAGTATTTTCATTTCACTACTAATAATGTATCACGTTTTTTATTTTTTACAACTGATTAGAATGTATAAAAAGAGATACAGTGGCTTATTCTTGTTTTTTTTGGGAAACAGTTTATAAAAATTTTATGATTTTTGGTATTGTAATTGAAAGAGAGTATCCTTATAATAAAAGTAAAACTGACCAGTGGGTCGGAAATTAAAGTTACACCCCAGTGAAATAGGAGGATAAATCGTGATATCGAAATTTAGTGTAAAAAAACCCTACACAGTTATGGTAGGAATTGTATTGGTCATTATTCTTGGAGTGGTATCATTAAGCAAGATGAGTACAGATTTGCTGCCAAGTATGAATATGCCATATGCTATTGTTGTTACAAGTTATGCAGGGGCTAGTCCAGAACAGGTGGAAAGTATAGTGACTCAGCCGGTGGAAAGTGCCATGGCAAGTACGTCCAATATTAAAAATATACGTTCTAGTTCTTCCAATAATGTATCCATGATTGTGCTGGAATTTGAACAAATTGCAAATATGGACTCTGCAACCGTGGAAATGAGGGAGAAGCTAGATCAAATTAAAGGATATTGGCCAGAACAGGTGAGTAATCCGATTATTATGAAAATTAATCCAGATATGCTTCCTGTTATGATTGCAGCTATAGATGTGGAAGGAATGAACACACTGGAAATCAGTGATTATACCAATCATGAATTAATGCCGGAATTGGAAAGTGTAGAAGGTGTAGCGTCTGTATCCGGAACAGGTGTTATTAAGGAATCCATACAGGTAGTACTTAATCAGGAAAAGATAAATGCAGTAAATGAACAGGTAGTTGCATCGCTAAATCAGAAATTTGCAGATGCAGAGAATCAGATGGCAACGGCAAAAGATGAAATTTCCAATGGAAAAGATAAGCTTGCAAGTGGTCAAGATGATATGACAAGTCAAATCAGTGAAGCAAAAAATCAGTTAAACGATAAAAAAATAGAATTATTTCAAACAGAGACAGACCTCAACATGAAGTACGAAGAATTGAAACAAGCAAGGAGTGTCATTGAAAAAGGAATTGAAACATTAAGTGGTTTACAAAGTCAAGTGAATATACTACTGGATACTAAAGGTAAATTAACAGCAGCTATTGCTCAAAAGAAAGCAGCTGGAGAAAACACAGTAGAATTAGAAGCTCAATTAGTAAAGGTAGAAGCACAGATTGCCAGTGTGAAACATCAAGTGGCAGGAGTTAGCACTATGATTGCGAAGGCGCAGAATAAGGAAGCAGTCACGTTTAATGCAAATGCTACGGATCAAGAATTAAGTGCATACCTCACACAATCCTTAGGGGAAGCCAACCAAGGATTAATTGAAATCAATGCTGGAATGGCGGCTATTGAGGTAGGAATTTCTAATATTGCACAGGGAAAAGCAACTATTAACGAAACATTGGCAACCCTAAATGAAAGTCAGATTGCAGGAGCTGTGGAGATGGGAAGTGCCACCGCACAGTTGCTAAACGGAGAACAACAGTTAGAAGAAACAAAGGCAGAATTAGAAAAAAGCAAGGAAGAGGCATATGATGCGTCGGACTTAAATAATATTCTTACCATGGACACCTTAAGCGGATTACTTACTGCACAAAATTTCTCAATGCCGGCAGGCTATATAACAGAAAATGGTGTAAAGTATATGGTTCGTGTAGGAGATGCCATAGACAGTATAGATACCTTGAAAGATATGGTGTTGATGGATCTTGGCATGGAAGGTGTGCAGGTAATTCATTTATCAGATGTTGCTGAGATTACCATTGTAGATGATTCTGCGAACTCTTATGCAAAAGTAAATGGAAATCCAGGTGTAATGCTTTCCATTGAAAAGCAAACAGGATACTCCACAGGCGATGTAACAAAGCGTGTCTATGATAAGATTGATTTTTTACAGAAAAATAACGAATCTCTTCATGTATCTGTTATGATGGATCAAGGCATTTATATTGATATGATTGTGGATTCTATTTTGAATAATATGATACTGGGGGCAATTTTGGCAATTATTATTCTGTTCCTCTTCTTAAAGGATATTAAGCCTACCTTGGTGATTGCAGTTTCAATTCCCATATCAGTTATTTTTGCCATTGTACTTATGTATTTTAGCAACGTAACATTAAATGTGATTTCCATGTCAGGATTAGCACTTGGAATCGGTATGCTGGTAGATAACGCTATTGTAGTAATCGAAAATATATATCGGTTACGTGAGGAAGGAATGTCTGCTAAGAAAGCAGCGGTAGAAGGTGCAAAACAGGTAAGTGGAGCTGTTGCAGCATCTACCTTAACAACGATTAGTGTATTTGCGCCTATTGTATTTACGGAAGGAATTACAAAACAGCTATTTGTAGACATGGGGCTTACCATTGCCTATGCTCTGCTGGCAAGTTTAATCATTGCATTGACATTTGTGCCGATGATGGGAGCTACATTGCTGAAAAAAACCAAAGAAATTAAGCATCCCTGGTTTGATAAGTTTCAAAATGGATATGGTGTAATTTTGGAGAAACTGCTTCGAGTAAAAATCCCAGTCTTGTTGGTCATGATAGGATTATTAGTGGTCAGTATGACAGCTTCCTTATCCAAAGGAACGGCATTTTTTTCGGATATGGAAAGTACCCAGATAACCGTAACTGTAACGCCGCCAGGTACTGCTGATTTTGCAGATGCCTGCAAGCTGGCAGACAAAGTAACAGCTCGAATAGAAAGCATTGAAGATGTGGAATCCATTGGTGCTATGGCAGGTGGACAAAAAATGATGTCTTTAGGGGAAAACAACGATATTACTTTATATTTGATGTTAAAGGAAGAGAAAAAAAACAGTAATAAAGAAATTATAAATATGATTGCAGAATGTACTAAAGATTTAGAGGGTGAAATTAGTGCAAACGCATCTGCCATGGATATGACATCTATGATGGGAGAAGGGTTAGCAGTTCAAATTAAGGGACGTAATCTGGATACACTGCAAGAAATTGCAAAGGATATCACAAAGATTGTGGAAAACGTAAAAGGAACCACAGAAATATCAAATGGTTTAGAAGAAACAGTGCCGGAAATGGCTATTGTAGTGGATAAAGAAAAGGCTGCTAAATATGGTATGACGGTGGCTCAGGTTTACCAGTTAGTTTATGCAGAAATGGCAGATGAAAAGGCAGATGCTACAATTTTCACAGATTTAAAAGATTATGAGGTATATTTAAAATCGGTAAAACAAAGCGAAGCCAGTGTGGAAGGAATTAAGAATTTGACATTTTCTTATATCGATAAAGAAACGAAAGAAGAATCTCAAATTCCACTATCGGAAGTGGCTACCTTTGGAGAATCAGAAGGACTTAGTACCATTACTCGAGATGGACAGGAACGTTATATCAGTGTAAGTGCAATGATTGCAGATGGGTACAACGTAGGATTAGTAGGAGAGGAATTAGACAAGGCATTGACAAAATATGATTGTCCCAAAGGATATTCCATTGAAATGACTGGAGAAAATGAGATGATTAACGAAGCAATGAGACAGCTTTTACTGATGTTGATTCTTGCAGTTGCATTTATATACTTAATTATGGTAGCACAGTTTCAATCATTGAAAGCACCGTTTATTATTATGTTTACGATTCCACTGGCATTAACAGGGGGATTTATGGCCTTATTTTTAGCAGGAAGTGAAGTAAGTGTCATGGCAATGATTGGATTTGTTATGCTAGTAGGTGTAATTGTAAATAATGGAATTGTATTGGTAGACTATATTAATCAGCTGCGACAAGGTGGAATGGAAAAGCATGAAGCAATTATAGAAGCGGGAAAGACACGTATGCGCCCCATTCTTATGACGGCTATGACTACCATTTTAGCAATGTCTACCATGGCATTTGGTCATGATATGGGTTCTGATATGTCAAGACCCATGACGATTGTAACCATAGGTGGTATGATTTACGGAACGATTATGACATTAGTGGTAGTACCTTGCATTTATGATTTGTTTTATAGCAATAAAAGTATAATAGAGGAAGAAATATAGATGCCAGAAATAAAAAATATAACGAAATGTAAAGAATATCGACCAAAAGTAAAAGCAATGTTTGAGGCAGTATTGGAATTATTTGCAAGTGGATGTGATCTTAGCACTATGAAAGTAGCCGAGATTACTTCTAAGGCTGGGATTGGAAAAGGAACGGCATATGAATATTTTTCCACCAAAGAAGAAATCGTATTAGGTGCTCTAAACTATGAATTCAAAAGAAATATGAAACAGATGATGGCACTGCTGAAAAGTGGAAAAAATTTTAAAGAAGTAATCTATGAAGGCATGGAGCTCATGGAACAAGGAAATAATCGATACCATGGATTTGCAATTATGCAAAAAATTATGGAAGACAAGGGAATCAGTGGGAAAACCATGCTGTATGAAATAGAAAAGCATCAGGATGCTTGTGATTTAATGCTGGAATTTACAGAAGAATTTTCCAGACTGGCATTAAAAGATGACTGTATCAAGGAAACAGAACATTATAAAATACAAACAGCTATTATTTCCCAGTGTATTTCATTTGCCTTTTACTTAACTCACCGAAAATTATATCCGGAAGTAGAAATACAAACAGCCAAAGATTTTGCCTATGAAAGTATTTTGAAAATGTTAAATTAAAAGTTACTTGACATTTTTACCATTAGCTTATACTATGGAACATATAGTTGAAAAAGGTAATGAGAAAGAGGAGTACATAACCACCCTTGAAAGAGAGAGCAGTTCATTGGCTGAAAGGCTGCTTAAAGTAGGAGTTGTGGAAAGTAGCTTTTGAACCGGATAGCTGAAATACAGTAGGCGTTCACGTTTTGTCCACGTTACAGGATTTAAAGAGATGTTGTGAGAGCTTCTTTACAGCATGAATAAAGGTGGTACCGCGATTATACGCCCTTTACTGATATCTTTCAGTAAAGGGCTTTTTGTTACATAGGAAAGTATTTCCTAATGTAATAAAAAACGCTCCGTGAGGATTTTACTACGGCGGAGAATAAGAAGTATAGAAATGAGAATAAAAGCTATTAACATGATAAAGAAACATAAAAAGGAGACTATTATGAAAAAAGAACTTGCCAAAACTTATGATCCCAAAGATATTGAAGATCGTCTTTACCAAAAATGGGAAGAAAATAAATATTTTCATGCCAAACCGGATCGTTCCAAAAAGCCATTTACCATTGTGATGCCCCCACCTAATATTACAGGTCAGCTTCATATGGGTCATGCTTTGGATAATACGATGCAGGACATTTTGATTCGCTATAAGAGAATGCAAGGATATAATGCATTGTGGCAGCCAGGAACAGACCATGCATCTATTGCCACAGAAGTAAAAGTAATTGAATCTTTGAAAAAACAAGGAATTGATAAAAAAGATCTAGGCCGGGAAGGATTTTTAGAAAAGGCATGGGAATGGAAAGAAGAGTACGGTGGACGTATTATTAATCAATTAAAAAAAATGGGTTCATCTGCAGACTGGGACAGAGAACGATTTACCATGGATGAAGGCTGTTCCAAAGCAGTTCAGGAAGTATTCATTAAACTGTATGAAAAAGGATATATTTACAAAGGGTCTAGAATCATTAACTGGTGTCCGGTATGCAAAACATCTATTTCAGATGCAGAGGTAGAGCATGAAGAACAGGCAGGAAATTTTTGGCATATTAATTATCCGGTAAAGGGCGAAGAAGGCAGATTTGTAGAAATTGCCACCACTAGACCCGAAACCTTGTTAGGTGATACAGCAGTAGCGGTAAATCCGGAAGATAAAAGATATCAGGATATCATAGGAAAGACGTTGATCTTACCTTTAGTAGGACGGGAAATTCCAGTAATTGCAGATTCTTATGTAGATAAGGAGTTTGGAACAGGGTGTGTAAAAATTACACCGGCTCACGATCCCAATGATTTTGAAGTAGGAAAACGTCATAATCTGCCGGAAATCAATGTGCTAAACGATGATGCTACCATTAATCAAAATGGTGGAAAATATGCAGGTATGGATCGCTATGAAGCTAGAAAGATTATGGTAAAGGAATTAGAGGAAGAAGGACTGTTGGTTAAAATAGTACCTCATACCCATAATGTAGGAACACATGATCGTTGTAAAACCACAGTAGAACCTATGATAAAGCAGCAGTGGTTTGTAAAAATGGATGAAATGATAAAACCAGCAGTAGAAGCTGTTAAAAATGGTGAGATTAAGTTGCTGCCGGAACGTATGGAAAAAACATATTTTAACTGGACAGATAATATAAGGGACTGGTGTATTTCTAGGCAGCTTTGGTGGGGACATAGAATTCCGGCATATTATTGTGATGCGTGTGGAGAATTTGTGGTGGCAGGAGAAAATCCAGGAAAATGTCAAAAATGCGGATGCACTCATATGACCCAAGATCCAGATACCTTAGATACCTGGTTTTCCTCTGCTCTATGGCCGTTCTCTACCTTAGGCTGGCCGGATAAAACAGAAGATTTGGATTATTTCTATCCCAATGATGTATTGGTAACCGGATATGATATTATCTTTTTCTGGGTAATTAGAATGATTTTTTCAGGATATGAACAAATGAAAGAAGCACCATTTAAAACCGTGCTGTTCCACGGATTGATACGTGATGGGGAAGGTCGCAAAATGAGTAAATCCCTTGGAAATGGAATTGATCCCTTGGAAGTAATTGATAAATATGGTGCAGATGCTCTTAGAATGACCCTGGTAACAGGAAATGCTCCTGGAAATGATATGCGTTTTTATTGGGAAAGGGTAGAAGCTTCCCGAAATTTTGCAAATAAGGTATGGAATGCTTCTCGCTTTATTATGATGAATATTGGGGACGAAGAGCTATTAAATGAAGAAAGTGTTGAACTTGCGATAGAAGACAAATGGATTTTGTCCAAAGTAAATACATTGACCAAAGATGTAACAGAGAATATGGATAAGTTTGAACTAGGAATTGCAGTACAAAAGGTATATGATTTTATATGGGATGAATTTTGTGACTGGTATATTGAAATTGCAAAGACTAGAACCTACAAAAAAGAAGAAAATCCAGAAGCTGCAAAAGCAGCAATGTGGACATTGAAAACAGTATTGATTCAAGGACTAAAGCTGCTGCATCCATACATGCCATTTATTACAGAAGAGATTTTTTGTACATTGCAAAATGAGGAAGAAACCATTATGCTATCTCAATGGCCAAAGTTTCAGACAGAATGGCAGTTTAAAGAAGCAGAAGAAGCAGTTGAACATGTAAAGGATTTAGTAAAAGGAATCCGTAATACCAGAATTGCCATGGAAGTACCGCCAAGCAGAAAAGCAAAGGTATATATTGTAACGGAACGAGAAGAATTACAACGTATTTTTGATACTATGAAATCTTCTTATATGATGCTTGCAAGCGCCAGTGAAATTCATGTTCAAGCAGATAAGTTCGGAATAGGAGAAGATGCAGTATCCGTAGTTATTCCAGGAGCATCTGTTTATCTTCCTTTAGAGGATTTGATAGATTTTGAAAAGGAGAAAGAACGTCTACAGAAAGAACAAAATCGCTTAACCAAAGAACTAGCGCGTTCCAAAGGAATGCTTGGAAATGATAAATTTGTAAGTAAAGCACCTAGGGAAAAAATTCAGGAAGAACAGGAAAAACTTGCAAAATATGAGGAAATGATGGAAGAAGTAACAAAACGTTTAGTGCAAATGGGAGAAGATGTCAATAAATAATAAAAAATTACCAAGAAATGTTGAAAAATTTCTTAAAAATTGGTAATATGATAGATATAGGACTATCATGGGGTGTACCAGACAGGAGGGATTTACTATGACAGCTGTCAACAATCAAGAACCAAAAATCAAAATTAGTAATGATAACATGCAGGTGTATCTTCGCCTGCCAACTCCAGTACTGGATCATACAGAGTGGGATATTAGTGGAGCTTTAAAGAAAAGCGGTGTGATATATGGTATTGATGAAAAAAAAATCCAGAAGATTTTAGAACAGCCGGTATATGAGCAGGAAATACTTGTGGCAGAAGGCAATTATGTATCAGATGGCACAGATGGATATTATGAGTATAAGTTTAATTTGGATTTTAGTAAGAAACCCAAGATGCGTCCAGACGGTACCGTAGATTACTGGAGTATTAAAATGATAGAGACGGTCAGTGAGGGGCAGGTCATTGCCATTTATCATAAGGCAGTGCAGGGAAAAGATGGAATGGACATCAAAGGAAAAGTATTGATAGCAAAAAGGGCAAGGGATTTAGTGCCTTTGCGTGGAAAAGGATTTTCACGTTCTGAGGATGGAACCATATATACCTCATTGTGTGATGGTAAAATAGAAAGAACCAATGACCGTATCACTATTCTTCCAATTTATGAAATTTACGGTGACGTAGATTTATCCATTGGTAATATTGATTTTTGGGGTGATGTAGTGATTCACGGTGGTGTATGTACCGGTGTAAAGATTAAAGCAACTGGAAGTATTACAGTAGATGGAATAGTAGAAGGCGCCCAGATAGAGGCAGGCAAAGATATTGTGCTGCGAAGTGGAGTTGTAGGGTCTTCTAGAGCCTGCATTACTTCTAAAAGCAATATCATTGCCAAGTTCTTTGAATATACAAGAGTTCATGCTAATGGAACGATTCGAGCAGATTCCTTTGTGAATTGCAAGGTGTCTTGTGGGGAAAATATTATTTTAGATGGAAAACAGGCAAAGATTGTAGGAGGAGAAGTGTGGGCAATTCAAGGAATTGCCACCAATGTGATAGGCAGTGATGGGGAAGTGAATACCCACATTCGTATTGGAAATAATGCCACAGTGCTGCGACGTATTTCTATTTTAAAAAGCAAGATACGTGTAGAACAGGAAAATCTTGACAAGATAGAAGATGGATTAAAACTGGTAACAGATATTAAGAACGATTCTCGTCGCTCGGAGTTGCTACGACTAAAAATTAGAGACAGAGCATTTTTATCAGACGATACGGCAGAACTGGATAAGCTTGAGAATCAAATTGAACGAGCAAAAGGTGGCAGCATTAAGGTAATTGGCAGTGTATATCCTGGAGTTACCATAGAGATTGATGAACAAAGGATTCAGGTCAGAGAAGAACAGGGGAATATGGAATTTGTGAAAAATAAGGATAAAATTGTCATGTGTGCGTTGGAATATCGTTAATTTGTCGAAAAAAGAATGAAAAATATGCTTGCATAAAATCACTACTATATTATAATGGGTAAGAGAACTTTAATCCATGTAATAGAGTGGTGATTTTTAATGATGAAAACATATGAAGAAATTCTGGAAAGAATTCTAGAGATACCAAGATTTACAACAAAAAATACGCCGGAACATACTAGGGAATTCATGAAAAGATTAGGCAATCCCCAGGAAGAACCCCATACCATTCATGTAGCAGGCAGTAATGGAAAGGGAAGTGTATGTGCGGATATTGCCAGTGTACTTAGAGAAAATGGAAAGCGGGTAGGACTGTTTACATCGCCCCATTTAGTTAAAATAGAAGAACGTTTTCAAGTGGATGGAATTCCATGCACCCCACAGGAATTTACAGCAGCAGCTTTGCTGGTGCAAAAAACGGTGGATAACATGGTGTCAGAAGGATTGCCGCATCCTACTTTTTTTGAGTATATTTATGCAATTGGCATGATTATTTTTCAAGAAAATAAGGTGGACTATGCCGTGGTCGAAACAGGATTAGGAGGAAGACTGGATGCCACTAATTGTGTGAAACAACCACAGCTTACGGTAATTACTTCTATTAGCTTAGAACATACGGAACTATTAGGGGATACGATTGAAAAGATAGCAGCAGAAAAAGCCGGAATTTTAAAGCCGGGAGTTCCGATTGTCTATGATGCATGTGTGCCGGAAGCATCAAAGGTAATAGAAGAAAGAGCAATTTCTTTAGGATGTGCAAGATATCCGGTAAATCCAAAGAATATTAAAATTTTATTAAATACAGGAAGAAAGATTGATTTTTCCTATGAATCCAATTATGATGTTACAAAAGTGAGTATTCCGTTTGGAGCACCCTATCAGGCAAGAAATGCAGCAGTTGCTTTGCAGGCTGTGAATATTATAAGTCAGACAGATGAGATGGATCCGATTAAGATTTTAAAAGGATTTAAAAATGTTCAATGGAAAGGCAGAATGCAGGAAGTAATGACAGGAGTTTATTTGGATGGTGCGCATAATGTATCAGGAATTGATTCTTTTCTGGAAGCAGCGGCGTGTATGACAAATGAACCATCTTTGCTACTATTTTCTATGGTGCAGGAAAAAAAATATTTAGAAGCGGTGAAAGAGCTGGTGGAAAAGGGAAATTGGGAAGAAATTATCATAACCCAAATTCCAAATGCCAGAGGATTGAATCCAAAAATCCTTTTGGAAGCCTTTGAAAAAGAGAAAACGGTATTAAAAAAGAAGATAAGAGTAAGAGTAGTAGATGATTTAAAAGAAGCATTTACAATAGCAATAGCAAAGAGAAAACAAGAACAGATGCTGTTTTGTGCAGGGTCACTGTATTTGATAGGTGAATTAGAAAGAATAACAGGAGGAATGAAAGATGATTAATTTTGAAGAAGAATTGAAAAAATTTAAACCAAGTCTTGAAGTGGAAGAGGCGGAGGAAGCAATCTATGATCGAGATTTAACCGACATGACAGATATTCTCCAGGAAATTATTACAGATGCAAGACAACAACGATAGATAGTTAAGGAAGGAAATATATGGATTCATATAATAAAATAGTTCGATTGTCCAATACATGCTATAATGTGGCATTGGAAAAAGCAAAAGTACGAGATTTATCCGGAGCAGTAGAATCTTTGCGGAAAAGTCTTCGTTTTTATAAAGAAAATACGCAGGCACGTAACTTGCTAGGTCTTGTGTATTTCGAAATGGGTGAGGTTGTGGATGCACTGAATGAATGGGTCATTAGCCGCAGCTTAAAGCCAGAAGAGAATATGGCAGAGCAGTATCTAGAATCCATACAATCTAATCGGGGACAATTAAATTCAGTCAATCAAACCATTAAAAAATATAATCAGGCATTGTTATATTGTCAGCAGGGAAATAAAGATTTAGCAGTCATACAATTAAAAAAAGTATTATCTTTAAATCCAAAGTTGGTAAAAGGTCATCAGCTTCTAGCACTTCTTTATTTAGAAGAAAAGCAGTATGAACAAGCTAAAAAAGAGCTGCGTGCAGCAGGCAGAATTGATGCGAATAGTACCACTACATTACGCTACTTAAAGGAAGCAAATCAGCAGATGCACGGAGAGCAGCCATCTAAAAAGAATAGCAGAAAAGAAAAGGAAGAGCTGTTATCCTACCAAAGTGGAAATGAAACAATTATACAACCAGCAAGGTTTAAAGATAATTCAGGCATTCTGACAATTATCAATATTTTAATTGGAATAGCAATTGGTGTGGCTATTACGTTTTTCCTGATTTTACCATCTATTAAGCAAAATGCCACTTCTGATGCAAAAAAGGCAGAAATAGATGCAAATAATTCTATTATAACCAAAGACCAAGAGATAAAAAAGCTAGAATCCACCATTGAAGAATTACAAAAGAACATGGATGATAAGGAAAATGATACGAAAAGCCAGCAGGAAGTAAAGGTTAGCTACCAACAGCTCTTAACAGCATTTGATGCGCATGTAAAAGGCGAAGTAGAGGCAGCTGGAGCAGCACTTGGTAAGGTCCAGCAAGATTTGCTAGAAGAAGATGCAAAAGCTATTTATAATACAGTGAATACCCAGGTCAATGCCCAATATATTACTACGGTATATCAAGAAGCAAAGAAAGCATATGACAAACAAAATTATGAAGAAGCAGTACCAAAACTGCAATCTGTAGTAGACCTTGAAGAAGATCATGATGGTGGAAACGCTATTTATTATTTAGCACAATCGTATCGTAAATTAGCAGACAAAGAGAATGCCATAAAGTATTATCAGAAAATGACAGAACTTCACCCGAATACAGAACGTGCTAGAACTTCACAGAATTATTTAGAAGAATTACAAAATGAGTAAAGGTAAGAATACAAAAGACGTCATAGCAATTTTGACGTCTTTTTTTCTGCATAAAATGTCGAAAGGAAGGAATGTGTCAAAATGACACAGAATGGAGGTAACTATGAAACACAGGTATGAAAAAGAGTATGGATGTCTAGTGCTTTCTATGCCGGAAGAATTGGATCATCATCAGGCAGAAGCGTTAAAGGAGGAAGCGGATCAATTGATTTTAAAATATTCCGTGCGGAATCTAGTTTTTGATTTTGAGCATACAAATTTTATGGATAGTTCAGGAATAGGAGTGATTATTGGAAGATGTAAAAATGTGAAATTTTCAGGAGGTTTTGTGAAAGCGGTACATTTGAATGAACAGATTCATCGTATTTTTAAATTGTCAGGGCTGATGAAAATGATTGAAGTGGAAGAGTAAAGGATTTTGGAGGTAAATATGGAAGAATTTAGTAATGAATTTAGTAATGAATTTAATAATGAAATGAAGATGGAATTTTTGGCACAGTCCACCAATGAAGGATTTGCCAGAGTAGCGGTGGGAGCATTTGCAGCAGCATTAAATCCAACGGTGGACGAGCTTGCAGATATTAAAACATCAGTAAGTGAAGCAGTTACCAACTGTATTATTCATGGTTATGAGCAAAAAGAAGGACGGATTTGGATTCAATGCAGAACCAGTGCGTGTAAAATAGAAATTTCGGTTACAGATACTGGAAAAGGAATCAAAGACATTGAGCAGGCCAGAGAACCACTATTTACTACAAAACCGGAGTTAGAACGTTCTGGAATGGGATTTGCATTTATGGAAGCTTTTATGGATGAGGTAGAGGTAATATCAGAACCTGGAAAAGGTACATGTGTTATCATGACAAAAACATTGGAAGTGCTCTAGCGCAAGGAGGATGACACCATGGAACTAGGAAAGCAGGAACCAAAAGAGGACCAAGTCAGGGAACTGCTTGAAAAATCTCAACGGGGAGACCGGCAGGCAAGGGACACCATGGTACAAAAGAATATTGGACTGGTATGGAGTATTGTAAGAAGATTTTCTAATCGTGGATACGAATTAGAGGACTTGTTTCAAGTAGGAAGCATCGGATTAATGAAAGCAATTGACAAGTTTGATACTTCTTTTGAAGTGAAATTTTCTACTTATGCAGTTCCATTAATTACAGGGGAAATAAAACGTTTTCTTAGAGATGATGGCATGATAAAAGTAAGCCGAAGCTTAAAGGAAAGCGGTGCCAAAATGAAACGTGCAAGAGAGAAACTTCAAATATCATTGGGAAGAGAACCTTCCTTACAGGAACTTTCGGTAGAAACAGGGTTGGAACGTGTAGAAATTGTAATGGCATTAGAGGCAAATGGAGAAGTGGAATCCATTGATAAAACATATGCACCGGAAAATGGAAAAGAATCTTCTTTGGCAGACCGATTACCACAAATAAAAGACAGTCATGAAGTACTGCTGAATCATATGCTCCTAGAACAATTATTAGGAGAATTAAGCAAAGAAGAAAGACAGTTGATGATACTACGTTATTTTGAAGATAAAACTCAGATGCAGGTGGCAAAAGCCTTGGGTATGAGTCAGGTACAGGTGAGCCGTATGGAGAAAAAAATTTTATTTGAAATGCGTAAAAAGTGTATGAAAAATGGATAATGTGGCATACTACTTCCAAATATGGAAAAGGAAGTGAGCAAATGAGCCATAATAAAATTTATCGAATCTGTCTTCTGTCCTTGGTGATTTTCACTGTGATAGGAGGCATTTTTTATTATCTGAATTATGTAAAAAACGAAGCATCTGTTATGGAAGGTACCCTAGTGATGGAGTGGCAGGAAGAACAGCAAAATCATATATTGAACGACAGGATATAGAGGTGTAGTATGGCAGATACCGTATATTTAAAAATAGAACAAAATGTGCTGGTTCGAGAACCCATAGTCACATTAAAAGAGATAGGGAAAATTACTTCACCCAATCAAGCACTGGTGAGTAAATTAAAGCAGATAAAAATCCATGCCTTTCATGTTCCGGTGAATCAAAAAAAGAAAAAAAAACAAAATGAAGTCTTCTCTGTTTTGAAAATCATAGAAATAATTGGAAAAGAATATCCTAATGTGGAAATTCAAAACATAGGAGAAAAAGATTTTGTATTGGTATATGAACCGGTAGAGGAAGCAAAATGGCTGCAATATAGTAAAACCGTGATTTTATGTATCCTTATTTTTTTTGGTTCTGCATTTACTATTATGACATTTAACAATGACGTAGGAGTGGGAGAAGTATTTCAAAATTTCTATCAACAGGTTACGGGTAAACCATCTGATGGGTTTACCGTATTAGAAGTAAGCTATTCTATTGGGCTTTCTCTTGGAATTTTAATTTTCTTTAATCATGCAGGGCATAAGAAAATCACCCATGACCCTACTCCTATACAGGTGGAAATGCGTACCTACGAAAAAGACGTGGATATTACCTTTATAGAAAATTGCAGCAGAAAAGGAACTAGCAAGGATGTGGATTAGAGAACTGTTTTTGGGATTACTAGGATTAGCATCAGGATTTGCAGTATCGGCAGGTGTATTTGCCTTTATTATTTCAGTGGGAGTAATTCCTAGAATGGTAGCCAAAACCAGAACAGCAGTGAAGACAATACCTTATGAAAATGCAGTGCTTTTAGGAGGAACTTTTGGAAATTTAGCAGAACTGTTTCACTGGGAAATACCATTGGGACAGCTATTTTTAATACTGTATGGCGTGTCAGCAGGAATCTTTACAGGGTGTTTAGCAGTAGCACTTGCAGAAATTCTCAACACATTTCCCATTCTATTTCGAAGAATGAAAGTGAAAGAAGGCTTAGAATGGATTTTGTTTTTTATGGCAATGGGAAAAACCATAGGGGCATTGTATTTTTATATCACGCATATGCCTCAAGTATAGAATGGAAAGGAAAAATAATGGAACAGGAAAGCATAAAACAGAAAGAAGAAAAAAATAAAACATATAATGAATATGTAAAGAGCGTGACTCCAACCCACTCTCTTATGGGCAATATGGCAAAAGCATTTATAACAGGAGGAATTATCTGTATGCTGGGGCAATTGATTTTAAATACAGCAGTCAATTACTTTGGAATGGACCAAGAGACCGCAGGAAGCTGGTGCAGCATGATTTTAGTCTTAACCAGTGCATTGCTTACCGGATGTAATATTTATCCTTCTATTGCCAACTGGGGCGGTGCAGGGGCACTGGTACCCATTACGGGATTTGCCAACTCGGTAGCAGCTCCAGCAATTGAATTTCAAAAAGAAGGTCAGGTATTTGGCATAGGATGTAAAATATTTACCATTGCAGGTCCGGTGATTTTATATGGAATTGTTACAAGCTGGGGTCTAGGATTTATTTACTGGATTTTAACTGTATGGGGAATGCTTAAAATTTAGTTATTAATTATTATTAATCAATATTAATAAATTATTCGCATTACATCAGTTGATTTTCCAGTGTATTCATAATATGATAGAAGAGATGAATATACTAGGAAGAAAAAGGCAGTACAGAATGAGATTGCCAAGCAAGGAGAATACAACATGGATGAAAAGCGAATTATAAGAGAGAAAAGACGCAAAAGAATGCGGAAAAAAAGGAGGGATAGGTTGCTTACCTTGAGTTTGCTTGTGCTTTCTGTGATATTGTGTATTTCACTTTTGGTAGTTTATATTGCTAAGAATAAGAAGCACAATACGCCAAAACAGGACACAGTAGAGACGATAGCAGATGCAGGAAATCAAAATGAGAATAAAAACCAAGAGGTTCCCAAACAAACAGAGGAAGAAGTAAGAAGTCTATTATTAGCGGAAACAAATCATATAGCGGCAGGATATGATTACGATAATGCTATTGAAAAGATAAAAGCTTATCCGGAGTATGAAAAATATGCGGAGTTAACAGATGCAATTGCAGGATATGAAGCCACCAAAGCAACTTGCGTACCGGTTAATATAGAGGAAGTGACCCATGTGTTTTACCATTCATTAGTGATAGATCCAGACAGAGCATTTGCAAATCAGGACAAGGATCATCAGGCAGCTGGGAATAATCAATGGATGACCACCGTGGATGAATTTAATAAAATTACCCAGTCCATGTATGAAAAAGGTTATGTGTTAGTTGATCTGCATGACATTGCGGGAGAAACTACGGATGAAAATGGAACCAAGCATTTTACCCCAGGGACAATTATGCTTCCACCAGGTAAGAAAGCATTTGTGTTATCTCTTGATGATTTGTCTTATTATCACGCGTATGATGGGTATGGGTATGCTTCCAAGTTAATATTGGATGAAGGGGGCAAGCCTACCTGTGAGTACATCCAGGCAGATGGAACTACCCTAGTGGGAGATTATGACGTAGTGCCTCTTATGGATAAATTTGTGCAGGAACATCCAGATGCTTCTTATCGTGGAGCAAAAGGAACCATTGCATTAACTGGATATAACGGAATCTTGGGATATCGTACAGACATTAGTTATCAGACAGTACCAGCAGACCTTGATACCGTAAAGGTGAAATGGCTGGAGAATCATCCAGAATTTAGCTTAGACGCAGAACGTGCCAGTGCAAAAGCTGTGGCAGATGCCATGAAAGCAGAAGGGTGGAATTTTGCCAGTCATACTTGGGGACATTTGAAAGTAGGAACGGTATCATTAGAACGAATTCAGGCAGATACCCAAAAATGGAAAGAAAACGTAGAACCATTAGTGGGAAGTACCGATACTATTATTTTTGCTCATGGAGAAGATTTAGGTGGATGGGGTGATTATGCAGCGGATAATGTAAAATTTAATTATTTGAAAAGTCAGGGATTTAATTATTTTTGTAATGTGGATTCCGGACAATACTGTGTTCAGATTAGAGATAATTATGTTCGCCAAGGCAGAAGAAATTTAGATGGTTATCGTATCTATAATAATGCCATTGGAAAAGAAAACAGTGTTTCGGATTTATTTGATGCAGCTCAGATTTTGGATCCCAAACGACCGCCGGTAAAACCATTATCTTAAGAATTGTAAAGATAAAAAAATAAAAAAGCAGCAGAACAGATTATTTTTTGTCCCAAGAAAGACAGGGACAGGAAATAGTCTGTTTTTTTATTACATAGGAAAGTGCTTCTTCTGCAATAAAAAACGCTTTGCAAGAATCGTACTATGGCAAAGAACTGCTTACAGTATTCTTTTTCGTAAAATATTGAGGGAGTAAAATATAAATTTTTGGACAAACTAAGGAAAAGAAAAAATGCAAAACAGGAGGAAAATCATGGCACAGACATTAGGTCAGCAGAGTATTCAATTTAACTGTGCACCTTATATTCAAAGTAGTGCAAGCGTGGTAGGCTCAAAAGAGGGAGAAGGTCCATTAGGAACACTATTTGATATAGTAGGAATGGATGAAAAATTTGGAGAAGACACTTGGGAAGAAGCAGAAAGTACCATGCAAAAGGAAGCAGTGACACTGGCAATTGGAAAAGCAGAGTTAGAAAAAGAAAAAGTCAGGTATATTTTTGGAGGAGATTTGCTAGGACAGAATATGGCAACGACTTTTGGTTTAATGGAATTAAATATTCCACTATTTGGACTTTATGGAGCATGCTCTACTGCTGGAGAATCCTTATCACTTGCTGCAATGACTGTGGCAGCAGGTTATGCAGAACATGTGCTGGCAGTTACATCCAGCCATTTTGCAAGTGCGGAGAAGCAGTTCCGTTTTCCCTTGGAATATGCCAGTCAAAGACCCTTATCAGCTACCTGGACGGTTACTGGAAGTGGTGCCTTTTTACTTGGCACAACTCGAACAAAACTTCGCGTTACGGGAATTACCACCGGAAAAGTGGTGGACTATGGAATCAAAGATTCCATGAATATGGGGGCTGCTATGGCGCCGGCAGCTTGTGATACTATTTATCAAAATCTGGTGGATTTTCAAAGACAGCCACAAGATTATGATAAAATAATTACAGGAGATTTAGGCATAGTAGGACAGGAAATACTCATTAAGTTGTTAAAAGAAAAAGGATTTGACATTTCAGCGGTACACATGGACTGCGGAATTGAAATATTTAACAGGCAGGAACAAAACACCAATGCAGGAGGAAGCGGCTGCGGCTGCTCTGCAGTTACCCTAAGTGCATTTATTTTGCCAAAGCTAAAAAAGGGTATTTTCCATCGCGTGCTATTTGTACCAACTGGTGCATTGTTGTCCACAGTAAGCTTTAATGAAGGACAGAGTGTACCAGGAATTGCCCATGGCGTTGTCATAGAATATGCCGGATAGGAGAAAAAATTGGATTATTTAAATGCATTCTGGGTGGGAGGAGCCATTTGCGCTCTAGTTCAAATTTTAATGGAAAAGACGAAGATGTTGCCGGGAAGAATTATGGTGCTGTTAGTATGCGCAGGAGCAGTGCTAGGTGCACTTCAAATCTATGAGCCATTTCAAAATTATGCAGGAGCTGGGGCAAGTGTGCCACTTTTAGGATTTGGAAATGTACTTTGGCAAGGAGTGAAAAAAGCGGTAGATCAGGAAGGATTTTTGGGAATTTTCATGGGAGGATTTACAGCAAGTGCAGTTGGAATTTCAGCGGCGTTAGTCTTTGGATATTTAGCAAGTCTGATTTTTCAGCCAAAGATGAAAAAATAAAATAAAAAATACGGTATAAAGAAAGTGAATTACGACCATATTAATAAAGGAAAAATATAAATCAAAGGAGAAATTTATTATGAAACAGTGGAACAAAATAATGCTGGGCACCATGCTTATACTGGTATTATCCAGTGTGACTGCATGTGGCAGCAGCGATAATCTGGATAACACAAAAGAAAATGGAACCACAGAAAACGGAACTACAGAAAATGGAACTACCAATAACGGAACCACCAATGGCACAAAAGACAAAAATGCAGATGGGGCAGCAGACAATATTGGTGATGATATCGTAGATGGAGTAGAAAACATTGGAAATGATGTAGAAAATGGTTTAGACAGAATGACAGAAGACAGAACAAATGATAACAATACAACCAATGGAACAAATGATAATCAAACAATGCCTTAATAATAAGACAACAATGCCCTGTTTCCAAAAATAGGAACAGGGCATTGATATTTGCTGTGTTAGTTCTCCATTACATTATTTCACATTATTCATCAATACTATAATTAGGAGCTTCCTTGGTAATATGAATATCATGAGGATGACTTTCTTTTAAGGAAGCGGCGGAAATCTTAACAAATTGGCCAGTTTCCATAAGTAATTCAATGGTAGCGGCACCACAGTAACCCATACCGGAACGAAGACCACCTATTAACTGGAATACAGTGTCCTCTACGGTTCCCTTATAAGCTACACGTCCTTCGACACCTTCTGGAACTAATTTTTTGGCATTTTGTTGGAAATAACGATCCTTAGAGCCATTTTCCATGGCTGCAAGAGAACCCATGCCACGATATACTTTATATTTTCTTCCTTGATATAATTCAAAAGTTCCAGGACTTTCATCACAACCTGCTAGAATACTTCCCATCATACATACATTGGCACCAGCGGCAATGGCTTTGGTCATGTCTCCCGAGTACTTAATTCCACCATCTGCAATAATTGGAATACCATATTCCTTAGCAGCAGCATAACAATCCATAATAGCGGTGATTTGTGGAACGCCAATTCCTGCAACTACACGAGTAGTACAAATGGATCCAGGTCCAATTCCAACCTTCACAGCATCTGCGCCTGCTTCAATTAAAGCCCGCGTAGCGGCACCAGTTGCAATGTTGCCAGCAATCACTTGAAGATCAGGGTATTTTGTCTTAATGGCCTTTACAGCTTCTAAGATGTTCTTGGAATGACCATGTGCAGAATCTACCACAACGGCATCTACCTTTACAGCCACCAATGCATCCACACGTTCCATCATATTACTGGTAATTCCAACACCGGCACCACATAAAAGTCTGCCTTGTTCGTCTTTAGCGGACAGAGGATATTTAATTTGTTTTTCGATATCTTTGATTGTAATTAATCCCTTTAAATTAAAGTCATCATCTACAATGGGCAACTTTTCTTTTCTTGCCTTGGCTAAAATTTTCTTGGCTTCTGCAATGGTGATTCCTTCTTTGGCAGTTACTAGATGCTCAGAGGTCATAGATTCTTTAATTTTTTTTGAAAAGTCTTCTTCAAATTTCAAATCACGATTTGTGATAATACCTACTAATTTCCCATTTTCAGTAACGGGAACACCAGAAATCCGAAACTTGGACATTAACTCATCGGCATCTTCTAATGTGTGTTCGGGGGAAAGGAAAAATGGATCCGTAATAACACCGTTTTCAGAACGCTTTACCTTATCAACTTCCTCAGCCTGCTCTTCAATGGACATATTCTTATGAATAATGCCGATACCACCTTGACGTGCCATGGCAATTGCCATTCTGTGCTCTGTCACTGTGTCCATGCTGGCACTCATCATTGGAATATTTAACTTGATTTTCTTTGTTAAATTGGTAGAAATGTCCACCATATTTTGTGTAACTTCTGAGTATGCAGGAACTAATAAGACATCGTCAAATGTAATCCCCTCGCCGATAATTTTACCCATTGTTTTTCCTCACTTTCAATTTTATTGTCACTTTTTTTGGTATTCCCTCGATTTTAACAAAAAAGAGTCAAACTGTCAACGACTCACGGATACTTACTGGGAAAAAGAGTTATCATTTTTACTACTAAATGAAACTTATCGTACTTATGAATAAAAAATATGAACCAAGAAGGGAACTTTTTGTTTTCATTTTAGTCAAAATATGGTATTTTAATAAGGAAGTAATAAATTAAAAATGAAAATTGTACTAGATATAAAGGAGCGAAAGAATGGAATTTCGTCCATGTATAGATATTCACAATGGAAAAATAAAGCAAATTGTAGGCGGAACCTTAAAAGATACCGGAAATCTGGCAGTAGAGAATTATGTATCACAGCAGGATGGAGCTTTTTTTGCAGAACTATACCGCAGTTATGGATTAAAAGGTGGTCATATTATATTATTGAATCCTGTAGAAAGCCAATACTATACGCCAACTAAAGAACAAGCACTTTTGGCATTAAAAGCTTACCCCCAAGGGATGCAGATAGGAGGCGGTATTCAGGCAGAAAACGCAGAAGAATTCTTAGAAGCGGGAGCAAGCCATGTGATTGTAACTTCCTATGTATTTCAGGGAGGTCGAATTCATTATGCAAATTTGGAAAAACTTTCCAAGACAGTAGGAAAAAAACATTTGGTGTTGGATTTAAGCTGTAAAAAGCGAGAAGAGGAATACTATATTGTTACAGACCGCTGGCAAAAGTTTACAGAAGAAAAGGTAAATGAGCAGCTATTGGATTATTTAGCTGGGTATGCAGATGAATTTCTAATTCATGCAGTAGATGTGGAAGGAAAAGCCAAAGGAATAGAAGAGGAATTGGTAACGCGATTGGGAAACTGGGGAAAGGTTCCCATTACGTATGCAGGTGGTGTGGGAAGTTATGAGGATTTAACAAAATTAAAATGCTTGGGACATGAAAAACTCAATGTTACCATTGGAAGTGCCTTGGATTTATTCGGAGGCATTATGGAATTTGAAAAAGTAGTATCTTTTTGCAAAACATAATGCAATTATTTTATGACATAGGAACGTGCTTCCTACGTAATAAAAAACGCACCGCGAGGGTCGCACTACGGCAAAGAATCCTGCAAGCAGGATTCTTTTTTACAGAAGGAGGTAAAGCATGAAATTTACAAAAATGCACGGAATAGGAAATGATTATGTCTATGTGAACTGTTTTAAGGAGAAGATAACAGCTCCTGAAAAAGTAGCAAAATATGTCAGTAATCGTCATTTTGGAGTTGGCTCTGATGGATTAATTCTCATAAAACCTTCTAAAATCGCAGATTTTCAGATGGATATGTATAATGCAGACGGCTCTAGAGGAGAAATGTGTGGAAATGGAATCCGATGTGTGGCAAAATATGTATATGAATATGGACTTACCGATAAGACCAATATCAGTGTAGAAACATTAGCTGGCACCAAGCACTTGGAAATTACGTTGCAAGATGGAAAGGTTGCTTTGGTAAGAGTGAATATGGGTGCGCCAAGATTTGAAGCAGAAGAAATTCCTGTGATTACAGAAGGGGAACAGGCAATTCAAATTCCCATTAAAATAAAAGAAACAAACTATCAGATGACCTGTGTGTCCATGGGAAATCCCCACTGTGTGGTTTTTATGGAAGAAGATGTAAATAAATTGAATCTGGAATCCATAGGACCTGAGTTTGAAAATCATCCCTGCTTTCCCAAGCGGATCAATACAGAATTTGTAAATATAATCAATACACATATTCTGCGTATGCGTGTATGGGAACGTGGAAGCGGTGAGACCCTTGCCTGCGGAACAGGAGCCTGCGCCACAGCAGTAGCAGCAATACTAGGTGGCTTTACCAAGAATAAAGTAACCATTCAATTATTAGGTGGAGATTTGGAAATTCAATGGGATGGAGGTAATACACCGGTTTATATGACAGGTCCTGCTACCATTGTATTTGATGGTGAATTACAATTGCCCAGGGAATGGAAAGAAAAAGAGTAGAAATTACCACATGGTATAGAAATTAAAAAATATTTTACTAGAAAGAGGATTTGTATGTATAAGATTAATGACAATTATCAAAAGTTACCAGGCAGTTATTTATTTAGTAATATTGGGAAAAAAGTTTCGGCTTTTGCTAAGGACAATCCGGATAAAAACCTGATTCGTCTAGGAATTGGTGATGTAACACAGCCCATTGCACCGGCAGTAATAGACGCCATGCACAAAGCAGTAGATGAAATGGGACATGCAGATACCTTTCATGGATATGCACCGGAACTGGGATATGATTTTTTGAGAAATTCAATTGTAGAACATGATTACAAGTTAAGAGGCTGTGATATTGCAGCAGATGAGATATTTGTATCGGATGGTGCCAAAAGTGATTCTGCCAATATTCAAGAAATATTTGCACTAGATAATAAAATTGCAGTTTGTGATCCGGTATATCCTGTTTATGTGGATTCTAATGTAATGGCAGGAAGAACGGGTGTATATCATGAAAACACACAAATGTGGAGCAATGTGATTTATATGCCATGCACTATGGAGAATAATTTTGTGCCAGAATTTCCAAAAGAAACTCCAGATATGATTTACTTATGTCTGCCCAATAATCCTACTGGAACCACACTTACCAAACCACAACTGCAAGGCTGGGTAGATTATGCCAACAAAGTGGGTGCCGTGATACTTTATGATGCAGCATATGAAGCATATATATCAGAGGAGAACGTAGCACATTCTATTTATGAATGTAAAGGTGCAAGAACATGTGCCATTGAGTTAAAGAGCTATTCTAAAAATGCAGGATTTACTGGGGTACGTTTAGGTTATACGGTAGTTCCCAAAGATTTAAAATGTGGTGAAATATCTTTAAACAGTATGTGGGCACGTCGCCATGGAACTAAATTTAATGGGGCACCATATATTATTCAGCGTGCCGGAGAGGCGACTTACTCAGAAGCTGGAAAAGCTCAGTTAAAGGATCAGGTGGCGTATTATATGAAGAATGCAGCCACAATTAAAACAGGCTTACAAGAGGCAGGCTATACGGTATTTGGTGGTGTCAATGCACCTTATGTATGGCTGAAAACTCCAAAGCAGATGACATCATGGGAGTTTTTCGATTATTTACTGGAACAGGCAAATGTAGTTGGAACACCAGGTTCTGGCTTTGGACCAAGTGGAGAAGGCTACTTTAGACTTACCGGATTTGGCTCTTATGAGAATACCAAAACAGCAGTAGAGAGAATGAAAAAAATCTAAAATGTGCAAAAAAAGTACGATTCCATTGTAACCTTATAATATATCAAAAATAGAGAAAGGGCGAAGATGAAAAAGAAAAATAGACAAAACAATCTAACAAAACAAGATGTGAAAATGGCAAGGCAAATCAGCCAATTAATGTTAAAGGTTTTAGTCTCCGTGTTTGCCGTTATGATTATTGTTACAGTGTTTTTCACTACGCTGTCTTTAAATGGAGCAATTGATGAGTCTGTATTCTTAAATGCTCAAAGTACGGCAAGGGAAATAAATAATGTAATGGAAACGGTAGAGCGTTCGGCAGATGATATGAATCAGTATTTGCAAAAAGCATATAAGCTTGAAGGAGAAGGATATAGCAATATGGCAAAGGAGGTTACGCCACAAGCAGAGAGAAAGCAATGTGCAAGTATTATTTTTGATAATGCGAAAATATCAGAATTAAATGCAGACGTAGAGAAGTATATTACAGAAACAGCTAGGAATACAGTGTTAAGTAATAAAACCATTGCTGGAATGGGTGTGATGTTTGAACCATATCAGTATGATGCCGGTGTAGAAAGCTATTCTTTTTATCTGGATAATGAAATTGGGTCCGAGGGCGTGATTAGTTCTGCTGGAACTTATCAGAAGTATTCAGAGGAAGCGTATTATAAAATGGCATGTGAGAGCAAGAAAACGGTATTTACCCTGCCTTATCAGGTGGGTGAAAAAATGTTAATCACCTATGCGGTACCAGTTTTATACCAAGACAAGGTGCAAGGTGTGATTAAGGCCGATATTGATACTAGTTATTTTTTAGATTCTATTATGAAGGATGAATCGTATTCCACTATGTACACCGTTTTATATAATAATAATTACATAGATATTTATGATACAGAAACTCCAGAAGATGTGGGTCATGCAATGGACGAGTTTTATGTTAATAAAAAGCAGCTGCAGGATGTAAAAGACGAAATGAGTAAGGGAGAAGCATTTTCTATAGCAACGAAAAGAGAAGATGGAAGAATTATTGTTCGTTACTTCGCACCATTTAAAGCAGCAGATGAAACATGGTGGTCCATGACAGCACTAGATAAGAACGACAAAAACCAGGGAACGATATTTACAATCATAATTTTGATAGCAATATCGGTGGCATCACTTATGGTCATTTTAGTAGTATTAGTGAAGGTATTACAAAAGAAAATGAAACCCATTGATGAAGTAGTACGTGCAGCGGAGCATATTGCAGAAGGAAATCTGGATATTGAAATTTCAGTGAATTCCAATGATGAAATTGGAAAATTAGCCAGTACATTTCAAATTACCATAGAACGCCTCCAAAAAATGATTGGTGATATTAATTATCTGCTAGGAGAAATGTCAGAAGGTAATTTTACAGTAAAGACAAAAGAAGAAGAAAATTATAAAGGCAGCTATAAGCATATTTTATTGTCTATACGAAAATTAAACATTACCTTGAACAAAACATTATTACAGATAACAGAAGCCTCAGATCAAGTGGCAATGGGTTCTACACAAATGGCAGAAAGTGCACAGAATTTAGCAGAAGGCGCTACGGAACAGGCGGGAGCAGTGGAAGAACTTACAGCTACTGTGGAAAACGTAGCAAATATGGCACAAACAAGTGCAGAAAATGCAAAACAAGCGTGGAAGAATGCTGGTGTATTTGAGAAAGAAGCTGCGAACAGCAATAAGGAGATGGGCGAGCTGATAGTGGCAATGAAACATATCAGTACCACCTCAGGAGAAATAGAGAAAATTATTACGGAAATAGAAGATATTGCATCTCAGACCAATCTGCTGTCTTTAAATGCATCTATCGAAGCAGCAAGAGCGGGAGAAGCAGGAAAAGGTTTTGCAGTGGTAGCAGATCAAATTGGAAAATTAGCAACAGACAGTGCAAATTCAGCAGTTCACACTAGAACGTTAATTGGAAAATCAATGGAAGAAATTAACAATGGAAATGTAATTACAGAGAATACGTCCAAATCATTGGAAAAAGTAATTGAAGGAATACGTTCCCTTGCCAATGCAACACAAGAGGTAAGCAATATGTCTATGACGCAGGCAGAAACGGTAAATCAGGTTCAATTGGGAATTGAACAGATTTCCAATGTAGTACAAAACAACTCAGCGGCAGCAGAAGAAACCTCGGCAACCAGTGAAGAACTTTCGGCACAGGCAGAAGGGCTGAAAGAATTAGTGGAACAATTCCAATTAAAAAAATAGGATAAGATATGAGAATATCAAGCACGAAATCAAAAAAGAATCGCCATTTTAAAGGCGATTCTTTTTTGTTAGGTATCCTATTTTTTATAGCTAGATCTTTTTCTTAAAGTAGGGTCTAAAATACGTTTACGAATACGAATACTTTTAGGAGTTACTTCTAAAAGCTCATCGGTATCAATAAAATCCAATGCTTGTTCCAAGCTTAAAATCCTAGGTGGACTTAAGGTTAAAGCATCATCTGCACCGGAAGAACGTGTATTGGTAAGATGCTTCTTTTTACAAATATTGATTTCCACATCTTCTACTTTGGCACACTGGCCAATAACCATTCCTGCATAAACTTTGGCACCAGCACCTATAAATAAAGTTCCACGGTCTTGAGCACTAAAAAGACCATAAATCACAGATTCTCCGGATTCAAAGGAAATTAAAGAACCGGTTTTACGGTAAGTGATTTCACCTTTGTATAGTTCATAACCATTAAAAATGGTGTTGATAATACCATTTCCTCTGGTATCTGTCATAAATTCTCCACGATATCCAATCAATCCTCTAGAAGGAATATTAAACTCTAAACGGGTAAATCCACCACTGATAGGTCCCATGTTAAGCAAAGATCCTTTTCGCTGACTTAATTTTTCAATTACACTTCCGGTAAATTCATCTGGCACATCCACATAAGCCAATTCCATGGGTTCTGTTTTTTTGCCGTTTTCATCTGTCTGATATAGAACTTCTGCTTTACTTACTGCAAATTCATAACCTTCTCGGCGCATGTTTTCAATTAAAACAGATAAATGAAGTTCTCCACGACCGGAAACCTTTAAACATTCAGCAGTTTCAGTCTCTTCTACACGCAGAGAAACATCAGTATTAAGTTCACGAAACAGTCTGTCTCTAATATGACGGGAAGTTACAAATTTACCTTCCTGACCTGCAAGTGGGCTGTCGTTTACAATGAAATTCATAGAAATAGTAGGTTCTGAAATTTTCTGGAATGGAATGGCAATAGGACTGTCCACAGCGCAAATAGTATCACCAATATGGATATCGGCAATACCAGATATCGCTACGATAGAACCAACTTTTGCTTCTGTTACATCTACTTTGCCTAATCCGTCAAACTCATATAATTTGCTGATACGAACTTTTTGTAATTTATCCGGTTCATGATGGTTGACTACTACTGCGTCCTGGTTCACACGTAAAAGTCCATTATCTACTTTACCAACTCCAATTCTGCCTACATATTCATTGTAGTCAATAGTACTGATCAATACCTGAGTACTTGCATCAGGATCTCCCTCAGGAGCAGGAATATAGTCAACGATAGTTTCAAAAAGAGCAGTCATATCCTTTTTCTCATCATTTAAATCTTTTACAGCATATCCATTTCTTGCAGAGGCAAAGATGAAAGGACAGTCTAATTGTTCGTCCGAAGCATCTAAATCCATAAATAGTTCTAAAACTTCATCAATTACGTCATCTGGACGCGCTTCCGGACGATCAATTTTGTTGATACATACAATAACTGGAAGATTTAAAGCAAGTGCTTTCATTAGTACAAATTTAGTTTGTGGCATAGCACCCTCAAAGGCGTCAACCACAAGTACAACACCGTTTACCATTTTTAAAACACGTTCTACTTCACCACCAAAATCGGCATGTCCTGGTGTGTCAATAATGTTGATTTTTATATCTTTATAAAATACGGCGGTATTTTTAGAAAGGATTGTAATACCCCTTTCACGTTCGATATCATTAGAGTCCATAACACGTTCCTGTACATCCTGATTAGCACGGAACACGCCGCTTTGCTTTAACAGTTCGTCTACCAAAGTGGTTTTACCATGGTCAACGTGGGCAATAATGGCGATATTACGAATGTCCTCGCGTTTCATTTTCATAAAATAATCCTTCTTTCTGTCTAACAATCCCAAGGAAGTTTCTCTTTCGCTGGGGAAATAAATAGTATCCAATTTTAGGGTACACTAATATAGGTAAGTGACCGACCTTAGTATTTTACCACAAAATCGTGAGATAGCAAGGATTTTCTTAAGAAAATATGGTTTGGTATGAAAATTGGTTCATACATTTTGCTTGTAATGTACAAAAACATTTGCTATAATTTACAAAAGAAAATAAGAATTTAGGAGGAGGAAATTTTAATGAGTGATGAAAATGATGTGTTTCAAAAGGAAGAAAATCCGGTGGTTATGGACTCTAACAACAGATCCCAAAAAGGGGAAGGAATAGGACTGGGGATTGCATCTATGGTGCTTGGTATTATTTCCATTATCTTGTCTTGTACCTATATTAACGTAATTACGGCGATAGTTTCCATTATACTTGGTATTATTCAGATTGTTAAAAACGAGAAAAAGGGCATGGCTATTGCAGGTATTGTATGTTCCGTAGTATCCGTTGTTATCTTAGTTATGCTTGTAATTATTGGAATAGCTGTGATGAACACCAGCGCTTATCAAGAAATAATACAAAATATGCAGTAATTGTCTTTCTACATGAAAATCGCAACTTGACAAGATACGATTCAGGTTTTATAATTTAAAGGAAATTATAAAGACTATTTGAACGTAACAGGTGGTTAACGATGTAGCAAGATGAAAAGGTAAGCCGATTCACTTGTCATGAATTATAGCCTCGTCCTTTTACAGGATGGGGCTTTTGTTTTGGTGTAAAGAACCGGGAAGGAGTAAATACAAGATGTACCAAAAAGTAGATACTAATTTAAACTTTGTAGAACGTGAAAAACAGGTAGAAAAGTTTTGGAAAGAAGAAGATATTTTTAAGAAAAGTATGGAAAACAGGAAAGAGGGAGAGGTATATACCTTTTATGATGGTCCTCCTACTGCAAATGGAAAACCTCATATTGGACATGTATTAACACGTGTCATTAAAGATATGATTCCAAGATATCAGACCATGAAAGGAAAAATGGTTCCAAGAAAAGCAGGTTGGGATACCCATGGTCTTCCGGTAGAATTAGAAGTAGAAAAGCTGTTGGGATTAGATGGGAAAGAACAGATTGAAGAATACGGATTGGAACCATTTATTAATAAATGTAAGGAAAGTGTGTGGAAATATCAGGGAATGTGGGAAGATTTTTCCAGTACAGTTGGATTTTGGGCAGATATGGAGCACCCTTATGTGACTTATGATAATAATTTTATTGAGTCGGAATGGTGGGCATTGAAAGAAATTTGGAATAAAAAGCTGTTATACAAAGGATTTAAGATTGTACCTTATTGTCCACGCTGTGGAACTCCTCTTTCTGCACAGGAAGTAGCACAGGGATATAAAATGGTAAAAGAACGTTCCGCAATTGTACGTTTTAAAGTAAAGGACGAAGACGCATATTTTCTGGCATGGACAACCACTCCTTGGACACTGCCTTCTAATCTGGCACTTTGTGTCAATCCACAGGAAACATACTGCAAGGTAAAGGCAGCAGATAATTACACTTATTATTTGGCAGAATCATTATTAGATAAGGTTTTAGGTTCTCTTACAGAAGAAGGAGAGAAAGCCTATGAAGTGCTAGAAACTTGTCAGGGAACAGATTTGGAATACAAGGAATATGAACCACTATTTGCATGTGCTGGAGAAAGTGCACAAAAGCAGCATAAAAAGGCGCATTTTGTTACCTGTGATACCTATGTTACTATGACAGATGGTACCGGTATTGTACACATTGCTCCTGCGTTTGGAGAAGATGATTCAAAGGTAGGAAGAAAATATGATTTGCCATTTGTACAATTTGTAAATGGAAAAGGGGAATTAACAGAAGAAACTCCCTATGCAGGCGTATTTTGTAAAAAAGCAGATAATATGATATTGCAGGATTTAGAAGAACAGAAATTGTTATTTGATGCACCAAAATTTGAGCATGAATATCCACATTGCTGGCGCTGTGATACGCCTTTAATTTATTATGCAAGAGAATCTTGGTTTATTAAAATGACAGATGTAAAAGAAGAATTGATTTCCAATAACAACACCATCAACTGGATTCCAGAGAGCATTGGAAAAGGACGTTTTGGTGACTGGCTGGAAAATGTGCAGGATTGGGGAATTTCGAGAAATCGTTACTGGGGAACACCACTTAATATTTGGGAATGCGAGTGTGGACATGTGCACTCTATTGGAAGTATTGCAGAATTAAAAGAAATGTCAAAAAATTGTCCCCAAAACATAGAACTTCACCGTCCTTATATTGATGCAGTTACTATTCAGTGTCCTCATTGCGGAAAAGAAATGCATCGTGTACCAGAAGTTGTGGACTGTTGGTTTGATTCAGGAGCAATGCCTTTTGCACAACATCATTACCCTTTTGAAAATCAAAAAGTATTTGAACAGCAGTTTCCGGCGCAATTTATTTCAGAAGCAGTGGATCAAACTCGTGGTTGGTTCTATTCCTTGTTGGCAGAATCCACACTTTTATTTCATAAGGCACCGTATGAAAATGTAATTGTATTAGGACATGTGCAAGATGAGAATGGACAGAAAATGAGTAAGTCCAAAGGAAATGCAGTCGATCCATTCGGTGCATTAGAGACCTATGGAGCAGACGCTATCCGTTGGTATTTCTATGTGAATTCAGCCCCTTGGCTGCCCAATCGTTTTCATGGAAAAGCAGTTCAGGAAGGACAGCGTAAATTTATGGGCACGCTGTGGAATACCTATGCCTTCTTTATTTTATATGCGAATATTGATGAATTTGATGCTACAAAATATACATTGGAATACGACAAACTGACAGTTATGGATCAATGGCTGTTGTCTAAGCTGAATACACTGATTACTCAAGTGGATCAGAATTTGGGAAGCTATAAAATTCCAGAAGCTGCCCGTGCATTACAAGAATTTGTAGATGATATGAGTAATTGGTATGTGAGAAGATGTCGGGAGCGTTTTTGGGCAAAGGGCATGGAACAGGATAAAATCAATGCATATATGACATTATATACGGCACTGGTTACTGTTTGCAAAGCAGCAGCACCTATGATTCCATTTATGACAGAAGAAATTTATCAAAATATGGTGTGCAGCATTGATAAAAAAGCACCAGAAAGTGTTCACTTATGTGATTTCCCAGTTGCAGATACAAAGTGGATTCATCAGGAATTAGAAGAAAACATGGATGCAGTATTAAATATTGTAGTTATGGGACGTGCTTGCCGAAATAATGCAAATATTAAAAACCGTCAGCCAATCGGCACTATGTTTATAAAAGCACCTAGTGAACTGCCAGAATTTTTCTTAGCTATTATTGCAGATGAATTAAATGTGAAGAAAGTGGTGTTTACAGAAGATGTGAGTAGCTTTACCGATTACACCTTTAAGCCACAGCTTCGTACCGTGGGTCCTAAATATGGGAAATACCTAGCTCAAATTCAAAAGGCATTGGGAGAACTAAATGGAAACAAGGCAATGGCAGAATTAAAGAACAAAGGCAGTTTAACCCTTGACAGTGTAAATGATGACGTTGTATTATGTGAAGAGGATTTATTGATTACAATGACTCAGCAGGAGGGTTACGTAACAGAAGGCAACCAAGAAGTAACAGTAGTATTAGATACGAACCTTACACAAGAGCTGGTGGAGGAAGGATTTGTCCGTGAATTAATCAGTAAAATACAGACCATGCGTAAGGAAGCAGGTTTTGAAGTAATGGATCATATTACGGTATATTATCAGGCAGGAGATAAAATCAATCAAATTTTTGCAGCAAATAGAACACAGATTCAGTTAGAAGTATTAGCAGTGACCATTACAGCGGATCAGATGTCTGGTTATGAAAAAGAATGGAATATCAATGGCGAGAAAGTAATACTCGGAGTGGAAAAAATATTGTAATTATAGGTAAAGACAGGAGTGCAGAGCATGAAAAACAAAGTATTCGATAAGGAACGATTTATTCAGGAAATTAAGGGAAATGTAAAGAATCTGTATCGTAAGACATTGGAAGAAGCTTCCGAACAGGAAGTATATCAGGCAGTGTCCTATGTTATAAAAGATGTAATTATTGACCAGTGGCTTGCCACACAGCAGGCATTTGAACGAAAAGATCCCAAGATTGTATATTATATGTCTATGGAGTTTCTTATGGGACGTGCTCTTGGCAACAACTTGATCAATTTAACCGCTTATAAAGAAGTAAAGGAAGCATTAGATGAGATTGGATTCAATTTGAATGCAATTGAAGATCAAGAACCAGATCCTGCACTTGGAAATGGTGGATTGGGAAGACTTGCGGCCTGTTTTATGGAATCCTTGGCAACCTTGGGATATCCAGCATATGGCTGTGGAATTCGATATCGTTATGGAATGTTCCGCCAGAAAATAAAAGATGGTTTTCAGGTAGAAATACCGGATAACTGGCTGAAAAACGGATATCCATTTGAATTACGTCGTCCAGAACACACCTATGAAGTGAAATTCGGTGGATTTGTACGTTCGGAACTGGATGAAAAAGGCAATCCAAGATTTATTCATGATGGTGGACAGTCCGTACGTGCCATTCCATATGATATGCCTATTATTGGATATAATAACAACATGGTAAATACATTAATTATATGGGATGCAGAGCCGGTAGAGTGTTTTGAACTGGACTCCTTTGACAAAGGTGATTATAAAAAAGCAGTAGAACAGGAAAATTTGGCTAAAAATTTAGTAGAAGTATTATACCCTAATGATAATCATATTGCAGGGAAAGAACTAAGACTGAAACAACAGTATTTCTTTGTATCAGCAAGTGTACAGCGTGCATTAGAACGTTACAAAAAGGATCATCCGGATTTGCGTAAATTAGCGGAAAAGGTAGTCATTCAAATGAATGATACGCATCCTACAGTAGCAGTAGCGGAATTAATGCGTATTCTGATTGATGAAGAAGGAGTAAGCTGGGATGAAGCATGGGAGATTACTACTCATACCTGTGCGTATACCAATCATACCATTATGGCAGAAGCCTTGGAAAAATGGCCAATTGAAATTTTTTCCAGACTGCTTCCTAGAATTTATCAGATTATTGAAGAGATTAATCGCAGATTTATTTTGGATATTCAGAAGAAATTTCCAAATGATTATGAAAAGGTTCAGAAAATGGCAATTATTTACGATGGTCAGGTAAAAATGGCACATCTTGCCATTGCAGCAGGTTTTTCCGTTAATGGTGTGGCAGCACTGCATACAGAGATTTTAAAGACAAAAGAACTTCGTGAATTTTATGAGATGTTTCCGGAAAAATTTAATAATAAGACCAATGGAATTACACAGAGAAGATTTCTCTATCATGGAAATCCCCTGCTTGCAGATTGGATTAGTGGATATATTGGAAAGGATTGGATTACCAACCTTCCTCATCTTGAAAAACTTGCAGTATACGCAACAGATGAAAAAGTACAGCAGGAATTTATGAATGTGAAGTATCAAAACAAATTAAGACTTGCAGATTATATTTTAAGGAATAATGGAATAGAAGTAAATCCACGTTCTATTTTTGATGTACAGGTTAAACGTCTTCATGAATACAAGCGTCAGCTACTGAATATCTTACATGTGATGTATTTATACAATAAAATCAAGTCACATCCGGATATGGAATTTTATCCGAGAACATTTATTTTTGGAGCAAAAGCAGCTGCAGGCTATCAGAATGCAAAATTAACCATTAAATTGATTAACAGTGTAGCAGAGATGATAAATCAGGATACATCTATTAATGGTAAAATTAAGATTGTATTTATTGAAGATTATAAGGTTTCTAATGCAGAGTGGATATTTGCAGCAGCAGATGTATCAGAGCAGATTTCAACAGCAAGCAAGGAAGCTTCTGGAACAGGAAACATGAAATTTATGTTAAATGGAGCTTTGACCATTGGAACTATGGATGGTGCAAATGTGGAAATGGTAGAAGAAATGGGAAAAGAAAATGCATTTATCTTTGGTATGAGTTCCCAAGAAGTAATTGAACATGAAAACAACCGTGATTATGATCCTATGCAGATTTTCAATTCAGATCAGGAAATTCGTCAGGTATTGATGCAGTTAATTAATGGATTTTATTCTAAAAATGATTCGGAATTATTCCGTCCATTGTATAATTCACTGTTGAATACCCATAATACTCAGTTTGCAGATGCTTACTTTATATTGAAAGATTTCAGGTCTTATGCAGAAGCGCAGCAGCGTATAGAAGAAGCATACAAAGATGAAAAATGCTGGGCAAAGATGGCAATACTTAATGTAGCCCATTCCGGTAAGTTTACATCAGATAGAACCATTCAGGAATATGTAGATGATATCTGGCATTTAGAAAAAATAAAAGTGGAAATAGATGAATAGAGTTACAGAAATTTATGAGGAAGTGTTATGAGTAAGTTACAAATAAGAAATTCGTTTATTTTGCTTTTAACGGCTGTAATCTGGGGTGTGTCTTTTGTAGCACAAAGTGTGGGAATGGAGTATGTAGGTCCATTTACCTTTAACTGCACTAGATTTTTAATTGGAGGAATTTTTTTGATTCCCTGTATTGGGATATTGCAAAAGATTTCTCCCCCAAAGGCAGCAGAAAAAAAAATAGACAGTCAGAATAAAAAGATACTATGGACAGGTGGAATTTTGTGTGGAACGATTCTTTGTCTGGCAAGTAATTTTCAGCAGATAGGAATTGAATCCACAACGGTGGGAAAAGCAGGATTTATTACAGCATTTTATATTGTGATCGTACCGGTATTGGGATTGTTTTTAAAGAAAAAATGTCCTCCTGCTGTATGGGCAGGGGTAGGACTGGCACTGGCAGGTCTGTATTTTTTATGTATTCAGGAAGGGGTATCCATAGGAAAAGGTGATATCCTAATATTTGTGGGAGCCTTATTATTTTCTATTCATATTCTAGTGATTTCTCATTTTACCGAACTGGTGGATGGAGTAAAGATGTCCTGTATTCAATTTTTAGTCAGTGGTTCATTATCGGGAATCGTTATGTTTCTTTTTGAATCACCTCATATTTCAAGTATTTTGGCAGCCTGGCAGCCAATCGTATATGCAGGAATATTTTCCTGTGGAATAGCCTATACCCTTCAGGTGGTTGGTCAAAAAGGAATGAATCCAACAGTAGTGTCGCTAATTCTCAGTTTGGAGGCTGTGATTTCCGTATTGGCTGGTATGGTATTACTAAATCAGCATTTAAACAAACGGGAAATAGCAGGATGTGTGCTTATGTTTGTAGCAATTATATTAGCGCAGCTTCCACAGAGAAGGAAGGTGAAAGATAGTGAAAGAATGGAAAAAGCAATGGAAAGTATTACCACTTGTGATGTTGCTAGTGATCATGAGTGTGAACCTTATCGGGTGTCAGAGTAAAGAAGCTTTAAAAAATGAAAAAGCATACCGTAAGGCAGGAATTGATAAGATGGAACAAAATGATTATCCTAAAGCGGTGGGATTATTTCAAAAAGCATTAGACCAATCCGTAGGAGTGGTAGGGGAACTGGAAGTTGATATTTGCTATTACAAAGCAGCAGCTCAGTATAAAAGCGGAGACACCCAAGGAGCCATTAAGACGTATACATCTTTGATAGAATATGATGAAAAAAATGGGAATGCCCTTTATCTTAGAGGTTGTATTTATCTCAAAGAAAATAATGTAGATCAGGCATGGAAAGACTTTAAGCAGGCAATAAAAGTAAAAAAAGATGACTATGAGCTATATAGTGCGATCTATGATAATATGAACAATATAGGGGATACTGCAAAAGCAGCTTCAGTATTGGAAAGTGCTTTAAAACTGGAAGGAAGTTCGGCAGAATATTACAGGGAGCGTGGTCATTTCTATTTACTTTCAGGGGATTATGAGAATGCCAGAAAAGAGCTGGATAAAGCAATTAACAAGAAAGATACCAAAGCACTTCTATATATGGCAGAAGTGTATGATGCTAAGGGAAGTCCAGAACAAGCCAATGCATTATATGAAAGCTATATTGCAAGGGATGGCGCAGATACTGAGGTATTGAATATGTTAGGACAGAAGCAGTTAGACACAGGAAATTACACTCAGGCACTGAAGTTCTTTCAAACAGCATTAGCAGCAAAAAATGTAAATAATGAGCAGCAGCTGCGTAAGAACGAAATTGTAGCGTATGAATATCTATTGGATTTTCCATCGGCTAAAGCAAAAATGGAAGCATATCTAATGGATTATCCCCAAGATGAAGAAGCGCAACGAGAAGCAGTATTTTTACGTACAAGATAATAGAATAAAAAAGGTGCTCCCAAAGTTTATATTCTTTCGGAAGCACCTTTTTAAAAGAAAAATAAAGATTATAATCTTCGACAGGATTGACGCTCCATTAACTGGCAAGGCAGTTGAATCTTTAATGCAGTTGCCGGATTTAATTTTAGTATATTAAATACAATATTGGCACCAAAACTTCCCATATCATAAGCGGGTGCATGAATGGTAGTAAGTGGCGGTGAGGTAAAGGAGGATAAGGTGGTGTCATCAAAACCCATAAGGGAAATATCCTCCGGAACATGGATGCCATTGTCATTCAAAGCACGCATAGCACCAATAGCGATAGGATCACTTGCTGCAATCAAAGCAGTAGGAAGATGGCCACGAGCAATTAATTGACTCATCATCTGATAGCCGGACTCTGTGGTAAATTCCGATTCCATCATATAAGACTTGTAATTAATATCATGTTTGCTGCAATATTTTGTAAATAAGGATCTGCGAGTATCAGGAAATTGCTGCTTATCTGCCAAAAATTCTTTCCCACCTAAAAACCCAATTTCAGTATGACCTAAAGAAGTAAGATAATCCAATGCAGAAGTTACGGCATGGTCAAAATCTAAAGTAATGGTAGAAACAGCAGTATCAAACACCGGCATATCTAAAAAGATAATACTGCTGGTAAGCTCGCGAAACCGTTTTACCTCCGTGGAACTAAACTTACCAACACATACCAAGGCATCTACATTTCGTAAAGAATCCATGTAATTCACATCTGCTTTGTAGGTGCGTACTACATGAATACAATTCTGCATACAAAAGTCCTCAATTCCCTGACGGATTAAAAGATAGTAATTATCCTCTAATTCCTGCTGAGGGGAAAACCATTGAAGAATACCTATGGTATAAACAGACTTGCTAGAAACACGGGATTTCTTCTTATATCCTAAAAGGTTAGCAGCATCTAATACTTTCTGCCTTGTTTCAGGAGAAACATTTAAGGTGTTATCATTATTTAAAATACGTGATACGGTAGCAGAAGAAACCTCTGCGGCTAAAGCGATATCTTTAATTGTAGCCATTCTATGTAAGTACCTCCAATAGAAAATTTTACGAATACAGTTATACTTATTTGCTGTAATCAGTATAACAAAAGCTTACAGAAAAAGAAAGAAGTATTTACTAAATTTAGTAAACTTTTTCGAAAAAAACAAGTGTAAACGACCATGATATTTTACTAAAAATATTGACTGTTTACTAAAGATAAGTTATAATTAGAAAGAAATAATAATAGCGATACATAAAAAAAGAAACATAAGAAAAGAAAGATAAGAAAAGAAAGATAAGAAAAGAAACATAAGAAAAGGAAGAAAGCGGGGTTGGAAAATGAAAAATACGAAATTATTATTAGATGAATTGAAAGCGGAACAGTACAAGGAGCGTCTTAATGAAATTTATGTAGATAGCCTTATGCTGCCATATCAAACGCAAAGATATCAAAAGGCAATAGAAAAATATGAAGCATTATATGGTGTGGGAGAAGTAGAATTATATAGTGCACCGGGGCGAAGTGAGGTAGGTGGAAATCATACAGACCATCAACATGGCGAAGTGCTGGCAGCATCTATTAATTTAGATGCAGTTGCAGTAGTAGGAAAAACTGTGCAAAATGCCATATCACTGGTATCAGATGAATATCCCATGATTACAGTAGATTTAAGTGATTTGGAAAAAAGGGAAGCAGAAAAAGGAACTTCTGCCGGACTCATTCGAGGAATGGCTTATGGTCTTGCTAAGAATGGTCATACACTAGGAGGATTTCAAGCTTATGTAACCAGCGACGTACTAATTGGAGCTGGACTTTCTTCCTCAGCATCTTTTGAAACCATCATTGGAACCATTATTTCTGGTCTTTATAATGAAATGAACATTAGTCCTGTAGAAATTGCACAAGTGGCACAGTATGCGGAAAATGTGTATTTTGGAAAACCTTGTGGATTAATGGATCAAATGGCATGTTCTGTTGGTGGACTGATTCACATTGACTTTGCAGATT
The DNA here is from genome assembly GCA_036653135.1 of Lachnospiraceae bacterium. Taxonomy (GTDB): domain Bacteria; phylum Bacillota; class Clostridia; order Lachnospirales; family Lachnospiraceae; genus Petralouisia. Next base: position 48,602 of record JAVVUO010000016.1, read on the forward strand.
CCAAAAATCCCATTGTGGAAAAAGTAGAAGTGGATTTTTCAGCCTATCATCATAGCTTATGTATTACAGATACTAAGGGTTCTCATGCAGACTTAACAGATGACTATGCAATGATTCCACAGGAAATGAAAGAAGTTGCAGCTTATTTTGGAAAAGAATATTTACGCGAAGTAGCACCGAAAGAATTCTATCAAAATATTGCAAAACTTCAGGAAAATTTAGGTGATCGTCCGATATTGCGTGCTATTCATTTCTTTGAAGAAGAAAAACGTGTAGAAAAAGAAGTAACAACATTAAAAGAAGGAGATTTTAATGGTTTCCTGCAAACGGTAAAATCCTCTGGAAATTCTTCTTTTAAATATTTACAAAATGTATTTACCAGTAAAGACATACAAAATCAAGGCGTGTCCATTGGACTTGCGGTGAGTGAAAGCATTTTAGGAACCCATGGAGTGAGTCGTGTACATGGTGGAGGATTTGCAGGAACAATTCAGGCATTTGTAGAAGATGAATTTGTAAATGAATATCGTGAAATGCTAGACAGTGTATTTGGAGCAGGTGCTTGCCATGTATTGAAGGTAAGACCATTTGGTGGAATCAGCGTACTGTAACATGGAATCAGTGTACGGTAACATGGAATCAGTGTAGGAGGAAAACATGATAAATGAAGCAATAAAAAAATTAGTATGCTACGGATTGGAACATAATTTAATTTCTCAGGAAGATACTATCTTTACCACAAATCAATTATTGGAAGTTCTTAAAATAGAAGAATATGAAGAACCAGAAGAGTGTTACAAAAATGTAGAATTAGAGCCGGTATTAAATGAATTATTAGATTATGCCTATGATACTGGTATCTTAGAAGAAAATGGAGTTGTCTATCGGGATTTACTGGATACAAAAATAATGGCACAGCTGATGCCAAGACCCAGTGAAATCATAAAGAAATTTCGGGAACTTTACAATCAGGAAAGTGCTAGAGCAGCTACCAACTGGTATTATAAATTAAGCCAGGACAGTGACTATATTAGAAGATATCGAATTTCCAAAGATATCAAATGGAAAGCACAAACAGAGTATGGGGAAATGGATATTACGATTAACCTATCTAAACCGGAAAAGGATCCCAAAGCCATTGCAGCAGCAAAAAATGCAAAGCAAAGTGGCTATCCAAAATGTCTTCTTTGCGTGGAAAATGAAGGCTATGCAGGACGCGTAAATCATCCGGCACGGCAAAATCACCGAGTAATACCAATTACCATTCAAAATAGTCCATGGGGATTTCAATATTCTCCTTATGTATACTATAATGAGCATTGCATTGTATTTAATACCAAGCATATTCCAATGAAAATTGAACATGATACATTCTGTAAATTATTTGATTTTGTCAAACAATTTCCACATTATATGGTAGGGTCTAATGCAGATTTGCCAATTGTGGGAGGTTCCATTTTAAGCCATGATCATTTTCAGGGTGGAAATTATGAATTTGCAATGGCAAAAGCTCCTATAGAGCAGGAATTTACAGTAGCAGGATTTGAAGAGATTACGGTGGGAATTGTAGCTTGGCCTATGTCTGTAATTCGTATTGCAGGAGAAGACACAGTAAAGCTTATTGCACTAGCAGATGTGATATTAAATAAATGGAGAGGCTATACAGATGAAGCCGCATTTATTTTTGCAGAAACAGAGGGAGAACCTCATAATACCATTACGCCAATAGCAAGAAAACGCGAAGGCAGATATGAACTGGATTTAGTACTCCGCAACAATATTACCACCAAAGAGCATCCTATGGGGGTATATCATCCTCATGCAGAGCTTCATCATATCAAGAAGGAAAATATTGGATTGATTGAAGTTATGGGATTAGCAGTGCTTCCGGCACGTTTGAAAGAAGAAATGGAGGTACTAGGAGATGCCATTGTAACGCAAAAAGATATTCGGGCAAATGAAATGATTGAAAAACATGCAGACTGGGTGGAGGAATTTTTACCAAATTATAAAACAGTGACCGCAGAAAATATAATGGAAATTCTGCATAAGGAAATTGGACTGGTATTTAGCAAAGTATTAGAACATTCAGGTGTATATAAAAGAGAAGCAGAGGGCAAAAAAGCATTTGAAAGATTTATGGAAACACTAAATGCATAAATGAAAGGTGTGCTAAGGTTTAGACCAAAGCACACCTTTCATTTTGAAAAAATAGTTAAAAATGAATTTACTGATTGGTGTTGCTGCATTCATGAGAGCCGCATCCGGTAGAACCGCAAGTATGGGATTCATTTTCGTGATGCTGGCACATAGTATCGGGATCATATACAAGCTGTCCTTTTAAGAAAGAAACTACTTGTGCATCTGCCTCACCGGTTGCCCCAGGAAATAATTGAATTCCGGCTTCAGCTAGTGCATTTCTAGCACCGCCGCCGATACCACCACAAATGAGAACATCAATGCCACCACCAAATAAGAAGCCGGCAAGAGCACCATGTCCTTGTCCATTGGTGTCTACAATTTCAGAAGAAAGAATCTTTCCGTCCGCCACTTCATATAGTTTGAATTGTTCAGTGTGTCCAAAATGTTGAAATACCTGTCCGTTTTCATAAGTTACTGCAATTTTCATAATCGTATCTCCTTTATTATTTAGTTGAGAAAAAATGGTACATCCTTGTGGATGGGAACAAAGTCTAAAACTCCCGCCTCCAATGGTAAGAGGAGTACCTTCTACTAAAAAGCGGGAAAGTTTTCGCCTAGCCTGGGTATACAAGGCTTGTATGGTAGTACGTCCAATGTCCATCTGGGAAGCAGCTTCCTGTTGAGTTAATCCATTATAATCTAACAGACGTATGGTTTCATATTCCTCAATGGTAAGCTGCAATCCTTGATTTGCTGGAACCGGCAGTTTTTCTTGAGAGAAAAAGTGGGTACAGATTGGCAGCCGGCATACTCGGCGGGGTTTATTGGGTCGTGACATAAGCGCCTCCATGTGTTGTGTTATTTCTCTAATATTTAGTATAATACAGTTATTGACATATGTCAATAATAAAAATATAGAGATTACAGAAATTATATGGTATGATATGAAAAGTAATATAACAGGAGGACACATATATGACAGAGCCATTTAAAATAGAAGAAACAATGGAACGTGTTGTTTTGGCAGGAGTCTGCTTTCAAGAAGGAGATGACACCCAAGATTCTTTAGAGGAACTAGAAGAACTAGTAAAAACAGCAGGTGCAACAGTAGTGGGTACTACCATTCAAAATAGAGATTCTATTCATCCAGGAACCTATGTGGGAACCGGTAAACTATTAGAATTAAAAGAGATGATTACAGAATTAGATGCTACCGGTTTAGTTTGTGATGATGAACTTTCACCGGCGCAGATTCGAAATATGGAACAGGTGCTGGAAATCAAAGTCATGGATCGAACATTGATTATTCTAGATATTTTTGCAGCAAGAGCATCTACCAGTGAGGGAAAAATACAAGTAGAACTTGCCCAGTTAAAATACCGTCTTGGTCATCTTACAGGACTTGGAATATCACTATCCCGTTTAGGGGGTGGAATTGGAACCAAAGGTCCAGGAGAAAAGAAGCTGGAACTGGACCGGCGTTTGATTAAGAACAGAATCAGCCAGCTTAAGCAGGAACTGTGTGAAGTACGCAGGCATCGTGAATTGACCAGAGGACAGCGTGGTAAGAATCAAACAAAGATAGCAGCCATTGTAGGATATACCAATGCGGGAAAGTCCACACTGTTAAATCGTCTTACGGATGCAGGAGTATTAGAAGAAGATAAGCTCTTTGCAACCTTAGACCCCACTACCAGAAAACTTACCTTAGAAAGTGGGCAGGAGCTACTGCTAACAGACACAGTAGGATTTATTCGTAAGCTTCCCCATCACTTAATTGAAGCATTTAGAAGTACCTTAGAAGAAGCTAAATATGCAGATTTTATCATTCATGTTGTAGATGCATCTAATCCTCAGTACAAGAAACAAATGCACATTGTATATGAAACATTACAAACACTTGGAATTTGTGATAAAAAAGTGATCACCTTATTTAATAAACAGGATAAAGTACAAAATATAGAAATTCTTCAAGATCTTAAGGCAGATAAGTCCTTGCATATTTCTGCAAAACAAGGAAAAGGACTTATGGAATTAAAAAATATAATAGAAGATATTTTAAGAGAAGATAAACAATTATTGGAAGGGATTTTTCCTTATACCCAAGGTGGTCAGCTCACAGTGATACGAAAATATGGTGAGCTCTTAGAAGAAGAGTATCGGGATAACGGCATTTATGTAAAGGCGTTGATACCTATAGAATTGTATCAAAATATGGAATCCCAGATGATTTGAAATCTAAAAAAGCGATGGGAATAAAAACACTATATATAGTCTGAAAGACGTGAAAGACACATATATATAGTGTTTTTTATATTGACGTAAGAAATGATATCTGCTACAATAAATTTATTAACGTAAGAAATTAGGGACATTGTGTTAACAAATCGAGTGTCTGGAAATGGATTAGAAAGGGTGAAATATATGTTTAAGGTAGTCAAAAGAGATGGGGAAATTGCGGAATTTGATTTAGAAAAAATTACCCAGGCAATCAGAAAGGCATTTACGGCAACACAAAAAGAATTTACAGAGGATATTTTAAGTTTGCTAACCTTACGGGTGACAGCAGAGTTTCAGGAAAAAATAGCAAATGGTGAAATTCAGGTAGAAGACATTCAAGATAGCGTGGAAGAGGTATTAGAGCAGACGGGATATACAGATGTTGCCAAAGCTTATATTTTATACCGCAAACAGCGAGAAAAAATGCGTAATATGAAGTCTACAATTTTGGACTATAAGGATATTGTGAATAATTATGTGAAAATTGAAGACTGGCGTGTAAAAGAGAACTCCACAGTAACGTATTCAGTGGGGGGATTAATTTTAAGTAATTCAGGTGCAGTAACAGCAAATTACTGGCTATCAGAAATTTATGATGAGGAAATTGCAAATGCTCATAGAGAAGCAGATATTCATATTCATGATTTATCCATGCTAACAGGTTACTGTGCAGGATGGTCATTAAAACAGCTGATACAAGAGGGATTAGGCGGAATTAGTGGAAAAATCACATCTTCTCCTGCCAGACATTTATCTGTTCTTTGTAATCAAATGGTGAATTTTCTAGGAATTATGCAGAATGAATGGGCAGGTGCACAGGCATTTTCATCCTTCGATACGTATCTTGCTCCCTTTGTTAAGGCAGATCACTTATCCTATGAGGAAGTGAAAAAGTGTATTGAATCCTTTATTTTTGGAGTAAATATCCCTAGCCGCTGGGGTACACAGTCGCCATTTTCCAATATCACTTTGGATTGGACGGTTCCTAAGGATTTGGCAGAACTTCCAGCCATTGTAGGTGGAAAAGAAATGCAATTTACTTACAAAGAATGCAAAGAAGAAATGGATATGATAAACAGAGCATTTTTAGAAACTATGATTGATGGAGATGCTCAAGGGCGAGGATTCCAGTATCCTATTCCAACTTATTCTATTACCAAGGACTTTGACTGGTCTGAAACGCAGAATAATAAACTGCTTTTTGAATTGACTTCAAAATATGGAACACCTTATTTTTCAAATTATATTAATAGTGATATGGAGCCTAGTGATGTGCGTTCTATGTGCTGCCGCTTACGCTTAGATTTACGGGAACTTCGTAAAAAGTCCGGAGGATTCTTTGGAGCAGGAGAAAGTACAGGATCTGTAGGTGTGGTTACCATCAATATGCCTAAAATTGCATACTTAGCAGAAAACGAAGAGGACTTTTATAAGCGATTAGATTATTTGATGGATATTTCGGCACGTTCTTTAAATCAAAAGCGTAAGGTCATTACAAAATTGCTAAAAGAAGGACTTTATCCTTATACCAAGAGATACTTGGGTAGTTTCGATAATCATTTTTCTACCATAGGCCTGATTGGTATGAATGAAGCAGGATTAAATGCCAGATGGTTAAAGGAAGACTTAACAAAGGAACCTACACAGGAATTTACAAAAGAAGTATTAAACCATATGCGGGAACGATTATCGGATTATCAGGAGAAATACGGAGAATTATTTAATTTAGAGGCAACACCTGCAGAGTCTACAACCTACCGATTGGCAAAACATGATAAAATGAAATATCCGGATATTATAACCGCAGGAAAAGAAGGTGACACACCTTATTACACCAATAGTTCTCACCTTCCGGTAAACTATACAGCAGACATTTTTGATGCGCTGGATATTCAAGATGAACTTCAAACCTTGTATACGTCAGGCACGGTATTTCATGCATTTTTAGGAGAAAAGCTTCCTAATTGGAAAGGGGCAGCTAATTTAGTACGCAAAATTGCTGAAAATTATAAATTACCTTATTATACTATTTCTCCAACCTACTCCATCTGTAAAGAGCATGGCTATCTTTCAGGGGAGCATTTCACCTGCCCTGTTTGTGGAAAAAGTGCAGAAGTATATAGTAGAATTACTGGATATTATAGACCAGTACAAAATTGGAATGAAGGTAAGACACAGGAATATAAAAATCGAAAGAATTATGAAATGGAAAAATCATGTTTTAGTAATTTGCCTAAGACCGTTGTTACCATGTCTGAAAATGAAATCAAAATAGAATCTTTGGAAAGCAAGAAGTACTTATTTACTACTAAAACCTGTCCCAATTGTGTTATGGCAAAAAAAGTATTAGCCAAAGAAAAATATGAACTGATTGATGCAGAAGAAAATACAGAACTAGCCGGAAAATATGGAGTAATGCAAGCACCAACGTTGGTGGTAATAAAAAACCATAAAGCACAAAAATATGTTAATGTCTCAAATATTCAAAAGTATATCAATCAAGAGGAACAATAAAATGAATAGAAATCAAATTCAAATTGTGGGATATTTCACAGCATTTGCAGGAATAGCTGTTTATCTAGTAACCAAGGAGACCGCCGGAATGATATTCGGCGGTACTTTGCTGATATTGACCAGCATATTCAAAATAGTGGCAAATAAATTGGATTGTAAAAAAAGAAAAAAGAAAGAAGAAAAAAGAAAAAAGAAAAAAGAAAGAAGAAAAGATTAAATAAACCTTAAGAAAATCTTTTGCAAGAGTTCCTTTTATTTCTAAATGACACATGGTATATTAAGTGTACTATTACAAATCATACGCTAACAAAAAGCATAGCGAGAAGTATGCAGAAAGGAGGCAAATATGATTCAGTTGAATTATCGGGATTCACGCCCAATTTATCAGCAGATTAAGGTGGGATTACGTAAACTGATGGTTACACATGCCATAGAAGCGAATGAGAAATTACCATCTGTGCGTGAATTGGCCGCCAAACTGGCAATTAATCCCAACACAATCCAAAGAGCATACCGAGAACTGGAGGGGGAAGGCTATCTATATACTATTTCAGGAAAAGGAACATTTGCAGCAGAACAGGAATGGCAGGATAGAGGCCGAAAAGAAGAATTAATAGTGCAGTTTGATGAAGTTGTAGCAGAACTTTTGTATTTGTCAATTGATTATAAGGATTTAATTCAAAGAGTTCATAAAATAGAAGAAAGGAGAATAGTGGAATGATAAAGGTAACTAATTTGAGAAAGACATTCGCCGGATTTTGTGCATTGGATGGGACAAATATGCAGGTTCCAAAAGGTGCTATTTATGGACTGGTAGGACCCAATGGTGCAGGAAAGACGACGCTGCTTCGCCATTTAACGGGAATCTATCGACAAGATGAAGGAAGTATTTTAATTGATGGAGAGCCAATTTACGAAAATGCAGAGAATAAAAGCAAAATAGCGTATATTCCGGACGAGCTTTTTTATTTTTTGCAGGCCGATACCTTAGAAATGAAACGGTTTTATGCAGGAATGTATCCTAAATTTGATGAAAAACTCTTTGAAAAATTACGTGAATTTTTTCCGGGAATAGATGTGAAACGTAATATTCGCAGATTATCCAAAGGAATGCAAAAACAAGTAGCATTTTGGCTTGCACTTTGCTGTAATCCTCAGATTTTAATTTTAGATGAACCGGTGGATGGATTAGATCCGGTGATGCGCAGACAAATTTGGAGTCTTATCCTCTCAGAAGTGTCAGAGAAGGAAATGACAGTGCTAGTATCTTCCCATAATTTAAGAGAGTTGGAAGATGTATGTGATCATGTAGGATTTATGAATCAGGGAAAGATTATACTAGAGCATTCTCTTAGTGGTCTTCAGGGAAATATTTCTAAAATTCAGATTGCATTTGAGCAAGGAATGCCCACACTTCCAAATAGCTATGATGTGCTACATATGTCTAATATGGGACGGGTTTATACGCTGATTGTAAAAGGAAATCCACAAAATGCACAAAAAGAACTGGAAAGGTTAAATCCTCTTTTTATTGATGTACTGCCTTTGACATTAGAGGAAATATTTATTTACGAAATGGGAGGTGCAGACTATGCAGTCAAGGATATCCTTTTTTAATAAAACTATATTTAAAAAAAATGTAACTCATTTTTGGCCAATCTGGGTATTATACACAATGGTTTGTATGTGGCTTTTACCGGTTTGCACTTATCTTAATACAAATAACTATATCAATACTGAATTTACCCTTCAAACAGAGCAGGATTATTCAAAAATAATTGGAGTAGTAGAAGGAATGAGATATGCATTGCTACCAGTTGTGATATTTGTCTTTGCTTTGGCAGCGGCGCTTTGTGTATTTTCTTATTTATTTCATACTAAAAATGCCAATATGATACATGCTCTACCGGTAAGAAGAGAAGAATTGTTTTGTACAAATTACATCTCAGGACTGCTGTTTTTAATTGTTCCTCAGATTGGAGCGTTTTTAGTAACTGTATTTGTGTGGTTTCTAAACGGTATCAATCATCTGGAATATTTGCTGCAGTGGCTGGGAATAGTATCTGGAATATCGATTTTTGCATACAGTTTGGCAGTCTTTGCCCTAATGCTTACGGGTCATATTGTAGTGGCACCCATTTATTTTATCCTCTTAAACTATGGTTATATGGGAATTTGTACTGTAGTAGATGTGGTGTTACAAGAATTGGTGTATGGATTTTATGGAACACAGGAAGTGAGAAGAATATCTCCCTTAGCACCGTTAAATTTCTTAACATCAAAGATTCAGCTTCAATATGACAATCAGACGATGGGATTACCCATGATAGGCGGGGTACATTATGTAAAATGGTATGTATTGGCAGCAGTAGTATTTATTGTGCTAGCACTTTTGATTTATAAAAAACGTCAGTTAGAATGTGCAGGAGATGTGATTGTGATTGGATGGCTGAAACCATTGTTTCGCTGGAGCGTAGCAATTATAGCAGCAGGAGTGCTATCTTCATTTTTTATTCATGGTTTTTTTAGTGGAAGAGAGATTACAGGAAAAATATTTCCTATTGTGTTATTAAGCTCCTTGCTTTTTGGAATTACAGCGTTTTTTATGGTAGAAATGATAATAGAAAAGCGATTTATGGTATTTCAAAGAAAACGAATTTTAGAAAGCTTTGGATTAGGTATCTTGATGTCTGCTTTTTTGCTGGTCATGGAGTTAGATGTGTTAGGAGTTGAAAAGCGTGTACCAGACAAAAATGAAATTGAAGCTGTTTCTGTAGAGGGAAATTATAGTATCTATACAAATAAGGAAGCACGTATTCAGGAATGTCGGGAATTACAGCAGCGTATCATAGAATCAAAAGATGAATTTGAAACATATTTTAGTAAATATAGGAAGGAAGAGGATTCTCCTAAGGTGCAGCTTGCCATATGCTATCTGCTTAAAAATGGAGAAAGCGTAAATCGTACCTACTACCTTCCCTGGGATGAATATTACACAGAACAGAAAGATTCTGCCCTAAATAAGTTTTTGACATTTGAAAATAGCCCACAGGATTATTTAACATATTATTTTACAGATTACTATTCAAAGATTCAAATGTTTCCGGGAGGAACCTTTGATTATGCAGATGAAACTGGTAATTTTCACAGTGTGGAATTCCCTACGGAAGACGCGGAACAATTATTTACAGCATTAAAAGAAGATTTTGAGACAGGTAACTATTGTTTATATTCTTCGGAAATAACCAAGGAACGAGAAAATAATATTTATGTAAACTCACTGAATTTTTGTTTTATGCCTCCAAAGGGAGCTAGAAATAATCGTTTTGGAAATCAAGAGGATAATATTACAGATGGAAAATCTACAATATATGCAGGGGTAATATTGACAAAAGCCTGTGAAAAAACTATTTCTGTATTAGAAGAGCTAGGGTATCTAAATGATAAAGTGAAAATGATAACAGAAAAGGAACTTCAGGCAATATCAAGTGACACTAATACTTTAATAGATTAAATAAAATAGGACAAATACAGAAAGAACCCAATACCGGCAATTAAATTCAGCAGGTATTGGGTTCTTTTTATAAGTGACAAGCTTCTTCCGGATTCACCTGCGCAGTAGTAGGAAGTGACCCAGTACGCATTTTTTTGTAAAAATCGCTGCTGGAAAGCTGATTTTTGAAATCATAGGTGATATCAAAATAGTTGTTACCATTGAAATATAGCAGCCCCCCAAGTAAGTCCGGCACCAAATCCAGATAATACAATAGTATCATTTTCTTTTAATAGACCTTGTTTATGTACTTCATCTAAAAGAATGGGAATACTGGCAGCTGAAGTATTTCCACACTTGTCTACGTTGGAGGGAAATTTAGAAAGAGGCTGTTTCAATTTACGTGCAATGGAAGAAATAATTCTATAATTTGCCTGATGAAGCAGGTAATAAGTCACGTCATCTGGGGTTAAATCAACTTGTTTCAATAAATCCTGAATGCATTGCGGAACTTTTTTAACAGCAAATTTAAAAACCTCTTGCCCATTCATGGAAAGATAAGCAGGCTCTGGAGTTGAGGATATATAAGGATTGTGGTTAGAACGGTTTGGACAAGACAGCACATCTGCGTTTGTTCCATCAGAGCCTTGCAAACTAGCAATCATCCCATTAGTGTCTGCTTTTGCAACAATGGCACCGGCACCATCTCCAAAAAGAACACAGGTGGAACGGTCAGACCAGTCAATTAATTTGGAAAGAGTTTCTACACCAATAATCAGTGCAGTACGATAAATGCCTGCCTGAAAATAAGCATCGACGGTATTTAGTGCAAAGAGAAAACCAGAACACGCAGCGTTAATGTCAAATGCAGTGGCATGAATTGCATGGAGCTCTCGCTGAACCACGCAAGCAGTGCTAGGAGTAAGAAAATCTCCGGACACAGTGGCAACTAGAATGAGATCAAGCTCTTCTGGTAAGAGATGGGCATCTTCTAATGCCAATGCGGCAGCTGTAACGGCCATACTGGTGGAAGTTTCGTCCAAAGAAGAAACTAAATGACGCTGACAAATGCCAGTTCGACTTTGAATCCATTCATCATTGGTATCTACTACTTTAGATAAATCATAATTGGTTGCAATTTTTTTTGGAAGGCAGCTTCCGGTTCCGATTATTTTCGCTCTCATATTTTACACCACTTCTTAACAACATATTTTTAGTTTAATGCATATAATAGTTTGAATATCAAAGTAAACTATAGTTTCTACTATAAAATAGGATGCATTATTTGTCAATGAAAACTTCATGGTAAAATGTATCAAAAAAATCGGGAAAATTGCTAAAAAAATGTAACAAATGTCTTGACTTTTAGAAAGAAAATTGATATTCTGTTCTTGCAGTATTTTATAATCTATATCTGACACCGTAAGTTTAGCATCAAAAAGAACCATATTTGAATATATTCTTTCGGAACATCTTTTTTTATTTCCATACAGGAAAGCCTGTATCTGAGTTATAGTCTACAAAAAACCAAAACGAAAAAACTAAATCTAAATCTAAAGCTAAAACTAAAATTAAAAACTACAACTACAACTAAAAACTAAAACTACAACTACAAACTAAAACTAAAACTAAAAACTAAAACTAAAACTACAAACTAAAACTAAAAACTAAAACTAAAACTAAAAACTAAAGCTAAAAGTAAAACAAAAAGTAAAACTAAAACTAAAAACTAAAAACTAAAACTAAAACTAAAAACTAAAACTAAAACTAAAACTAAAACTAAAAACTACAACTACAACTAAAAACTAAAACTACAACTACAAACTAAAACTAAAACTAAAAACTAAAACTAAAAACTAAAACTAAAAACTAAAACTAAAAACTAAAACTAAAAACTAAAACTACAAACTAAAAACTAAAAACTAAAACTAAAACTAAAACTAAAACTAAAACTAAAACTAAAACTAAAACCAAAACCAAAACTAAAACTAAAGCTAAAAGTAAAACAAAAAGTAAAACTAAAGCTAAAACTAAAGCTAAAACAAAAAGTAAAACTAAAAGTAAAACTAAGACTAAAGCTAAAGCTAAAACAAAAACAAAAACAATTTAAAACATAATTCCAAAGATGTATTTAGAATGCATTCAGATCACACAACCTTGACAATCGTATGATAAAGACAATGCAGCAGCATTGTCCTTAAAAAGTATGCAAAAATAGAAAAAATAAAGATTAAATAGAAAAAAATAAAAATAATTTCAAAAAAAGGGAACCAAATCATTTCTCAAAGGTACTTATAGATAGAACACTTGAAAGGAGGAATGGTGACAATGGGTGGAGGAAAAGTTATGGAAGCA
>JAVVUO010000017.1:0-61140 GCA_036653135.1 Lachnospiraceae bacterium
TTTATTAGAATTATTGGAAGAACGTAACGATGGGGAAAATATCAGGTAAAAGTGAGGGAAAAAATGGCACAGACAACAAAAAAAGCATTGGCAGCCTCTCTAAAGAAGCTTATGGAGGAAAAACCATTAGACAAAATTACAGTGGTAGATTTAGCAGAAGAGTGTGAAGTAAACCGCCAAACATTTTATTATCATTTTAAGGATATTTATGATTTAGCAGAATGGGTATTTACCAGTGAAACCATGAAGGTGGTGGAAGAAAACAAAAGTTATGATACATGGCAGGAAGGGTATTTATACATATTTGAATATATTCGTCAGAACCGTCGGGTAATGGTAAATGCATATCATTCTGGAGCTAGGGAATTCCTAACTAAATTTCTCTATGAACAAACATATCGCCTGTTGATAGATGTAATAGAAGAGAAAGCACAAAATATTCAGGTTCGAGAAGAGGACAAGTCTTTTATTGCACAGTTTTATAAATATGGATTTGTGGGACTGGTTCTTGACTGGATTGAAAATGGAATGAAAGAAAAACCTGAAAAAATAGTAGAACGACTGGGTTGTTTAATTGAAGGCGATGTGAGTAAGGCACTGGAACGTTTTTGCTATGCAGGAAAAAAATAAGATAAGGGCAGATAGTATGTAATTTTTGCCCTTAGTATTATTACAGTATTACCTCACTGTTTAAGAACTAGACAGTGAGGTTTTTCTGTCTATTGAGAAGAATGATACTTCCTTTTAAAATATAAGAAAAAGAAAACCATATGAGAACAAAGCATTTGTACAAGGCTGATATGGGACATAGGAGGAAATATTATGTATTACAGCAATGGAAATTATGAAGCATTTGCACGTCCAAAAAAACCTCAGGATGTGGATAAAAAATCAGCTTATATCGTAGGTTCTGGATTGGCATCACTTGCAGCAGCCTGTTTTTTAATACGTGACGGACAGATGAAGGGAGAGCATATTCATATATTAGAAGAAATGGAGCTTCCAGGAGGAGCTTGCGACGGAATTAAAGATAAGGAAAGAGGATTTATTATTCGTGGTGGAAGAGAAATGGAGAATCATTTTGAATGTCTTTGGGATTTATTTCACTCCATTCCATCTTTGGAGATAGAAGGAGCTTCCGTATTGGACGAATATTATTGGTTAAACAAAGAAGACCCTAACTATTCCTTAATGAGAGCTACTGTAAATTGTGGAGAAGATGCACATACAGACGGAAAGTTTACCTTAAGTGATAAAGCGTCTTTGGAAATCATTCATTTATTTATGACAAAAGATGAAGACCTATACGATAAGAGAATTTGTGATGTAGTTACAGATGAATTTTTCAAATCTAATTTTTGGCTTTATTGGAGAACCATGTTTGCATTTGAAGATTGGCACAGTGCATTGGAAATGAAATTATATATTCAGCGTTTCATTCATCATATTGGTGGATTGCCCGACTTTTCCGCACTGAAATTTACCAAATACAATCAGTATGAATCATTGATACTTCCCATGATGAAATATTTAGAAGAACATGGTGTGCAATTCCAGTACCAGACAGAAGTTACCAATGTGATATTCCATATTCAAAGCGAAAAAAAGGTAGCAAAGAAGATTGTATGTATCCATCAAGGACAGGAAGAAGAAATTGATTTAATTGAAGATGATCTTGTATTTGTTACAAACGGAAGCTGTACGGAAAATGCATCGTTAGGAGATCAGACACATCCAGCAGAACTGGATGATTCCATTAGAGGCTGTTGGAATTTGTGGAAAAACATTGCCGTACAAGATCCGGCATTTGGTCATCCAGATAAGTTTTGCACCAATACCAAAGCAACAAACTGGGAGTCGGCAACAGTTACTACATTAGATGACAAAATTCCTCCTTACCTTCAAAAAGTATGTAAACGTGACCCATTTAGCGGAAAAGTAGTAACCGGTGGAATTATTACAGCAAAAGATTCCAACTGGATGATGAGCTACACTGTAAACCGTCAGCCACATTTTAAAGAGCAGCCAAAAGACCAGTTGGTGGTATGGGTATATGGATTATTTACAGACCGTCCTGGTAACTTTATTAAGAAACCTATGAGAGAATGTACGGGAATTGAAATCACAGAGGAATGGCTGTATCATTTAGGCGTTCCCAAAGATCAAATCCACGATATGGCAGTTCATTCCGCCAACAGCGTACCTTGTATGATGCCTTATATTACAGCATTCTTTATGCCAAGAACAGCCGGGGATCGTCCGAAAGTAGTTCCCAAAGACTGCGTAAACTTTGCTTTTATAGGACAATTTTCAGATACTGTAAGGGATACTGTATTTACTACGGAATATTCTGTAAGAACAGCCATGGAAGCAGTATATACATTATTAAATGTAGACCGTGGAGTGCCGGAGGTATTTGGCTCAGTATATGATGTGCGTGTATTATTGGATTCCACTTCCAAGATGATGGACGGCAAGAAAATTACGGATATAAAGCTGCCCTTAGCCGCCAATATTGCTTTGAAAAAAGCAATGAGTAAGGGAGAAGGAACAGTGGTGGAAGAAATGTTGAAAAAATATAATATGCTGTAAAAGGAACCTCCGGATGATACCGGAGGTTTTTATTACACAAGAAAGTGTTTCCTATATAATAAAAACACTCTGCGAGGATTGCACCGCGGCAAGAAATCCTGTAAGCAGGATTCTTTATCACAACTTTTAGTAGTGATAAAATATTGCTTTTTTTGGATAGCGCATTTATAATAAATAAGTAAAGTTAAGAAGAAAAATTATAATAAGGAGGAACATAGTATGCTGAAAAAGTGGAATAAACCTCAAAGACTCGAAGATGCAGAAATAGAGGAACGCTTAGAAATGGCAAGAAAAAAATTAGCAGCACAGCAAATGCAGATAAAAGACCATAAGCTTCCGGTGCTGGTACTTTTTGAAGGTTGGGGAACAGCTGGAAAAGGAAGCATTCTAGGAAAGGTAATCCGTAACATTGATCCACGATTTTTCAAAGTGGCAACCATGGATATTCCAACAGAAGAAGAAAGACGTAAGCCATTTTTATACCGATACTTTGTGAGAATTCCAGAGGCGGGCAAATTTATGTTTTTGGATTCCGGCTGGATGGACGAGGTAACACGGGCAAGATTACAAAATGGACAGGAAGAAACGCAGTATAAAAACCAAATTGACAGTGTAAAGCGAATGGAACGACAACTAACGGATGATGGATATTTAGTCATGAAATTCTTTTTTCATATTAGTCAAAAAGAGCAGAAAAAACGAATTGACTTATTAAAAAAAGATAAAAACACCAAATGGCGTGTAAGCAAGGAAGATAGTTGGCAGAACATGCACTACGATAAATGCATGGAAGTTTATGACCAGTATTTAAGTGATACCAATACCTCTTTGGCACCTTGGTACATTGTGGATGCCAAAAATAAAAAATGGGCAGAACTTCAAGTGCTAGAAACACTGGTGTGTGGAATTGATACAGCACTTCAAAACAGCGCTATGGCAGTTCCACTGCTTCAGAATATATTTCCTTTGAAAAAAATGGAAAAACTTTCAGAAGTAAATCTTGATAAAAATTTAACAGAAGAAGAATACAAGACTAAATTAGAAGAATTGCAGAAAAAATTAGGGCAGCTTCATAATGAATTATATAGAAAGAAAGTGCCAGTGGTCATTGCCTACGAAGGTTGGGATGCAGCAGGCAAAGGGGGAAACATTAAGAGGATAACCGGAGCATTGGATCCTAGAGGATTTGAAGTACATCCTATTGCAAGTCCAGAACCGCATGAAAAGGCAAGGCATTATTTATGGCGCTTTTGGAATCGCTTACCAAAGACAGGACACATAGCTATTTTTGATAGAACATGGTACGGCAGAGTTATGGTAGAACGTCTAGAAGGATTTTGCAGTGAAAATGAGTGGCAGAGAGCCTATCATGAAATCAATGAATTTGAAAAAGAATTGTCTGATTGGGGAGCTGTTATTGTAAAATTCTGGGTGCAGATTGATAAGGATACTCAGCTTGCTCGTTTTGAAGAACGTAAGAATACACCACAAAAACAATGGAAAATCACAGAAGAAGACTGGCGTAATCGGGAAAAGTGGGATCAATATGAGATGGCTGTTAATGAAATGATTCAAAAAACCAGCACCACGTATGCACCTTGGCATATTTTAGAATCCAATGACAAGAAATATGCTAGAATTAAAGCATTAGAAATTGTGATTAATACCATTGAACAGTGCCTGTAAAAATCATGGTAAAAAATTTTAAAAGAAATTTGTAAAAAAAGCTTGCAATACTGGAAAATTTCCGATATAATAATACGTGCTGTGGCATGATAGCGTTGAAACGTGAGGTTGCTGCCTATGGGCAGGTTTTCCGTGGAGCGAATGTCAAGTTAGGAAACTGGCGACAAGTCACTGTACTACAAAGAGAGTCTACAAAGAAAAATGTAGAAGCGCCGTGTGTAAAACATATGACACACACGGAGAAGTGTACAGTCACCGCTTGTCGTACTGAAGTTAAAGTGCGAAAAGGAGGCGACTTTTTTTATGGCAAGTCAAGTAATGAGAATCACATTGAAGGCATATGAGCATCAGTTAGTGGATGCATCAGCTAAAAAAATCATCGAGACTGTAAAGAAAAACGGATCACAGGTGAGCGGACCGGTACCTCTTCCTACTAAAAAGGAAGTAGTAACAATTTTAAGAGCGGTTCACAAGTACAAAGATTCTAGAGAGCAGTTCGAGCAAAGAACTCACAAGAGACTTATCGATATTATTGCACCAACACAGAAAACTGTGGATGCATTATCCAGATTGGAAATGCCAGCTGGTGTGTACATTGATATCAAAATGAAGAACAAATAAGTCAAGGTAAAATCCTGAAGGGTTTAATATAGAAGATATATTGACTGTTCTAGGATGAACGGGATATCCCGTTCCGCTGTAGAGAAAACAGGAGGTAAAAGTAATGAAGAAAGCGATTTTAACGACTAAAGTTGGAATGACCCAAATCTTCGATGCAGACGGCATTTTAGTGCCGGTTACTGTATTACAGGCTGGTCCATGTGTTGTAACACAGATTAAAACTGTTAAAAATGATGGATACAGTGCAGTTCAGGTAGGTTTTGTTGACAAGAAAGAAAGAATTGTAAACAAAGATGCCAATGGCAAGAAAGAAATCAGAAATAGACACGGTGTAAGCAAAGCAGGCAAAGGCCACTTTGAAAAAGCCGGAGTATCTAGCAAGAGATTTGTCAGAGAGTTCAAGTTTGAAAACGCTGCAGATTACAAACTAGCAGATGAAATCAAAGCTGATATTTTTGCAGAAGGTGATAAAATCGACGCAACTGCAATTTCTAAAGGTAAAGGATTCCAGGGTGCTATTAAGAGACATAATCAGCATAGAGGACCTATGACTCATGGTTCTAAGTTCCATCGTCATCAAGGTTCCAACGGTGCATGTTCCAGCCCAAGTAAAGTATTCAAGGGAAAAGGAATGCCAGGTCACATGGGTTCTGAAAAAGTAACAGTTCAGAATTTGGAAGTTGTCAGAGTGGATGCTGAGAACAATCTGCTTTTAATAAAAGGTGCTGTACCAGGACCTAAGAAATCTTTAGTAACTATTAAAGAGAGTGTAAAAGCAGAAAAATAGTGCTTGACTAGGAAAGGAGGAACTTAACGATGGCTAACGTAGCTATTTATAATATGGAAGGCAATGAAGTAGGAAGCCTTGAGCTTAACGACACAGTGTTCGGTGTAACAGTTAACAAACACTTAGTACACATGGCAGTTGTACAGCAGCTCGCAAACAACCGTCAGGGAACGCAGAAAGCAAAGACACGTTCTGAAGTTCGCGGCGGCGGAAGAAAACCATGGAGACAAAAAGGAACCGGTCATGCAAGACAAGGATCTATCAGAGCTCCCCAGTGGACAGGTGGTGGAGTTGTATTTGCTCCAGTACCAAGAGATTACTCTTTTAAGTTAAATAAGAAAGAAAAAAGAGTAGCTCTTAAATCAGCATTAACATCAAGAGTGGTTGAAAACAAATTTATCGTTGTTGACGAATTGAAGATGGATGCAATAAAGACGAAGAAGTTCCAAGAAGTTTTAGATAACTTGAAAGTGAACAAAGCGTTAGTAGTTTTAAACGAGAATGACCAAAATGTGATTTTATCTGCAAGAAATATTCCGGCAGTTAAAACAGCATTGACCAATACAATCAATGTATACGACATCTTAAAATACGATACCGTAATTGTAACTAAAGATGCAGTAGCAACAATCGAGGAGGTGTATGCATAATGGCAAACGTACAATATTATGACGTAATCCTCAAACCGGTTATTACAGAAAAAAGTATGAACGCTATGGGCGAAAAAAAATATACATTTTTAGTTCATCCAGATGCAAATAAGACTATGATTAAAGAAGCTGTTGAAAAAATGTTCGAGGGAACCAAGGTAAAGAGTGTAAATACCATGAACATCGACGGTAAGAAGAAAAGAAGAGGTGCGGTAATTGGAAGAACTGCACAGACTAAAAAAGCAATTGTTCAGTTAACAGGTGACAGCAAGGAAATTGAAATTTTCGCAGGACTGTAAACACGGAACAAATTAAGCACAGAAAAGTGCGATAATAAACTTAACCAGAAGCAAAACGCATTCTACCTAAATTAGGTAAGAACAAGCGCAAGCAATGAAACGCTCTTTAAGCATATTTTTATGCCAAAGAATAAGCGTGAATTAATGAAAGGAGAAATACCATGGGAATTAAGACATATAACCCATATACACCTTCCAGAAGAAATATGACTGGTTCTGATTTTTCTGAAATCACAAAAACCACACCGGAGAAATCCTTACTGGTTTCCATACAGAAAAGTGCTGGTCGTAACAATCAGGGTAAAATTACTGTTAGACATCGCGGTGGCGGTCCTAGAAGAAAATATAGAATTATTGATTTTAAAAGAAACAAAAAAGATGGTATTCCTGCAACTGTAATTGGAATTGAATACGATCCAAACAGAACAGCTAATATCGCTTTAATCTGCTATGCAGACGGTGAAAAAACATACATTCTTGCTCCAGAAGGATTAACCGATGGCATGAAAGTAATGAATGGACCAGAAGCAGAAGTAAAATTAGGAAATTGCTTACCTTTAGAAGGTATTCCAGTTGGTACTCAGGTACACAACATTGAATTATATCCTGGTAAAGGTGGACAGCTGGTTCGTTCCGCAGGAAACAGTGCACAGTTAATGGCAAAGGAAGGCAAATATGCAACATTAAGACTGCCATCTGGCGAAATGAGAATGGTGCCTGTAATTTGCAGAGCAACGGTTGGTGCTGTTGGCAACACAGATCATAACCTTGTTAAAATTGGTAAAGCAGGACGGAAACGTCACATGGGCTTCCGCCCAACCGTACGTGGTTCTGTTATGAATCCTAATGACCATCCACACGGTGGTGGAGAAGGTAAAGCTGGAATCGGACGTCCGGGACCATGTACACCTTGGGGTAAACCAGCTCTTGGTTTGAAGACAAGAAAGAAAAACAAGCAATCTAACAAGCTTATCGTAAGAAGAAAAGACGGTAGAGCTCTTAAATAATAAGAAGACACCCGGGGGCATGCAGATGCTCGGAAACGGGGTCAGAATTAAGGAGGACAATTATGGCTCGTTCACTGAAAAAAGGACCATTTGCTGATGCAAGTTTACTGAAAAAAGTAGACGCCATGAGCGCAGCAGGCGACAAAAGTGTTATTAAAACATGGTCTCGTCGTTCTACTATCTTTCCACAATTTGTAGGACTTACATTTGCTGTTCATGACGGAAGAAAACATGTACCGGTATATGTAACAGAAGATATGGTTGGACATAAACTTGGTGAGTTCGTAGTAACAAGAACTTACAGAGGACATGGAAAAGACGAAAAGAAATCAAAAGTTCGTTAATTCAGAAGAATTTGAAATACCCTTGGGATATCCTGTGTGCTTACATAAAAGAGCATACATCGAAATACCCATTGGGTACACTGATACGCCCTACGGAACAGGGCTCAAAGAATGAAAGGAGGTTCCAACATCCATGGCTAAAGGACATAGAAGTCAGATAAAAAGAGAAAGAAATGCACAAAAAGATACCAGACCTTCAGCGAAGATATCTTATGCTAGAGTGTCAGTTCAAAAAGCTTGCTTCGTATTGGATGCAATCCGAGGAAAAGATGTGCAAACAGCACTTGCTATCCTGACTTACAACCCAAGATACGCATCAAGCATCATAGAAAAATTGTTAAAATCAGCGGTTGCAAATGCTGAAAATAATAATGGAATGAACCCAGAAAATCTTTATGTTGCAGAATGTTTTGCAAATAAAGGACCAACAATGAAGAGAATAAAACCAAGAGCACAGGGTAGGGCATACAGAATCGAAAAGAGAATGAGCCATATTACAGTAGTGCTTGATGAAAGATAGGAGGCAGACATGGGACAGAAAGTGAATCCTAATGGCTTAAGAGTCGGCATCATTAGAGATTGGGACTCTAAGTGGTATGCGGAAGCGGATTTTGCAGATCTCTTAATTGAGGACTACAATATCAGAACGTTTCTGAAAAAGAAATTATATGCAGCAGGTGTTTCCAAAATTGAAATTGAAAGAGCCTCTGATCGCGTAAAAGTTATTCTTTATACAGCAAAACCAGGTGTAGTAATTGGAAAAGGTGGCGCTGAAATTGAAAGAGTAAAAGCAGAACTTCAGAAATTTACAAACAAAAAATTAGTAGTAGATATTAAAGAAGTAAAAAGACCAGATAAAGATGCTCAGTTAGTAGCTGAAAATATTGCATTACAGTTAGAAAATCGTATTTCCTTCCGTAGAGCAATGAAATCTTGTATGGGAAGATGTATGAAATCAGGAGCCCTTGGTATTAAAACTTCTTGTGCAGGTCGTTTAGGCGGAGCAGATATGGCTCGTACAGAAACTTATAGCGAAGGAACTATTCCACTTCAGACCTTAAGAGCAGATATCGATTACGGATTCGCTGAAGCAGATACCACCTTTGGAAAAGTTGGTGTTAAGGTATGGATTTACAAAGGCGAGGTACTTCCAACCAAAGCAGCAAAGGAAGGGAGCGATAAATAATGTTAATGCCAAAAAGAGTAAAACGTCGTAAACAATTCCGTGGTTCCATGGCAGGTAAGGCGTTAAGAGGTAATAAAATTACAAATGGTGAATATGGTATTGTATCATTAGAACCATGTTGGATCAAATCCAATCAAATAGAAGCAGCCCGTGTTGCTATGACTCGTTATATCAAACGTGGTGGTAAAGTTTGGATTAAAATTTTCCCTGATAAACCAGTAACTGCAAAACCGGCTGAAACTCGTATGGGTTCTGGTAAAGGTGCATTAGAGTATTGGGTAGCTGTTGTGAAACCAGGACGTGTTTTATTTGAAATCTCCGGTGTATCCGAAGAAATCGCTCGTGAAGCATTACGTCTTGCTACACACAAATTACCTTGCAGATGTAAAGTGGTTTCGCGTGCAGACTTAGAAGGCGGTGAATCAAATGAAAACTAGTAATTTCGTAAAAGATTTAAAAGAAGAATCGGTAGCAGCATTAAATGAACAGTTAGTAGCTGCAAAAAAAGAACTTTTCAATTTAAGATTCCAGAATGCTACAAATCAGTTGGAAAATACCGGAAGAATTAAAGAAGTTCGTAAGAACATCGCTAGAATTCAGACGATTATTACTGAAAAAGCACAAGAAGCTTAATTGTCCTAGGTAAGTACCCTTTCGGGTATTCCTAGATGTCCAAAAAACAGGACAATAATATAGAAAGGAGCCAAAACCGTGGAAGAAAGAAATCTTAGAAAAACACGTACAGGTAAAGTTGTAAGTGATAAAATGGATAAGACTGTTGTTGTATCAGTAGCAGATAATGTAAGACATCCATTGTATAAAAAAATCATAAAGAGAACTTATAAATTAAAAGCTCATGACGAGAATAACGACTGCAAAGTTGGTGATACAGTTAAAGTAATGGAGACAAGACCTTTATCTAAGGACAAGAGATGGAGACTTGTAGAGATTATTCAGAGAGCGAAATAAAGGAGGCTACCAGCATGATTCAACAGGAAAGTAGACTGAAAGTAGCTGATAATACCGGAGCAAAAGAAATACTTTGTATCCGTGTTATGGGCGGATCTACCAGAAGATATGCAAATATCGGAGATATAATCACTGCTACGGTTAAAGATGCAACACCAGGCGGCGTTGTCAAAAAAGGTGATATTGTAAAAGCTGTAGTAGTTCGTACAAAAAAAGGTGCTCGTCGTAAAGACGGTTCTTATATTAAATTCGATGAGAATGCGGCAGTTATCATTAAAGATGATAAGACCCCAAAAGGAACCCGTATCTTTGGACCAGTTGCTCGAGAGCTTCGTGAAAAACAATTTATGAAAATTGTTTCCCTAGCTCCAGAAGTATTATAGGAGGTGCGAAGATGGCAACGATGAAAATAAAAAAAGGTGATTTAGTTAAAATAATCGCTGGAAAAGACAAAGATAAAGAAGGTAAAATTATTACCGTAAACAGAAAAAATAATACAGTACTGGTAGAAGGTATCAACATGGTTACCAAGCATGCAAAACCAAGCGCGGCTAATCAGCAAGGCGGTATCATTCATCAGGAAGGACCAATCGATATTTCAAACGTAATGTATGTTCATAAAGGAACCGCTACTCGTGTAGGGTTGAAAATGGACGGAGACAAAAAAGTACGTTTTGCAAAATCCACTGGCGATGTGATTGATTAATTTAGGAGAGGAGGTCCATTCAGTTGAGTAGTAGATTAAAAGAAACCTATCAGAATGAAGTTACACAAGCTCTGATGAAAAAATTTGAATATAAAAACATTATGGAAGTACCAAAACTCAATAAAGTTGTAATTAACATGGGTGTTGGTGAAGCAAAAGAAAATGCAAAACTTTTAGATGCTGCAGTTGCAGATTTAGAGAAGATTTCAGGTCAGAAAGTTGTTACAACCAAGGCTAGAAACTCTATTGCAAACTTTAAGCTTAGAGAAGGAATGCCTATTGGATGTAAAGTGACATTAAGAGGAGACAAAATGTATGAATTTGTTGACCGCTTAATCAATCTTGCATTACCTCGTGTACGTGACTTTAGAGGTGTAAATCCAAATGCATTTGACGGTAGAGGAAACTACGCTTTAGGTATTAAAGAGCAGTTAATTTTCCCGGAAATAGAATATGACAAAGTCGACAAAGTTCGTGGTATGGATATTATATTTGTTACCACAGCTAAGACTGATGAAGAAGCACGCGAGTTACTGGCACAGTTTAATATGCCTTTCGCCAAATAATAAGGAGGGAATTTCAATGGCAAAAACATCAATGAAAATCAAACAGCAGCGTAACGCGAAATTCTCTACCAGAGAATATAACCGTTGCAGAATTTGTGGACGTCCACATGCATATTTAAGAAAATATGGAATCTGCAGAATCTGTTTCCGTGAGTTAGCTTACAAAGGACAGATTCCAGGAGTTAAAAAGGCTTCTTGGTAGGCCGGAAAAGGAGGAAATGAAACATCATGAATATGAGTGATCCAATCGCAGATATGCTTACAAGAATTCGTAATGCTAATACTGCTAAACATGATACAGTAGACGTTCCAGCTTCCAAGATGAAGACTGCAATCGCAGATATCCTTGTAAATGAAGGATATATTGCAAAATACGAAATCGTAGAAGATGGTAACTTCCAAACAATTCGTATTACATTAAAATACGGAAAAGATAAAAGTGAAAAAATTATTACAGGACTTAAGAGAATTTCCAAACCGGGACTTCGTGTATTTGCCGGTAAAATGGAAATCCCTAAGGTTTTGGGAGGTTTGGGAATAGCAATTCTTTCCACAAACCAAGGTGTTATCACTGACAAAGAAGCAAGAAAATTGGCTGTAGGTGGAGAAGTTCTCGCTTACGTATGGTAAAATAGGAGGTACGGGCATGTCACGTATAGGAAGAATGCCAATCGCAGTACCTGCAGGAGTAACTGTAGATATTGCAGAAAATAATCATGTGACTGTAAAAGGTCCTAAAGGAACACTAGATAGAGTGTTACCAGCAGAAATGGAAATCAAATTAGAAGGTTCTGAAATTACAGTATCTAGACCAAATGATTTAAAGAAAATGAAATCATTACACGGTCTGACTAGAACTTTGATTAACAACATGGTTGTAGGCGTAGCAGATGGTTATAAAAAAGAATTAGAAGTAAATGGTGTAGGTTATAAAGCATCTAAATCCGGTACAACTTTAACCTTGAACTTAGGTTATTCACATCCAGTTGAAATGGAAGATCCAGAAGGATTAGAATCAAAAGTAGAAGGTAACAAAATTACCATTTCCGGTATTGACAAAGAAAAAGTTGGCCAGTACGCAGCTGAAATCAGAGATAAAAGAAGACCTGAACCTTACAAAGGAAAAGGTATTAAATATGCTGATGAAATCATTAGACGTAAAGTTGGTAAGACTGGTAAAAAATAATTAAAGGAGGAACACAAAAATGGTTAGTAAAAAAACAAGAGCGGAAGTTCGGTTGAAAAAACATAGCAGAATGCGTAATCGTTTCTCCGGTACAGCCGAAAGACCACGTTTAGCTGTGTTTAGAAGCAATAATCATATGTACGCACAGATTATTGATGATACAGTTGGAAATACACTTATTTCCGCGTCTACACTTCAAAAAGATGTAAAAGCAGAGCTGGAGAAAACAAACAATGTTGATGCAGCAGCACATCTTGGAACTGTAATTGCAAAAAAAGCATTAGAAAAAGGTATCACTACTGTTGTCTTCGATAGAGGCGGCTTTATATATCAAGGAAAAATCAAAGCTCTAGCTGATGCAGCAAGAGAAGCTGGATTAGACTTTTAATAGGAGGAGACAATTACATGAAACGTACAATCATTGATGCTAATCAATTAGAATTAACAGAAAAAGTGGTATCAATTAAGCGTGTAACAAAGGTTGTTAAAGGTGGACGTAATTTCCGCTTTACAGCTTTGGTTGTTGTTGGTGACGGCAATGGTCATGTAGGTGCAGGCTTAGGAAAAGCATCTGAAATTCCAGAAGCAATTCGTAAAGGAAAAGAAGATGCAGCAAAGAAATTGATTTGTGTAACATTAGATGATAACAGCAGTATTACTCATGATATTACCGGAAAACATACCGGTGCATCTGTATTACTGAAAAGAGCTCCTGAAGGTACTGGTGTTATTGCAGGCGGTCCTGCACGTAGCGTGTGTGAATTAGCAGGAATTAAAAATATTCGTACAAAATCTTTAGGTTCCAACAACAAGCAAAATGTAGTACTTGCTACACTTGAAGCTTTAAGCCAGTTAAAATCTCCAGAAGAAGTAGCTAAGCTTCGCGGTAAATCTGTTGAAGAGATACTTGGTTAAGGAGGGAATTGAAAATGGCAGAAAAATTAAAAATTACACTTGTAAAATCTACAATTGGTGCAGTTCCGAAAAATAGAAAAACAGTAGAAGCATTAGGTTTACGTAAAATAAATCATACTGTTGAAATGCCGGACAATGATGCAGTAAGAGGTATGATTAGACACGTAAAACATTTAGTAAAAGTAGAAGAAATTTAATATTGAAGTAAGGAGGTGTCAGAATGGATTTGTCAAATTTACAGCCAGCAGAAGGCTCAAAGCACAGTGATAATTTCAGAAGAGGACGTGGACACGGTTCAGGAAATGGCAAGACAGCAGGTAAGGGACACAAAGGTCAAAAGGCTCGTTCAGGAGCAACTAGACCTGGTTTCGAAGGCGGTCAGATGCCATTATACAGAAGAATACCAAAGCGTGGATTTACCAACAGAAATACCAAAACAATTGTTGGAATCAATGTTTCTGCGTTAGAAGTATTTGAGAATGATTCCATTGTAAGTATTGAAACTTTAATGGAGCAGGGAATCGTTAATAATCCAAGAGATGGTGTTAAAATTCTTGGAAATGGCGAATTTACTAAGAAACTTACTGTACAGGTTAATGCCTTTAGCGCAGGCGCAAAAGAAAAGATAGAGGCTCTTGGCGGAAAAGCAGAGGTGATTTAATGCTGGACACATTCCGTAATGCATTTAAAATCAAAGACATCAGGAATCGTATTTTATACACTTTAGCAATGTTAGTTGTCATCAGGATAGGCTCTCAACTGCCTCTTCCTGGTGTCAAAAGTGATATTATAGCAAACTGGTTTGCAAGTCAGGGCGCCGATGCATTGAATTTCTTTGATGCAATCACAGGTGGTTCTTTTGAGCAGATGTCAGTATTTGCACTAAATATTACACCGTATATTACATCATCCATTATTATGCAGCTTCTTACGATTGCAATTCCTAAATTAGAGGAAATGCAAAAGGACGGAGAAGATGGAAGAAAAAAAATTGCAGAAATTACACGTTATGTGACAATTGCACTTGCTTTGATTCAGTCTATTGCTATGGCAATAGGATTTGGTCGCAGCGGATACTTAGAAACATTTAATGCATTAAGTGTAATTATGATAGTAACCTCATTAACCGCGGGTTCCGCAGTATTGATGTGGATTGGTGAGAGAATTACAGAAAAAGGTGTGGGCAACGGTATTTCTATCGTATTGACCATTAACATTATTTCCCGTATGCCGGATGATTTAATGTCCCTTTATACACAATTTATTGCAAATGCATCTAACGTTGGTAACGCGATTATTGCAGTAGTGATAATTGCAGCAGTAATTTTAATAACCGTAGTATTCGTTATCTTTCTTCAAGATGGACAACGTAGAATTCCGGTTCAGTACAGTAAAAAAATGCAGGGAAGAAAGCAAGTAGGTGGTCAGTCTACTCATATTCCATTAAAAGTAAATACTGCAGGTGTTATTCCCATTATCTTTGCACAATCTATTATGCAGTTCCCAGTAGTAATTGCTACCATTTTGGGAAAAGGGAATGGAACAGGTATTGGAAGCAAGATTCTTCACGGATTATCACAGTCTTACTGGTGTAATCCACAGGCACCGATTTATACCATTGGTCTGCTTGTGTATGTGGTATTAGTAATTGCCTTTGCATATTTCTATACCTCTATTACATTTAATCCATTAGAGATTGCCAATAATATGAAACGTCAAGGTGGATTTATTCCGGGTATTAGACCTGGAAAACCAACCAGTGACTATTTATCAAAAATCTTAAATTATATTGTATTTATCGGAGCAGTAGGTCTTACAATTGTAGCCGTTATTCCTATTTTCTTTAATGGAGTATTTGGTGCAAATGTATCCTTTGGTGGAACATCTATTATTATTATCGTGGGTGTTGTAATCGAAACATTAAAACAGATTGAATCTCAAATGCTGGTTCGTTATTATAAAGGATTTTTAAATGACTAATGTGTACCCGGGAGGTGCTTTATGCATCTCCTATGGTGCACTAAAATTATTTATAAGAGAAGTGACATTTCACTCGTATGTGTAAATTGATACACAGAATGGAGGAAAATATGAAAGTTATTATGCTAGGAGCTCCAGGTGCAGGCAAAGGAACACAGGCAAAGCAGATTGCAGATAAGTATACTGTACCACATATCTCAACAGGAGATATTTTCAGAGCTAATATAAAAAATGGAACAGAATTAGGAACAAAAGCAAAGACCTTTATGGATCAAGGCTTGTTAGTTCCTGATGAACTGGTAGTGGAATTGGTAGCAGACAGAATACAACAAGATGATTGTACCAATGGATTCGTATTAGACGGATTTCCAAGAACCATTCCTCAAGCAGAATCACTAGATGCAGCATTGAAAAAAATCAATGAGAAAATGGATTATGCCATTGATGTAGATGTTCCGGACGAAAATATTGTAAAAAGAATGTCAGGAAGACGTGCATGTTTAAACTGTGGTGCAACATATCATGTAGTATCCATTCCTACGAAAGTAGAAGGTATTTGTGACAGATGTGGAAGTCCAGTGGTATTAAGAGACGATGACCAGCCGGAAACAGTGACAAAACGTTTAGAAGTATACCATGAGCAGACACAGCCACTTATTGAGTATTACAAACAACAAGGAATTTTAAAAACCGTAGATGGTGTTCAGCCGATGGAAGATGTATTTCATGCCATCGTAGAAATTTTAGGAGCGTAAACATGTCAGTATCAATAAAATCTGCAAGAGAAATTGAATTAATGCGAGCAGCAGGAAAAATCCTGGCAAAAGTCCATGAAAACTTAGCAAAAGAGCTAAAACCTGGAATGTCTACCTGGGAGGTAGACAAATTAGGAGAAGAAATTATTCGCAGTTTTGGATGTATTCCATCATTTAAAGACTACAATGGATATCCGGCTTCTGTATGTGTATCAGTAAATGAAGAAGTTGTGCATGGTATTCCAACCAAAAAGAGATTGATTCATGAAGGGGATATCGTAAGCTTGGATATTGGAGTGATTTATAAAGGATATCATTCAGATGCAGCGAGGACACATGGGGTAGGAGAGATTTCCCAAGAAGCAGCATTATTAATAGAAAGAACAAGGCAGAGTTTTTTTGAAGGCATTAAATACGCAAAAGAAGGTAATCATCTGCATGAAATTTCAAATGCCATTGGCGCATATGCAGAAAGTTTTGGATATGGAGTGGTTCAAGACCTGGTAGGACATGGAATCGGAACCCATTTACACGAAGATCCACAAATCCCCAATTTTGCTCAAAAAAGCAGAGGAGTACGTCTGAAAGCAGGAATGACATTGGCAATTGAGCCTATGATCAACGCAGGACGTTATGATGTGGAATGGTTAGAAGATGACTGGACCGTAGTATCACAGGATGGTTCTTTATCTGCTCATTACGAAAATACAATCTTAATTACATCCGGAGAACCGGAGATTTTAACCCTCACCGATGAGGAACTGGATATGGCCAGATAGTGGAGGAATGTGGATGAATATTAAATTAGCAATTTCCAAATCCGGTCATGACAAAGGCAGCATTTATGTAATTATAAAAGAAGAGGCCAATGAGTATTATCTGGCCAACGGGAAGAATAAAACCATAGAAAAGCCAAAACGAAAAAAAGAGAAACATATTCAAATTATCAAAAAGCTTCCCAAAGAAATAATAGAAGTGTTTACGCAGGAAGCTGTACCTTGTGGGCATACCGGTATGCCATCGGGCGAAGCACAGGGAAATTTTCGGAATGAAGAAATAAAAAGAGCCATAAAACTGTATGCAAATCAGGAGGAATAGAAATGTCAAAAGCAGATGTAATCGAAGTAGAAGGAACTGTGGTTGAAAAATTACCAAACGCCATGTTCCAAGTAGAACTGGAAAATGGGCACCAAATTCTTGCACATATTAGTGGAAAATTAAGAATGAACTTTATTCGAATTTTACCAGGTGACAAGGTAACCATTGAAATGTCTCCCTACGATTTAACCAAAGGAAGAATCATTTGGAGAGATAAATAATAAAAAAAATATACGTAAAAAAGTGAGGAAATCCCTTGCTTTTTTCAATATAAAATGATATAATGTTAGTCGGACGCTTTTGGAGAAAACCGATTTTATGTGGGCGACTACATGAAATGAGGATTTAGGAAGAACCCTCCGGTCATTTATACTATTTATACGGTGGGAGAGAGGAAAGGAGGAATTGCTGTGAAGGTAAGATCATCAGTAAAACCTATTTGCGAAAAATGTAAAGTCATTAAAAGAAAAGGAAGTATCAGAGTAATCTGTGAAAATCCAAAACACAAACAAAGACAGGGTTAATACATTTAGCAAATGTAAGACAAAACAGTTTTTTATGTGCGGCTGTGGTAAGACAGTAAACATTGTCATTACCATTCATAATAATCAGCAACGTATTGCTGAGTCCGTCTTTTTAATACCGAGAAAATTCGGATCAAAGTACGAAAAAGATTTTAGTGAGGCATCAAACAAAAATATGCACACATTTCAGGGCGCGCAACCGTGGCTGTATATGTTTGTTTTTTATATGTCCGACAGATTAGTTGCAGATTTGTCATTGGTACCGGTATGAATTCATACCAAATAATTTAAAAGAAATTAATGGAGGTGTACAACACAAATGGCTCGTATTGCAGGTGTAGATTTACCAAGAGAAAAACGTGTTGAAATAGGCTTAACATATATTTACGGTATTGGTATCGTAAGTGCTGCTCGTATTTTAGAAACAGCAAAGGTTAGCCCAGATACTCGTGTCAGAGACTTAACTGACGAAGAAGTGAAAAGAATCAGTGCAGTAATCGATGAATCCCAGACAGTAGAAGGTGATTTAAGAAGAGAAATCGCACTTAATATTAAAAGATTGCAGGAAATTGGCTGCTATCGTGGAATTCGTCATAGAAAAGGTCTTCCAGTTCGTGGACAAAAGACAAAGACGAATGCAAGAACTAGAAAAGGTCCTAAGAGAACTGTTGCAAATAAGAAGAAATAAAGATAGCACACAGAATATAATAATTTAGTAAAAAAGAAAGTAGGTTAGTTTAGATATGGCTAAAAACACTGGAAAAAAAGTGACAAAAAAGCGCGTAAAGAAAAACGTTGAACGCGGACAAGCGCACATTCAGTCATCTTTTAATAATACAATTGTAACACTTACAGATACTGAAGGAAATGCCTTATCATGGGCAAGTGCAGGCGGTCTTGGCTTTAGAGGTTCAAAGAAATCTACTCCATATGCTGCACAAATGGCAGCAGAAACAGCAACAAAAGCAGCTCTCATACATGGTTTAAAAACAGTAGACGTTATGGTAAAAGGACCTGGTTCTGGAAGAGAAGCAGCAATCCGCGCACTTCAGGCATGTGGTCTTGAAGTAACTAGCATTAAAGATGTTACTCCAGTACCTCATAACGGATGTCGTCCACCAAAACGTAGAAGAGTCTAATTAGGAGGTATAAGTTGAGATGGCAGTAAACAGAGTTCCGGTTCTTAAGAGATGTAGATCTCTTGGTTTAGATCCCATATATTTGGGAATAGATAAAAAATCCAACAGACAGCCCAAAAGAGGGAATAAGAAAATGTCTGAATATGGATTACAGTTAAGAGAAAAACAAAAAGCAAAATTCATTTATGGTGTGTTGGAAAAACCTTTCCATAACTATTATGTACGTGCTGACAGAATGAAAGGAATGACAGGTGAAAACCTTATTATCATTCTGGAAACAAGATTAGATAATGTATTATTTAGAGCAGGTTTAGCAAGAACAAGAAAAGAAGCAAGACAGATTGTTGACCATAAGCATGTTTTAGTAAATGGCAAACAAGTTAATATTCCTTCTTATTTAGTAAAAACAGGCGATACAATTGAAATTAAAGAAAAATGCAAAACTTCTCAAAGATACAAAGATATCTTAGAAGCAACTGCTGGAAAATTAGTACCAGAATGGTTAGACATTGACCAGGAAAATTTAAAAGGTACGGTAAAAGAATTACCGGGTAGAGACGTAATAGACGTTCCAGTTGATGAAATGCTTATCGTCGAGTTATATTCTAAATAATAAATAGAAAGCAACGTTACCCGAGAAGGAGGGACTTTGTAGTGTTCGATTTTGAAAAACCGAAAATTGAAATTGCTGAAATTTCAGAAGACAAAAAATACGGCCGATTTGTTGTAGAACCACTTGAAAGAGGTTACGGTACTACACTTGGTAATTCATTAAGAAGGATTATGCTTTCTTCTTTACCAGGGGCAGCAGTCAGTCAGGTAAAAATCGATGGTGTTTTGCATGAGTTCAGTTCAATTCCAGGCGTAAAGGAAGATGTGACTGAAATTATTATGAACATCAAGAATCTGGCATTAAGAAATACCAGCCCAACAAACGAGTCTAAAGTTGCTTACATTGAATTTGAAGGCGAAAGCGTAGTTACAGCAGCTGATATCCAGGTTGACCCGGATATTCAGGTGTTAAACCCTGATTTAGTAATCGCTCATTTAAATGGTGGTGCAGATTCCAGATTATATATGGAGTTAACAATTACCAAAGGTCGAGGCTATGTAAGTGCTGAAAAAAATAAGAGTGATGATGTTCCAATCGGAGTAATTGCAATTGATTCTATTTACACACCGGTAGAACGTGTTAACTTGGCAATCGAGAATACGCGTGTAGGTCAGATTACAGACTATGACAAGCTGACTTTAGATGTATTTACCAATGGAACATTAGAACCTGATGAAGCAGTGAGTTTAGCAGCAAAAGTATTAAGTGAGCATTTGAATCTGTTCATTGATTTGTCAGAAAATGCAAGAACGGCAGAAGTTATGATTGAAAAAGAAGACAATGCCAAAGAAAAAGTTCTTGAAATGAATATTGATGAACTGGAGTTATCCGTTCGTTCCTATAACTGTTTGAAGAGAGCAGGAATCAACACTGTAGAAGAGTTGACTAACAGAACACCGGAAGACATGATGAAGGTTCGTAACCTTGGACGTAAGTCTTTAGAAGAGGTATTAGCAAAATTAAAAGAATTGGGATTACAACTGAACCCGGGTGAGGAGTAAGCCGAGCACGGGTGATGCTTCTTGAACTACTAATGTTCAAGAAGAAAGCTTATCATTAACGGGTGATGCTTCTTGAACTACTAATGTTCAAGAAGAAAGCTTATCATTAAGGGTGATAAGACAGATTCCAATTGGTACTCATATTTCACAGGGTTTATAAGTCCAAAGTGCGTTGCCCTGCATGTTCATGAGTGGCACAAAGTATATAGTATTCGGTGAATAAGACCAAAAGGCTTTGCTGGATATTCCACAAATGGAGGATTCTTAAAATGGCAAAATATAGAAAATTAGGCAGAACTTCTGATCAAAGAAAAGCTTTAATCAGAAATCAAGTTACCGCTTTATTGAATAATGGTAAGATTGTTACCACAGAAGCAAAAGCAAAAGAAATCCGTAAAGTAGCAGAAGGATTAATTGCTTTGGCAGTAAAAGAAAAAGATAACTTTGAAGAAGTTACTGTTACCGCAAAAGTTGCTCGTAAGGACAAAGACGGTAAAAGAGTAAAAGAAGTTGTAGATGGTAAAAAAGTTACTGTTTATGATGAAGTAGAGAAGAAAATCAAAAAAGACCTTCCTTCCCGTGTTCATGCCAGACGTCAAATGTACAAAGTACTTTATTCTGTAAAGTCTGTACCGGCTGAATGCGCAGGAAAGAAAAAGAATACCAAGGAAATAGATGTAGCTGCCAAATTATTTGACGAAGTTGCTCCAAAGTATGTAGATCGTAATGGTGGTTACACCAGAATTGTAAAAATTGGTCAGCGTAAAGGTGACGGTGCTTTAGAAGTTCTTCTTGAGTTAGTATAAAAGACTCGGAAAATATAAGAAATAAAGAAACCACTAGAATGTGTATTTGAAATGTACATATTCTGGTGGTTTTTGTATTATAAAATTTTTTTAGAAGTAAGTCAAAATTGAATTTACAATAAAACATAAACAGAAATCATATAGAGAGTGTGGATTTTTGTCGATTGAAATTACAAGAATATATTTAAAGGGAAATAAAAAATGAAAAAAGTACATTGGGAGAAACTATTTATTTTCACCGGAATTAATAAACATAAGGATTTAAGATTAGGTAACGATACAGAGAAATTAGGTACAAGCAAAAAGAGAATTGAGAGATACACGCAGTGCAATTTAATCACTAG
This sequence comes from Lachnospiraceae bacterium, assembly GCA_036653135.1. GTDB lineage: Bacteria > Bacillota > Clostridia > Lachnospirales > Lachnospiraceae > Petralouisia. Next base: position 21,775 of record JAVVUO010000017.1, read on the forward strand.
ATAACAACAGAATAAGAAAAAAGCAATTGCTAGGGTAGTATAGAACATTACCCTGACAATTGACATTTTATAGGAAAAACAGGTAATACTAATGATAGATAGAAGAAATTCAACCTTCTTCCTCTTTTGATAAGGGCAGTGTGAAAATAAATTCTGTTCCAACTCCCTCCGTGCTAATTACGTTAATATTTTCACTATGTGCGGAAACGATTTCTTTTACAATGGCAAGACCAAGTCCCGTTCCCCGCTTGTCTTTTCCACGGGATAAATCGGTTTTATAAAAACGTTCCCAGATTTTCTTAATACTGTCTTTTGGAATTCCAATTCCAGTATCTTTCACAGACACAAACACCTTTTCGTTCTTTTCAGTAGTTTCAATTGTAATAGAAGAATCCGGATGGCTGAATTTAATGGCATTGTCTACAAGGTTATAGAGCACTTGCTGAATTTTATTGATATCCCCAGAAACAAATAAGGTCTTTCCTGTCAGAATCAATTCAAAGGAAATTTTCTTCTCCTTGCAGATTCCCTCGGATGCCTGAACCACCAGCTTAATGGTATTGTTAATGTCAAAACTGCTGATGTCTAGCATAGTACCTTTTTTTCCATATTTATTTAATTCCAGCATACTTTGAGTTAATTTATTTAACCGCTCTGTTTCAAAAAGAATAATGGTTAAGTACTTACCCTGAATTTCATAGGGAATAGTGCCGTCCATAATAGCTTCAATGTATCCTTTGATAGAAGTTAAAGGAGAACGAAAATCATGAGAAACGTTGGCAATAAATTTCCGCTGGTCATCTTCTAAGGTGGAAAGTTCTGATGCCATATAATTTAAGGAATCCGCAAGATATCCGATTTCATCATTGGTATGAATGTTAATCTGATTTTCAAAACTTCCAGTGGCATATTCTTTGGCAGCATGTGTAATTTTTCGAATAGGAATATATACAGTATACGTAAACAGCCCAAGCACCACAAATGCGCAGAGAAAAATAATAGCGAGTGTCATGTAGGAGATATTTAAGAAGCCATCTTTAAACATAAGTAACTGTTGAATTGGTTTGTGTATTAGTACATATCCTTTCACCTTATAATTAATAGTAATAGGAGAAAATACAGATAACATATCCTGAGAAAAACTATTATAAAAATGTCCAATCAGGTAATATCTAGTGCCTAAAGAAGTAATATCAAAATTTTTAATGGGAACATCAGGTGGAATGGTTGTTTTAGAATCCATCAGAATATTTCCAGTGGTGTCCACAATCCAAATCTCAGAATCCAAATAGGTAGAAATAGCAGCTAAATGTGATTGAACATCTTCTAAGGTCATAGTCTGGCGATAGTAATTGGCAGCATAACTAGAAGCGATGAAATTAGATTCCCGATAAAGACTTTCGGCATTTTCCTGTTCTACGTACTTTAATGTATAATGAGAGGTAAAGGTGGCAATGGTAATAAATCCTAAGATTCCAAATGCCACATAGCCGACTAAAAGTTTTAAATATAATGTACGTTTCAATTATTTCACCTCAAATTTATAGCCAATTCCCCAAACGGTGGAAAGACTCCATGACTTATGATCTTTGATTTTTTCCCGAAGACGCTTGACATGAACATCTACGGTACGAGTATCGCCAATGTATTCATAACCCCAAATATGGTCTAATAACTGCTCTCTAGTAAAGACCTGATTCGGAGAGGAGGCAAGGAAGTATAACAGTTCCAGTTCTTTTGGAGGCATATCTACCGAGTGACCATAATATAAAACGGAATAGTTGGTTTGGTTTACAACTAAGTCAGGAAATTCCACACATTTAATGGTGGAAACGGGTGTGGCTGCTTTTACCGGCTGATATCGGCGCAGCACGGCTTTTGCCCGAGCCACAAGTTCTTTAGAATCAAAGGGCTTCATAATATAATCATCAGCACCTAACTCCAGTCCCAGAACTTTATCAAAGATTTCACCTTTGGCAGAGAGCATAATAATAGGAACATTAGACTTTGTGCGAATTTCTCGGCAAACCTGATAACCATCTATTCCAGGAAGCATTAAATCCAGTAATATTAGATTGGGCTGGTACTGCTCAAATACAGAAAGCGCCTCTTCACCATCATGCACCATGCGTGTGTCATAACACTCTTTGGTGAGATACAAAGAAATCAGTTCGGCGATATTTACGTCATCATCTACAATAAGAATTTTTTGTTTTGCTACCATGTGTTTCTCCTTTATTTGAACTCAGCAATAGTTACACCGGCGTCGCCCTCACCAAATTCACCAAGACGATAGGATTTGATGTATGTTAAGTGCTTTAAGTGATTATGTACTGCTTTTCTTAATGCACCAGTTCCTTTTCCATGCACAATGCGAACAGAAGGAATATGAGCAAGATAGGCATCATCTAGATACTTATCCAGTAGGGCGATGGCTTCATCTGTGGTTTTTCCAAGGAGCTTAATTTCAGTGGAAACCGAAATGGACTTAGACATTTTAAGTTTGCCGGCACCGGTGGATTTCTTGTTGCTACCCATAATAGGGGTATCTTCGATTAAGATTAAATCTTTTACATTTACTAAGGAACGCAGGATACCCATTTGAACATATAAGTCACCTTTTTCATTGGGAAGTGTATGAACGGTACCTTTTAAATTCATGCTTAGTACAGTTACGCTGTCACCAATACGCAGTTTCTTTGGTACTTTGTGGTTAGCTTGCTGCTCTTTTTGCTTGATTGACATTTCCTGCTCTAAATGACTCATTTTGCTTCGCAGCTTGCTGCGCTCTTGCTCCATATCTTTCATGGAAGGAACAGCTTGTCCGTATTTATTAAAATTTTTAATGGTTTGGTCAGCCACTTCCTTGGCCTCACGTAAAATAATATGTGCGTCTTCCTTTGCTTGACGAATCATGTTGTCACGCTGGTCATCTAAGCGCAGCTGTTTTTCTTCTAACCGCTGTTTCAAAGATTCAATTTCTTTTTTATGCTGCTCTACCTCTAACCGTTCGGTTTCTATTTTGATCCGGCTGGATTCCAAATTGGAAATCAAATCTTCAAAACTTTCATCTTGCTCTGTAATATGTTCTTTAGCAAATGCAATAATATCAGCACTTAATCCTAATTTTCCGGAAATGGCAAAAGCGTTGCTTTTTCCAGGAATACCAATGAGCAGGCGGTAAGTAGGACTTAAGGTTTCTACAGAAAATTCACAGCAGGCATTTTCGATTCCTGGAGTAGAAAGGGCAAATACCTTAAGTTCACTATAATGAGTGGTAGCCATGGTTCGTATTCCATACGTATGTAGTCTAGACAGAATAGAAATTGCAAGAGCAGCCCCTTCCGTAGGATCAGTTCCGGCACACAATTCATCAAAGAGTACCAGTGAATTCTCATTGACATGGTCTAGAATAGAAATAATATTGGTCATATGGGAGGAAAAAGTACTAAGGCTTTGCTCAATGCTTTGTTCATCTCCAATATCTGCAAACACTTCTTCAAATACGGATAATTCTGAGCGGTCATTGGCGGGGATATGAAGACCAGCCTGACCCATTAAAGTAAACAAGCCCACTGTTTTAATAGAAACTGTTTTGCCACCGGTGTTGGGTCCTGTTACAATCAATAAATCAAAATCATCTCCTAAATGAATATCAATGGGAACTACGGTTTTTGAATTTAACAGAGGATGTCTTCCCTTACGAATACGAATGCGATGCTCTTCATTAAAAATAGGGGAAGTGCCATTATATTGTTTTGCTAGACAGCCTTTGGCAAAAATAAAATCCAGTTCTGTTAAAATTTTGTAATCATCCATTAAAAAGGGAATATATTCAGCAACCTGACTGCTTAAAGAAGCAAGAATTACTTCAATCTCATCCTGTTCTTTTAAATAAAGTTCTTTTAAGTCATTGTTTAGCTTAACTACTGCCATAGGTTCGATAAAAAGAGTGGAACCTGTGGAGGACTGATCGTGAATCATACCTGGAACCTGACCCTTAGATTCTGCCTTTACCGGAAGACAATAACGCCCATTTCGCATGGTGATTACCGTATCCTGCAAAAGATTTCTGGTGTCGGTATTATTTAACATGGTATTCATCTGACTACGAATTTTGTCATTGATAGTTTTCATAGAGCGACGAATATTTTTTAAATTCCCAGAGGCGTCATCTGCAATCTCATCTTCTGATACAATACATCTGCGAATTTCATCTAATAAAGGAGAGAGAGGTTCAACTTTGGAAAAAAGTTCGTCCAAAGAATCTGCTTTGGAGTCCTCACGTTCTCCTCTTGCGTATGATTTTGTGCGTTTTGCAACTTCTAAGAGAGAGGCGATGCGCAGTAGTTCATCAATTCCTAAAATACCGCCGATTTCCAAACGTTTTAGGGAAGCACCAATATTGTGAGTACCGGAGAAGGATAAGCTGCCTTGCTTGTAAATACGAGTAAGGGCATCGCCAGTCTGCTGTTGGGCAAAGGCGATGGTGGCTAAATCAGTAAAAGGCTTTAACTGTTTACAAAGCATAGTTCCAGATTCAGAGGTGGCATATTCTATGAGCATATCTATTATTTTATTATATTCCAAAGTTTTTAATACTTTTTCATTCATACTATTTATCCTTCCTAATTTTATTTACCTAGAAATGGTAAGATCTATTCTTTTATAGTTTACATTAAAAATAAAAATCTTGCAACACGAGGAGGAAAAACGTATAATAGCTAACAGGAGGGTAGAGATGAAAGAGCAAAAAAAGAATGAACAGGAATTTGATTTTATTAAAGAAAAAATTAAAGATAAACCGATTAATAAACGTCGGCTGTTGATTCGGGCAGGATATCATATACTCTGTGCGATTGTTTTTGGTGCAGTAGCATGCTTTGTTTTTGTTTTTTTACATCCTCATGTAGAAGCATGGCTGTATCCTAAGAAAAACACTACCATAACCATTCCCAAAGATGAGGCTTTGGAAGAAGAACCAGAAAATCCTGAAGCTTCTGTTCCTACGCCACCAGAAGAAAGTCAGACGGTGTATGTTCCGGAAGAACTAGAGGTAGATGATTATCAAGAACTGCAAAAGAAAATGTACGCCATTGGAAAGCAGGCAAACAAGTCTGTAGTAACGGTCACCGGAGTCACCAGTGGAACGGATTGGTTTAATACACCCTATGAAAAATCTAATCAGGCATCTGGAATCATTATAGGAAATAATGGGCAGGAGCTTTTAATTTTAACAGAAAAAAAGGTAATTACAGATGCACAGGTAATTAATATTACGTTCATAGATAACAAAATAGTACCGGCAACATTAAAAAAGTATGATGGAAATACGGGAATTGCAATTCTAAGTGTACCATTAACTTCTATTTTAGGGGAAACGATGGAAAAGGTGGCAGTAGCTCCCCTTGGAAATTCATTAGTCTTAAGCCAGGGAACCTTAGTTATTGCAGTAGGAAGTCCTCAAGGAGCTAATTATTCTATTTTATGTGGAACCATTACTTCTTCTCAAAATAAAGTGACAACCATTGATAATAATTATACGATTTTTACTACGGATATGGTTGGAAGTGAGGCGGGAAGTGGTGTGTTGGTGAATTTGTTTGGTGAAATTGTGGGATTGGTAATCAAAGATTACAGTAATGAAAGTGATCGAAATACCATAACTGCATTATCTATATCGGAACTAAAGCAGGTAATTGAAGAATTGTCCAATAATCAAGATATTCCATACTTGGGACTGCGTATTAGTACCGTAACAGATGTTATTGCCAATCAATATGGTCTGCCAAGGGGAGTTTATATTAAATCAGTTGAAATGGATTCTCCGGCTATGTCAGTGGGATTGCAGGAAGCAGATATTATTGTGAAAATGAATGGCGCGACTGTGACTTCTGTAGAACAGTATAATCAGATTCTATTAGAGGGAAAGCCTGGAGAAACCATAAACATGACAGTAAAGCGCCAAGGAGCTGAGGAATATGTAGATTTGGAATATACGGTAGCAGTAGGTGTATTGCAGTAAAGTTAGGTAACTATTTAATTAGAAAAAGATACAAGGAGCGATATTATGAAATATATAGAAACCCTGCGAGAGGGAGAACGTGTTGGAGAAATTTATTTATGTAAGATGAAGCAAACTGCCCTTACAAAAGCAGGAAAATCCTATGGAAATTTAGTATTACAGGATAAAACAGGAACCTTAGATGCTAAAATTTGGGATCCGAATTCTCAGGGAATTGATGAATTTGAAGCAATGGATTACATAGATGTGGTAGGTGATACGACAAGCTTTCAAGGTTCTTTACAGTTAAATGTGAAGCGTGTACGTAAGGCGCAGGAGGGAGAATATGAGCCAAAAGATTATCTGCCCATAACGGATAAAGACATTGATGGAATGTATCAGGAATTAGTTGAATTTATTCAGGAAATGGAAAATCCCTATTTAAAACAACTGGCAGCGGGATTTTTTATAGAAGACAAAGAATTTGAAAAACGTTTTAAATTTCACAGTGCAGCTAAAAGTGTACACCATGGATTTGTGGGAGGTTTATTGGAACATACCTTAAGCGTTGCAAAACTTTGTAATTATTATGTACAGATATATCCTATACTTCATAAGGATTTGCTTCTTACAGCAGCGCTGTTTCATGACGTAGGCAAGCTGGAAGAATTATCCACATTTCCGGCAAATGATTATACAGATGAGGGGCAGTTACTAGGTCATATTATGATTGGGGCACAGATGCTAGGAGAACGTATTCGTACCATTCCAGGATTCCCCAATAAGCTGAGCAATGAGCTTAAGCACTGTATCTTGTCACATCATGGAGAACTGGAATATGGTTCCCCTAAAAAACCGGCATTGGCAGAGGCAGTTGCACTTAGTTTTGCTGATAATACAGATGCAAAAATGGAAACAATTAGAGAAGTCTTTGCAGCAGCTCCAGAAGGCAGCACAGACTGGCTAGGCTATAACCGATTCTTTGAATCTAATTTGCGAAAGACCAGTGTGGAGTAGGATTGTTTGGGAATATTACAATACACGCATACGTAGAATAGCAAGAAAGTAAACAGCAACCAAAATAGAGCGAGAAAAATTATTTTTTCTTAGCTCTATTTTTTGTAAAGCAGAAAATACAGGATAGAAGTTTGATTTGGAAAATGGTATACTGAAAAGATAATACTTAAAGTAGGGTGTTATTACATTAGAATGGTATGACGTTAGATATCATCTAGCAGAATCATGTTAACAAGACCGTTTTATAGGACATAACCTAGCAGAATGATGTTAAGACGACCGTTTTATAGGACATAACCTAGCAGAATGATGTTAACAAGACCGTTTTATAGGACATAATAGAAGGTATACTGTAAATAAAAAAACCTACCGAAGTAAGTTTTAAAACTCGCACAAGCGAGAGCCAAATGGCGATTTGAATAAATTTTTATTTGAACTTATGGTGTAATCTCATAGAGTAGTCAAAGAGATTACATTTATATTACATTACACTAAGCCAAATGTCAATACAAGGGGGATCTATTTAAAATGAAAAATTTTGGAGAGTACTATTTAGGACTGGACATCGGAACTAATTCTGTGGGCTGGGCAGTAACAGACCAGACATATCAATTACAAAAACTAAATGGAAAGGCAATGTGGGGAATTCGTTTATTTAAGGAAGCTGAAACGGCAGAAGCTCGTAGAATACAACGTTCAGCTAGAAGAAGATTGCAGCGTAAGGTGAGCAGAATTCAAATGCTTCAAGAATTATTTGCAGAAGAAATATGCAAAGTAGACCCGGGATTCTACCAAAGAATGCAGGACAGTAAATATTATCAAGAAGATAAAAGAGAAGATCAATCCAATACGCTGTTTTGTGATAAAGCATATCAAGATAAGAATTATCATCAAGAGTATCCAACAATATATCATTTGCGCGCAGCGTTACTAAGCTCAGAAAATAAATTTGATGTAAGACTGGTCTATTTAGCAATACATAATATATTAAAGCACAGAGGGCATTTTTTGTTTGAAGGTCAGAATATGAAGAGTGTGATTTCTTTTGCCAATGTTTATTTTGACTTGAAAGAATATGTTTATGATGCGTATGAGATAGAGTTAGAATGTGCAGATGTTGAAGAAGTAAAACATATTTTAATCAGTAAAAAAATAGGAAAAACAGAAAAGAAAAAAAGATTAAAAAGTTTGTTTTATACGGATACGAAAGATAAACAGAAAATGGCAATCATTGGACTTTTAGCAGGAACTACAGAGAAACTGTGTGATTTATTCCAAGAAGAAGGCTTAGCAGAAACGGAGAAGCCCAAAATTTGTTTTACTGATGCTGGATATGAAGAATCAAGACAGGGACTGGATGAGATATTACACGAGAAATGTTATTTAATTGATAAGTTGAAAGCCGTTTATGATTGGGCATTACTTTCAGATATTCTACAAGGGGAACAATACATTTCGGTTTCTAAGGTGAAAACTTATGAAAAGCATAAATATGATTTGGAAATTTTAAAGAAAATGGTTCATACTCATTGTCCGGAGCAATATAAAGAAATATTTCAAAAAGCAAATGGGGAAAAATATAATTATTGTCATTATATTGGAATGAATATAAAAAACGGAAAAAAACAGACCATTGAGAAACACTGTTCTCAAGAAGAACTGTGTAAGTATCTATTAGGGATATTTCAAGGAATTCAAAGTGAAGAAGAGGAATTTCTATATTTAATAGAAGAACTGCAAAATAACACATTATTGCCCAAGCAAATAACAAAGGATAATGGAGTCATTCCTTATCAGGTTCATGAGATGGAATTATTTAAGATTTTGGATAATGCCAGTGAATATCTGACATTTTTAAATGAGAAAGATGAGAGTGGATATTCCGTAAAAGAAAAAATAGTTAAAATGTTTGAATTTAGAATTCCATATTATGTAGGACCTCTTAATGATGCTCATAAGGAGCTTGGAGGGAATTGCTGGATTGTAAAAAAATCAAATGAGAAGATAACACCATGGAATTTTGAAGAAGTGGTGGATTTAGAAGCATCTGCGGAGGCATTTATTTTAAGAATGACAAATAAATGTACTTATTTACTTAAGGAGGATGTGCTGCCGGCTCATTCCTTATTATACAGTGAATTTACGGTTTTAAACGAATTAAACAACGTGAGAATTGGACAAGAAAAACTATCTGTTTCTTTAAAACAGCAGATTTATCGAGATCTTTTTATGAAATATAAAAGAGTTACCGGAAAGAAACTGAATGATTATTTAGTAAAAGAAGGAATCAAAGAAAAGAGTGAGGAATTATCTGGATTTGACCAAAACTTCAAATCTTCATTAAGTTCCTATCTTGATTTTAAATCGGTGATTGGAGAAAGAATCGATTTATTTGAATATCAGCAGATGGCAGAACAAATTATACTTTGGATTGTGCTATATGGTGAAGATAAGAAATTAGTAAGAGGACGAGTTAAGAAAACATATAGTAAGCTGCTGTCAGAAGAAGAGCAAAAGAAAATATGTAACTTAAAATATGCTGGTTGGGGAAGATTATCACGAACTTTTTTAACAGAACTAACAGGAGCAGAGGTCGAAACAGGTGAATGCCAAAGCATTATTCAAGCACTACGTAATACACAGAATAATCTAATGCAATTATTAAGCCAACAGTATACTTACCTAGCAGAAATTGAAGCATATAACGATATTCAAGACGAAGTGGAAGAGATTACTTACCAGATGCTGGAGGGATTATATTTATCACCTTCTGTAAAGCATATGATTTGGCAGACTTTGGTGATTGTTCAGGAATTAAAGAAAGTGATAGGGCATCAACCTAAGAAAATATTTATAGAAATGGCACGAGGAGAAGAAAAAGATAAAAAACGAAAGGAATCTCGTAAAGTTCAGTTAATGGAGCTATACAAACAATGTAAGAAGGAAGAACGGGATTGGATAGGGGAAATTGACAAAAGGGAAGAAGGAGATTATAGAAGTGACCGCTTGTATCTATATTACACACAAAAAGGTCTTTGTATGTATTCCGGTGAACCCATTAATCTTGCACAATTATTTGATAAAAATGTATATGATGTGGATCATATTTATCCACAATCGAAAACCAAGGATGATAGTATAGAAAATAGAGTATTGGTAAAAAGGGAAATCAATGCAAAAAAGACAGATGTGTATCCTCTAACTGGGGAGATACAAAAGCTTATGCAAAACCACTGGAAATTGCTGCATGAGCAAAAGTTTATTGGTGACAAGAAGTATGACAGATTAACAAGAAAAACGGAATTTTCAGACCAAGAAAAAGCAGATTTTATTGCAAGGCAACTGGTAGAAACAAGGCAGACAACGAAAGCAGTAGCGGATATTTTAAAAAGAGTATTTAGAAATTCGGAAATTGTGTATGCAAAAGCCGGAAACGTTTCGGAATTTAGAAGAGATTACAAATTGCTTAAGGTGAGAGAAGTTAATGATTATCATCATGCACAGGATGCGTTTTTAAATATTGTGGTGGGAAATGTATACCATACAAGATTTACAAGTAACCCGATTAATTTTATTAAAAAGACACAAGGAAAAAGTTATAGCTTAAACAAAATGTTCCAGTATCAAGTAGAACGTAATGGATACCTTGCATGGCAACCAGGAGAAGATGGTACAATCAGGCAAATTAAGCAGATAATGAACAAAAACAACATCTTATCCACAAGGGCTTCTTATGAAGGAAAAGGAGGATTGTTTAATCAAACACTTTATGGAAAAGAAAAATGTCAGACCGGACATGGATATATTCCGTTAAAGGGAGAAAAAGACAGTGCCAGCAACATGCAAAAATATGGAGGCTACGGAAGCGTAACAGGAGCTTATTTCTTTGCAGTGGAACATACCATAAAAAAGAAACGGATTAGAACCATAGAATTTGTTCCCATATATTTAAAAGAACAGATACAGGAAGAAAGGGATTTACTGGCGTATTGTACAAAAAAATTAGAACTGTCAGAACCTGTAATTATTGTAAAAAAAATAAAAATGCAGTCACTAATCAACGTAGATGGATACTTTCTTCATCTTACAGGAAGAAGCGGAAATCAACTAATAGTGAATAATGCGGTTCAAATGTGCTTGGATTTTCAACATCAAAGATATGTAAAAAAGATAGAAAAATTTCTTGCAAGAAGAGTGGAGTCCAAAGGAAAACTTCAAGTTAATGAATTTGATGAAATAACGGAAGTAGAAAATTGTGAGCTATATGAGATTCTTAAGAATAAACATTGTAATACTATTTATGCAAAACGTCCGAATCCACAGGGAAAAACAATAGAAGCAGGAAGAGAACGATTTACAGAGTGTACCATAGAAGAACAATGTTATGTACTTGGTCAAATATTGCAATTAACACAAGGGGGCAATCTAGGAGCAGATTTGAAATTAATTGGCGGAGCTCAAAAATCAGGAGTTATGTTACTTTCAAAAGAAATATCAAAATATAATATGTTTACCATTGTGAATCAATCTCCAACAGGGCTGTTTAGACAGGAAATTGATTTACAAAAAGAGTGAGTTGGAGAACGGTAGTAGTTTCTAAATCTGCAAAACTAGATTATAAATTAGATTATTTAGTAGTACGTCAGGAAACCACTACCAAAATTCATTTAAGTGAAATAGAATTCCTGCTTATTGAGTCCACATCGGTATCAATTACAGTGGCATTGTTAAGCGAACTGGTAAAAAGAAAAATAAAAGTAATTTTATGTGATGAAAAAAGAAATCCAAGTTCAGAATTATTGCCATATTATGGAAGTCATGATACTAGCATCAAAGTAAGACAGCAAGTGGCATGGACAGAGACAATGAAAAGCGATGTGTGGACGGAAATTGTATCAGAGAAAATACGAAAACAGAAGGAATTTTTGGAATTATTGGGCAAAACAGAAGCGAAGTTATTAAATGAATACATAGAGCAGATGCAGCCTAGGGACAGTACAAATCGGGAAGGCCATGCAGCAAAAGTATATTTTAATGCGATATTCGGAATGGAATTCACAAGAACAGCGGATAATCCTATCAATGCAGCATTGAATTATGGATATACCATTATATTATCGGCATTTAATAGAGAAGTGGTATCTAATGGATATATTACACAATTGGGATTGTTTCACGGCAACATGTTTAATCAATTTAATCTTTCGTCAGATTTTATGGAACCGTTTCGTATTTTGGTGGATAAAAAAGTCTATACCATGGAACCACAAAAATTTGAACAGGAAGAAAAAATGGAACTCGTCAACTTGCTAAATCAGGAAGTGAATATTGATGGCAAACGAAATTTTGTATCCAATGCAATTAAAATATATTGTAAAAGTATTTTTGAAGCATTGAATGAACATGATATTTCACGAATAAGGTTTTATAGAAATGAGTTATAGATATATGAGAGTAATGGTATTTTTTGATTTACCGTCAGTCAGTGCAAATGATCATAGAGAATATACTAGATTTCATAAACATTTAGTGAAATCTGGTTTTGTTATGATGCAGGAATCGGTATACTGCAAGCTGGCGTTGAATACAACGGCGTCAGATGCAATCGTGGAAAATATTAGGAAAAATAAACCAATAGCAGGATTGGTTCAGGTATTAACTGTGACGGAGAAACAATTTTCTAAAATAGAATATATTTTGGGCGAGAATACATCGGAAGTTTTAGATAGTGATGAAAGGCTGGTGATTTTGTGAAACTGGTGCATCCAAATTTGTCATATCAATTTGAATTTGAAGAAAATAGACATCAAATTATCATAATTGAAAATCCTATTAATTTTACTAAGTTCTGTCAGGAATTAGTGGAACAGTGTAGTGGAAAAGAAGGAAAATTTGTTTTGTCAGAAGAAGAGAACATACTACCAATGGATAAATTCGTCTATATGATAATTGATCCTTTTTCACTAGATTTTAACCAAAGAAGAATTTTGAATAAGCTGTATACAGAATTGAAAGAACTGGCAATGTCTCAAACATTGTATTTAGAGACAAATACAATGTTGGTAGGAATGGAAAAATATATTATGCAGCTAATTGCCCATTCAGAATATCCCATTGCATATGAAGAAATAGATTTTACTGGAATTTTCAAAATGGCGAATTTGAAAATGGAAACAACCTATGAAAATATGGTGGAAAAAATAGTAGATTATATGAAAATAATGCGAGATATTTGTAATTTATCAATTTGTGTTTTAGTTAATATAAAGACATATTTATCAGAGAAAGAAATAAATCAGGTATATGAATTTGCAGAATATAATAAAATTCACCTTCTATTAATTGAAAGTAATGAAAAAAAAAGAAATGGAAAAGAAAAAGTATGCATTTGGGACAAGGATAGCTGTGAAATCTATTGAAATACAATAGTAAATGTGTGATAATGAAGACTACTTTATGAATGAAAATGTTGTGGTGGCATGGTACTTTCTTAAATTTGCGATTTGAGGTTTGAGAATGGTGTAATTTCATAGGGTAGTCAAACGCGTATTAGGTAAAGCGTCCTAAGTTGTTTGTTTGAGAATGGTGTAATTTCATAGGGTAGTCAAACAACTATTTAGCTAATTTTATGATTGCTGCTGTTTGAGAATGGTGTAATTTCATAGGGTAGTCAAACGAATGAGTTGATGCGGTTCATTGGTAATGTGTTTGAGAATGGTGTAATTTCATAGGGTAGTCAAACGAGGACAAGCGTGATGCCCAAACAGAGCAGTTTGAGAATGGTGTAATTTCATAGGGTAGTCAAACTCATCGTGATTGGTGCACGCCCTGCTGTCGGTTTGAGAATGGTGTAATTTCATAGGGTAGTCAAACCATACAGGGCATATTATATCATACATCCTTGTTTGAGAATGGTGTAATTTCATAGGGTAGTCAAACCTTTTTTAAATTGGAAATTGATTTTGTGCAGGTTTGAGAATGGTGTAATTTCATAGGGTAGTCAAACCCTATTCATAGCGACATATGCCGTCTGATAGTTTGAGAATGGTGTAATTTCATAGGGTAGTCAAACTAGAAAGAGAGGTTATGGTACCTATTGTTAGTTTGAGAATGGTGTAATTTCATAGGGTAGTCAAACTATTTATTTTTTTGCCGGCTCGTTTTGATTAGTTTGAGAATGGTGTAATTTCATAGGGTAGTCAAACAAAATCTGCATCATATAAGCCTGGCACCATGTTTGAGAATGGTGTAATTTCATAGGGTAGTCAAACGCCCTATCGTTGACCGTCACAGTTTACATAGTTTGAGAATGGTGTAATTTCATAGGGTAGTCAAACTAGCAGCATTTGTTGATATAAAGCTTTTCGGTTTGAGAATGGTGTAATTTCATAGGGTAGTCAAACGATAGCAGCAAGACGTTCTACCTGAGGAGTGTTTGAGAATGGTGTAATTTCATAGGGTAGTCAAACCCCGATTAAATTTATCGTAAATCTGCACCTGTTTGAGAATGGTGTAATTTCATAGGGTAGTCAAACTAAGATAGCAGTAGAATACGAAGAACTATGGTTTGAGAATGGTGTAATTTCATAGGGTAGTCAAACTCCATATACTGCCGAGTAATACCACTACCTGTTTGAGAATGGTGTAATTTCATAGGGTAGTCAAACTCATCGTGATTGGTGCACGCCCTGCTGTCGGTTTGAGAATGGTGTAATTTCATAGGGTAGTCAAACGCGGTTGTAAAAAAAATGTAAGCCAAATTGGTTTGAGAATGGTGTAATTTCATAGGGTAGTCAAACTTTCGGTGACGATAAAACGGCGATTGGTTAGTTTGAGAATGGTGTAATTTCATAGGGTAGTCAAACGTTCCAAGAATATTTAAGGAAGACAAGAAGTAAAGCGTTCGTAGAGATGGAATAAATCCGCTGAATAATAGGTGCCTATAAATGTCCCTATAAAGGGTATTTATGGGAATGCCCCATTGCTACATAGAAGTGGTTCTGGAAGGAATCAGGAATCATTTTATCAAGTGCAATGTTTGGTTAAAGAAAAGACAAGAACTTAGGTTTGTCAAATTCATAAATATCTTGACAATTTAAAAAAATATCCGCCAATGAAAGCTGATGATATGGTACAATAGCCATAAGATAACTCCTTTGAGGATTGTGTTTAATTGTTTGCCGACAATTAAATGATAACATACCTGTGAGGAGTTATTTTGAACAGTAAAAAAGTCTATAAAATCAAGGATTATGGCGTTTTGAAAATGCCTATGGTATGTGAAACATAAAGAGGAAAACAAAGAGAGGAAAACAAAGATGGAAAACAAAAATGAAAATACACAATCAATTCCACCTATATCTGCCAAGCACTCTGTTCCACCAGGACTGGCAAAAGATATGGAACTAGAGCTTGCCATTGTGGACATGGGAGTAGATGGAGAGGGAATTGGCAAGATAGACGGAGCAGCACTATTTGTAAAAGATGCAATTCTAGGTGACAAAGTGCGAGTAAAAATCATGAAAATGAAAAAGAACTATGGATATGCTCGTATGCTTGAAATATTAGAGCCATCGCCATATCGTGTGGAAGGAAAATGTCCTTGGAACCGTCAGTGTGGTGGATGTCAAATTCAGACCGTAGATTATCCACAGCAGCTGATTTTTAAAGCAAACAAAGTACGCAACAATCTGAAACGAATTGGTGGTTTTCAAGTGGAATCTGTTGAAAATCCGGTAACTGTGCCGGTGGAGCAGAATATAGATAGTGGAAAAGAAATGCAGGAACAGAAAAATAGAGTTCAAGTAAATGTGGTAAATGGTATGGAAACACCCTATTACTATAGGAATAAAGCACAATTTCCAATTGGAACGGATAAAGATGGAAGAATTATTACAGGATTTTATGCCAGCCGCAGCCATACAATTATACCAAATAGAACCTGCTTTATAGGAGCAGAAATTAACGAAAAAATTCTAGATACGGTGATTACCTTTATGGAACAGTTTCATATTTCTGCTTATGACGAAATCACTCAAAAAGGATTGGTGCGTCACGTACTCATACGCGTCGGATTTGTAACAAAGGAAATTATGGTATGCGTAGTCATTAATGGAAAAAAACTACCTCATGGGGAAGCATTAATAGAAGAACTATGTAAATTAGATAATATCACCAGTATTACATTAAATGTAAATGAAAAAAATACAAATGTAATTCTAGGGAAAGAAATTATTAATTTGTGGGGACAGGATTATATTACAGACTCTATAGGTGGTATTAAATATCAAATTTCGCCCCAGTCATTTTACCAGACAAATTCCATACAGACAGAGAAACTTTATAGAACTGCGATGGAATATGCAAACCTTACCGGAGAAGAAACCGTGTGGGATTTGTACTGTGGAATTGGAACTATTTCACTCTTTCTAGCACAAAGAGCAAAACAGGTATACGGAATAGAAATTGTAGAAACAGCAATTGAAGATGCTAGAAAAAATGCGGAAATTAATGAAATTGAAAATGTGAAATTTATGGTAGGAAAAGTAGAAGAAGTATTGCCAAAATTTTATGAAAAAGCTGTAAAAGAAGAGAATCAAACACATGAAAATGCCAATATGCTGTATCCAGATGTGATTGTAGTAGATCCACCTAGAAAGGGCTGCGATGAAAAATGCTTGGAAACTATTGCGAAAATGCACCCCAAGCGAGTAGTGTATGTAAGCTGTGATTCTGCTACTTTGGCTCGTGACTTAAAATACTTATGTGAAAAAGGATATAAAGTGAAAAAAGTGCAGCCAGTGGATATGTTTCCTCACACGGTGGCAATTGAATGTGTTGTTCTTTTGGTTCAATAATTAATGCATTATTTTTGAAAAAGATGGTGTATAATAGAAAGTAGTAGGTGAAAAAAATTATGGCATTAGGTTATCTAGGAATTTTATTTATTATAATATTGCTTGTAAGCGGAGCTGGAATTGCATTCCTGTTTTTAAGTAAAAATGCAAAGATTAAGAATGTACTGTTCTATTTTTTGACAATATGGGGAATCTGGATTGCATATTTAAGTTCAAGCAGCAGAGCTAGTAATTATATTGGTGAAAAAGCAGTGGTGTGGCTGATAGGAGCACTTTCTGTTCTGGCAATTATTGTGAAAGTGAAGAAATCAGAAAAACAAATGATTTCTTATGTATTGGTAACACTTTCTGTTGTACTAGGGATGTTGGGACTTTTTTTTATTTAATAGAAAAGTGTGTCCTATGTATTAGAAAATGTTCCGTGAGGATTGAACGGCGACAAAGATGCAATATGTCAATAAATTGATCCGCCGCAGGCGGAAAATCCTGCAGGCGGGATTTTTTTATTTAGCAGGAGCGCAGCAAACCCATTAAAAATCACAAATGGTAATAAAAGAGAGGGTATTTATGGAAAATCAAGAACAGCATAAACGTCGCGTACGTTATCAGGGAACACATCCAAAAAGTTATCAGGAAAAATACAAGGAACTTCAGCCAGAAAAATATGCAGATACCATAGCAAGAGTGAAGGAAAAGGGAAGCACGCCAGCGGGAATGCATATTTCTATTTGTGTGAAAGAAATATTAGAGTTTTTCCAAATAAAGCCAGGACAAAAAGGATTAGACGCAACACTAGGATATGGTGGACATACGTTGGAAATGCTGAAATGTTTAAAATCAGAGGGACATTTATATGCTCTTGATATAGACCCAATTGAGATAGTCAAAACAAGAAAACGTTTGGAGCAATTGGGATATGATTCTCGGTTACTTACAATCTTACAGATGAATTTTGCAGCGATTGATGAAGTAGCATCTCAGGCAGGACAATTTGATTTTGTACTGGCGGACTTAGGAGTATCTTCTATGCAGATAGATAATCCAGAACGTGGATTTTCCTATAAGCAGGAAGGTCCCTTGGACTTACGGCTAAATCCTCAAAAAGGTATTTCAGCTGCAGAACGTTTAAAACACATTACACTGGAAGAACTTCAAGGAATGCTTCTAGAAAACGCAGATGAACCTTATGCAAAGGAAATTTCCAAAGAAATTATTCAGGAAATTCGAAAAGGAAAAGAACTTGATACCACCATCAAGCTTCGTGAAACAATAGAACAAGCACTTGGATTTCTTCCGGAAAAACAGCGAAAAGAAGCAGTTAAGAAATCTTGCCAAAGAACATTTCAGGCATTGAGGATTGATGTAAACAGTGAATTTGAAGTGCTGGAAGAATTTTTAGAGAAACTTCCGGATATCCTTGTTTCAGGAGGACGCGTGGCTATTTTAACATTTCATTCAGGCGAAGACAGACTGGTTAAGAAATCTTTTAAGCAATTGCTAAAGGCAGGAGTGTATGATGAAGTAGCAACGGAGGTAATTCGTCCTTCCTTAGAAGAATGTAATAAAAATAGTCGGGCACGTTCCACAAAAATGAGGTGGGCAATTAAAAAATAAGAAGTAGAGGAGAAAAAGAAAATGCCATGTATTCAGTATTATGAAACAGAACGTGTGTTTGTATTAAGAACTCAAAACAGTATGTATCAGATGCAGGTTGGTGAGTATGGTGTTTTACTGCATTTATACTATGGAAAAGATGTGGGAAACACCCTAATTACAAAGCGAATTGTAAAAAAGAATCGTGGATTTTCAGGAAATGGGAGATTATCAGCCTTTTTGCTATGATATTGAAATAATGACATTTGAATAGTTCAGTTAATCAGAATGATTAGAGAATAAGCTACTGAATGAAAGGAGTAGTATGATTTCATTATTAGAAAGAATATTTATAAAGGACAGGGAAGAAGTAAAAAATCCCATGGTACGAAAAAAGTATGGAATACTTTGCGGAGCAGTGGGGATTTTTTTAAATATCCTTTTGTTTATGGGAAAATTTGTGGCAGGATACATTACAAATTCTATTTCTATTACAGCTGATGCAATCAACAACTTGTCAGATGCAGGTTCTTCGGCAGTTACGTTAATTGGATTTCAAATGGCAGGAGCTAAGCCAGATATGAATCATCCCTTTGGTCACGGCAGAATTGAATATGTCTCAGGTCTTATTGTTTCAGGTGCAATTATTATTATGGCATTTGAATTGATGAAAACCTCCATAGATAAAATGATACATCCCAAGCCGGTAGAATTTAGCAAGCTGGCAGTGGCAATCCTGTTAATTGCTATTGCAGTGAAAATGTACATGGCATACTATAACTACCGAATTGGAAAAAAGATAGAATCAGCAGCCATGCGGGCAACCGCAATCGACAGTTTAAGCGATACTTGTGCAACAACAGCAGTGCTAGCTGCTTCGATTATCGGATTTATGACAGGGGCTCAAGTGGATGGAATTTGTGGTGTGCTGGTGGGAATATTCATTTTTTATGCAGGAATCAGTGCCGCCAAAGACACCTTAAATCCTTTATTAGGTCAGCCACCGGAAGAGGAATTTGTACAACAGATTGAAAGGCAGGTATTGTCTCATGAAGAAATACGTGGACTTCATGATTTAGTGGTACATGATTATGGTCCTGGCAGAAGGATGATTTCGCTCCATGCGGAAGTTCCGGCAGAAGGGAATATTTTGCAGCTGCATGATGTGGTGGATAATGTAGAGAGTGAATTACGCCGGGAATTAAATTGTGATGCAGTAATACATATGGATCCGGTGGTAACAGAGGATAAACATGTTCTGGAATTAAAAACAGAAGTACTGCAGCTAATGAAAGAAATAGATGCTGTGATTTCCGTACATGATTTTAGGGTAGTGATAGGTCCAACGCATACCAATATGATTTTTGATATTGTAGTTCCTTATGGTTATAAAATTAGTGATGAAGAGCTTGTAAATATGATACAAAAGCGAACATGGGAGAAACTAGGAGAACAATATTTTGTAGTGGTTCAAGTAGATAAAGGATTTCATAAATAAATTCAGGTGAAAAAGAATGAGAAATCAGTGAAAAAATGTCTATTTTTTCTAGAATTTTATATGTTCTTTCGTGGGAAATTACTAGTTTTTTAGAAACATACTTGAAAAACAGAAAGGGTTGGTGTATATTCAGATATGATGTAAGGGAACTTGAGGTGAAAGCTTGTATTATTAGTACATGAGAAAGAGAGATAAGATGAGCGAAAAGAAAATTATTGTATCTAATGTGGCCAAAGAGTATAGCAATCCAATTGCGGAATTAGTACAGGTTGCCTGTCAATTTGACAGTGAGATTAGATTAGAAAGTGGAGATGCCAAAATTAATGCGAAAAGTATTATGGGCATTATGGCATTTAATCCGTCAAAAGGAATGGCAGTTAATATAGTGGCTGATGGAAGCGATGAAAAAGAAGCATTAACTGCAATGGAAAAATTTTTGGTCTGTCAGTAATTAATCTAGGGAGGATAGTAATCATGGAGAAAAAAAGAAATAAAGCAACACCAGTAAAGACAGCTTCAGTAGAAACCACAGTACCAGTAAAAACAGAAGCCGTAGTAAAAGAAGCAGCCACGAGTGCAACACCTGCTGTAAAGGCAGAAGAAGTTTTAGGTAAGGCAGAAACGGTTGTTAAAGAAACAGCTGCTAAAGAGACAGCTGCAAAGGAAGTAGCTGTAAAAGAAACAGTAGCTGCAAAAGAATCACCAGTTGTGAAGGAAGAGATAATGAAAAAAGAAGTTGAAAAAAAAGAATCTGTAAAGAAACCTATTGCTAAAAAGACAATTACAAAAGAAATAGATAAACCGGAAGTTAGAGTTGAAGAAGTATTTGTACAGTTTGCAGAACAGGAAATTAATACAAAGCAAGTATTAGAAAATGCAAAGCAGGTATATATTGCTGAAGGACATAGAGAATCTTCCATTAAATCGATTCGTTTATATATCAAGCCGGAAGAAAATATGGCATATTATGTAATTAATGACAAGATAGCTGGCGGAGTTCAGTTATCATAGAATAAGAAATAAAAGTAAAATAAGGTAATGATGCAGAACCAAAGAGCAAAATATAAGGTTACGGCATTGTTACAATTTCAAGAAGTATCCCAATGTCTGATATAAGACAAATGGGGTACTTTTTTTAAAAGGAGAATGAGTGTGTATAAGCTATTAATTGTAGAAGACGACCAAATTATTGCATGGGGTATCAAAGCTCATATGGAAAGCTGGGGGTATGAGGCAGTATGCGTAGAAGAATTTAAGGAGGTACTGCATTTTTTTATTACCCAGAAGCCCCACCTGATATTGATGGATATTTCACTTCCTTTCTATAATGGATTTCACTGGTGTGATGAGATTCGCAAAATTTCCAGTGTGCCGGTGATTTTTATTTCATCTGCTTCGGATAACATGAATATTGTAATGGCCATGAATATGGGGGGAGATGATTTTATTGCCAAACCCTTTGATCTAAATGTACTTCAAGCAAAAATACAGGCAATGTTAAGAAGAACCTATGATTTTAATGGAGACAGTAATCTGCTAGAACATAATGGCTTATTGTTTGATATGGGAAAAGGAAGTGTTACATATGAAGGAACACAGATAGAACTTACTAAAAATGAAATGAGAATATTACAAGTACTGCTGGAACAAAAAGGAAGAATTGTTTCAAGAGAATCGTTAATGGAAAAACTTTGGGAATCCGATAGCTTTATAGATGATAATACATTAACTGTGAATGTAGCAAGACTGCGCAAGAAACTGGAAGAAACAGGGATAGATGCATTTATTAAAACGAAGAAAGGAATGGGGTATGTGGTGGATTAAAGAATACCTGAAAGCACACAGAAGAGGAATTTTCATGTATTTTTTATTCTGTGTAATCATTGCAGTCGTTTTTAACCTATATCAAATTCCAATGGAGGCAGTGGGGTATGCAGTGGGGTTATGCAGCGTTGCCAGCATTCTTTTTGGACTGCTGGATGGTATCAAATATGCAAAGAGGATTACCCAGCTAAAACTTCAAAAAGAAGCTGTAATTAACGGCATAGAAGAGTTCCCCAATCCGGACAATGAGATGGAAAGGCTATATCAGGAACTGTTAAAAATTCTTCAGGAAGAACGAAGTACTCAGATAGATAAATTACTTCAGGAAAAGACAGATATTACAGACTACTTTACCTTATGGGCTCATCAGATTAAGACGCCCATAGCGGCTATGGGCATGATATTACAGCAAGAACAAGGGAAGAGGGAGGAAATATATGACCAACGTAAAGAAGCTCAAGGAGAGCTGTTTAAAATAGAACAGTACGTGGAGATGGTACTTCAATATTTAAGACTGAAAAGTAGTGTGAATGATTTTGTACTTGAAGAATATGAGTTGGATGAAATGATTTGTCAGGCAGTACGTAAATATGCATCTATGTTTATTCGAAAAAAACTGACCCTTCATTATGAACCGATAAATGTCAAAATAGTAACAGATGAAAAATGGATCGTTTTTGTAATAGAACAAATTCTTTCCAATGCGGTCAAGTATACAAGAACAGGAAGTGTATCTATCTATATGGAAGAAAGTATGTTGATAGTAGCAGATACGGGAATGGGAATTTTACCGGAAGATTTGCCACGAATTTTTGATAAAGGATATACCGGTTATAATGGAAGAAGTGATAAAAAGGCAACGGGAATTGGTCTGTATTTGTGCAAACAGGTATTATATAAGCTAGGGCATAAGATACAGATAGAATCAGAACTGGGGAGAGGAACCAAAGTAAAACTTCTTTTTTAATATAAAATGCCTATCTTGTCCATAAACAAGATAGGCATTTTAGCTGATGATATTTTATTCACAAAGAAAGTGGTCTAATTTATCATTTAATTGATCACTACAAGATACAATTTCTTCCGAAAGAGTAATCAGCTGTGAAGTAATAGAAGCTTGATGCTGCGTATTTGCAGTTACCTCATGTGTAGAGGCAGTGGTTTCTTCTACTCCGGCAGATAAATCGCTCATGGAAGACAAGATAGATTCTTTCTTCTGCACCATAGAAGTATTTTTAGATTCTACTTCGATAAGCAGGTTGTCTAGTGCATCCACATTAGAAAAAATTTCATGGAAAGAACCTTCTGTTTCTTTTACATTGTTGCTCTGCGCAGTCATAACATGGTTTACATTGGTTACAGCAGTTACTGTGTCCTGAATTTTATCCTGCATGGACTCAATAATATTACGGATATTTGCAGTAGCAGTTTGAGATTGCTCAGCAAGGTTACGGATTTCATCTGCAACCACAGCAAATCCTCTTCCGGCATCTCCGGCTCTGGCAGCTTCAATAGAAGCATTTAATGCAAGCAGGTTTGTTTGGTCTGCAATGGAATTAATCAAAGCAATAATGTCTTCAATTTCTTTCGAACTGGAATCCACGTTATTAATACTAGCGGTAATTTCACCGGTAACTTGAATGGTGTTATTGGAACTAATCACAAGATTATTTACAATTTCAAGACCAAATTTTGTCTTATCTTTTAAGGTACCACAAGAATTTTCCATGGTTGTTACTAGATTGGATACGGCTTCAATATGCTCTGATAAATCGTTGGTTTCTTCCACTACACTAGTTGTGCCTTTAGCTTGTTCCTCTGAAACAATAGCCACCTCAGTCATCGTGTTGGAAATATTATTAGAAGAAGTATTCAATTGATCTAGAGATTGTTTTAACGTATTGTTTTTTTCTAATAACTGCTTCATGGTGTGTTTGGTATCCCCAATGGTGGAACCGAAATCATCAATCATTTTATTGTAGGAATCTCCAATGATATCCAGTTCGTCCATTCTTCTAGGAGTAGTAGTCTTTAAACGTACCTTGTTGGTTAAGTTTCCAGCACCTGCTTTGTTAAGCGCATTCTTAATTCGATAAAGACGTTTTATGATTTTTCCAATTAGCAGCCACACAAGAATAATGCTAAATAGTGTAACAGAAAGCATGATAATAAGCTGTACTTTAGTGCTTTTAGTAGTAACATCGGTATGTTCATCGGCACTGATTAAGCTAACCATTCTCCATTCTGTTCTAGGAACATTACAAGCTTTGTAAAAGTAAGAACCACCATTAATATCGATTAAACCATTCATATCCTTTGTCTTAGAGGCAATATTTAATAGTGTTTTGTTATCTGTCTTGGCATGTACTCTTTCCATATCAACTTGGTCAGATAAAAGGGTTCCGTCCGCAGCTAGCAGGAGGGAGTAACCGGTAGAGCTGAATTTGCGTTCACAAAAATATTGAGATACATCATGAAAATTAATATTGATGCCAATGACGCCTAAAATGTTTTTAGAGTCATCTACAACCGTGCGGTATTCAGAAAGGGTCATTTCTCCAGTGAGCTTGTCCTTATAAGGTCCAATCCAAACATATTCTTTTTCTTTGGCAAGGTTGTAGTATTCATCTTCAATAATAGAAGTCATTCCTTTACTTTTGTAATCAACATCAGGAACAGAAAGTGTCAATCCTTTCTCAGAGCGGAAGACGGTTCCTGTAATTACATCATTTGCACCTTTTAGTCCGTTCAGAATTCCCATGGTAGCGGTGAAATCTCCGGTTTCTAATTCCTGCTGTATGATGCCGGTCATACTCATTGTAGTCATACGGTATTCAATGCCCCAAAAGTATTCATCTAATGATTGTAAAGCTGCATTGAATCCATTGTTAAGGTCAGACGCTAGAACAGAGGAACCATAATCGCTGATATCTTGGTGGCACCAATAGTGCTGGCCACTTGACCAATCAGGATTAATGGAACCAGAATACCTAGCATAATTACCTTTAAGGATTTGTGAGGACCTTCGTTTGTGGAAACTGTTTTTTTCATAGGCATACTATCCCTTCTTTCTATTGTGATTAATAAAATTACAATCTGTATTAAGTGTATCATGATAGAAACCTATGGTAAACGACTGGAAATGTCTTCTTTTGTTTTCTTTTGTAAAAATTGAGTAAAGTAATATAGAAATGATAAAGAATCATCAATCTTACATTTTTGTAAGAAATTTAGAAGAAATGTAAGAGTAAGTTAAGGCATTGCAGTTCTTTTTTGTGTATACTGTTTTTAGAAAGCACAAAAACAGGAGGATATTATGACAATCTTAGAAGTAAATAATTTAAAAAAAGTATATACAACCAGATTTGGTGGAAATCAGGTTCAGGCACTGACAGATGTTACCTTTTCGGTAGAAAAGGGAGAATTTCTAGCAATTATGGGAGAATCAGGTTCCGGTAAAACCACACTATTAAATATTTTAGCAGCATTGGATAAGCCAACAGCAGGGCAGGTTCTACTAAATGGAGGCAATCTTTCTAAAATCAAAGAGAAGGAAATATCCGCATTCCGCAGAGAAAATTTGGGATTTGTATTTCAAGATTTTAATTTACTGGATACCTTTAGCCTTCAGGATAATATTTTTCTGCCCTTGGTATTGGCAGGAAAGCAGTTTGAAGAAATGAAAAAAAAATTACAGCCTGTGGCACAAAAATTAAATATTTCAGAAATTTTAAATAAGTATCCCTATGAAGTATCCGGTGGGCAAAAACAACGCGTGGCAGTAGCACGAGCACTAATCACCAATCCACAGCTAGTACTGGCAGATGAACCGACAGGGGCATTGGATTCTAAGGCTGCCGATAATCTCCTTAAACTATTTAAAAGCATTAATAAGGAAGGACAGACGATTCTTATGGTAACTCATTCCATTAAGGCAGCAAGCTGTGCTTCTAGAGTACTGTTTATTAAGGATGGTCAAGTATTTCATCAACTTTATAAAGGTTCTGGCACGGATGAAGAAATGTATCAGAAAATAGCAGATACCCTTACGGTAATTACGACAGGTGGTGGGAAACATGAGTAGATTTTTTTATGGAAAACTTGCAGTAGAAAATCTAAGAAAAAACAAAAGTCTTTATTTGCCTTATTTAATTACCGCAATGGGCATGAGCGCAGTGTTCTACATTATGCTGGCAATTACAATGGATGAAGGAATTCAAAAAATGCCTGGAGCAGACGAACTTCAACTGATTTTAGGGCTGGGCAGCTGGGTGGTTGGGATTTTTTTCGTAATTTTTTTATTGTATACCAATAGTTTTTTAATGAAACGCAGAAAAAAAGAATTTGGTCTGTTTAATATACTAGGTATGGAAAAACGCCATATTGGCAAAATGATGTTTTGGGAAACGTCATTAATAGCAGGCTTTTGTATCATCAGTGGAATATTGTTTGGAATTTTGCTAAATAAATTGATGGTATTAATTTTACTGAGAATTACTCATTTAAAAGTATCCTTTGGATTTAGCATATCTATAACCGCAATAAGTATAACGGCGGTGTTGTTTGCAGTGATTTTTGTAGTAACCCTGCTCTATAATCTGCAACAGGTACAAAAAGCCAAGCCCATTGAATTACTAAAAAGTGCAAATCAAGGAGAGGCAGAACCTAAGACACGCTGGCTATTAACCGTGATTGGACTGCTGTCATTAGCAGGGGGCTACTATATTGCAATTACCACAAAAGATCCGATGAGTGCGCTGCTGCTGTTTTTTGTAGCCGTGATTATGGTTATGATTGGAACATATTGTCTGTTTACATCTGGCAGCATTGCTCTTTTAAAAATGCTGCGGAGAAATAAGAATTATTATTATAAAACGAATCATTTTACTTCGGTATCGGGGATGATTTATCGAATGAAACAAAATGCAGTGGGGCTTGCAAATATCTGTATTTTAAGTACAGCCGTATTGGTTATGATTTCAGGAACCATTTCTTTGTATGCAGGAATGAATGACATTATGAATAATCGATTCCCCAAAGACATTAGCATAAGAGGAGATAACATAGACCAAGAACAAAAAACAGATATCATGGAACTCATAAAGCGCTCAGTGGAAGAATCTAATCTTACGTTAGAGGAAATGGAAAGCTATGAAGTACTTTCATTTTCAGCTCTAAAAAATGAAGAAACAATAAATATTCTACAAAGAGGAGAAAAGGGAAAAGGGAAGATGTGTTTCTTTAGTTTTATAACCTTAAAGGAGTATGAACAGGCAACTGGAAAATCCGAAACTCTAAAGGAAGATGAAATACTGATTTTTTCTGGACAGAAGCAGGAAAAAATAAAAGAATCCAATATTATCATAGAGGACAAAATACTTAAAGTAAAAAAACAGATTCAAGATATGGGAGAAACATTGACTAAAATAGGAAGTATCTATGCTTGTGACATTTACTTTATTATTTTAAAAGATAGAGCAGTATTAGAAAGTATAAACAGCATGCAAAAAGAGGTGTACCAAGAGCAGGGAAGTAATATTGGATACGAAGTTTATTTGAATGTAAGCGGTACGCAAAAAGAAGAAAAAGAATGTATTAAAAAAATCAATCATGAGGTGAATCAATACACAGCTACACAGATTTCACCAGATGATGATGCATGGATAGGAAGGATAGACTCTAAAGAAGAAAGTCGGGAACAGTTTTATATTTTTTATGGTGGTTTCTTATTTTTAGGTATCTTTTTGGGTTTTGTATTCTTAATGGCAACCGTACTTATTATTTATTATAAACAGATTTCAGAAGGATTTGAAGATAAAGAACGATTTACAATTATGCAGAAAGTTGGAATGAGTCATAAGGAAGTAAAGGCATCCATTCGAAACCAAATTATAAAAGTATTTTTTCTGCCACTGGTGATGGCGTGTATTCATTTAATGGCAGCATTTCCACTAGTTAATCGTCTTTTAGCATTGTTAGGTATGTCCAACATCGGTTTGTTTGCCGTATGCAGTTTGATAACAGTAGGCATGTTTACAGGAATATACGGAATCGTCTATGCTGTTACAGCAAAAGCGTATTATAAGATAGTAGGGTAACATAGTAGAGTAAAATAAGCTGCAAAAAATGTTAACTTCTCATGATTTCATACCTTAAATAGTACGAATGGATTCAATGCAGTTTTTTTAGCTATTTAAACTCATAAATTTCAAGGTAATAAAAAGGAAAGAACCGTTAGAAAAGTTCTTTCCTTTTTTATGGAAATTAGATTACGACTACTGTGCTTTGTATTTCTTTATTAAAGTTTCAATTCTTTCATAAGGGTCTAATAAATCACTAATGGAGGTGTCGTGATTTAAGGTATCAATAATATAGGCAATGTATTTACTCATATCACAATTAATATAATATGGCTTACTTAAAAGGTCAGGTGTCTGATAGGAGAGGTTGGTGGTTACTACTTTATAAATAATGCCATCTGCAACTGCCTTGTCAAACTTGCTCAAACCATTGGTAAACAAACCAAAGGTTGCAATAACAAAAATACGGTTTGCTTTTCGTTTCTTTAATTCGGTTGCTACATCAATCATGCTGTCGCCAGAAGAAATCATATCGTCAATAATAAGGACATCTTTTCCTTCCACAGAAGCACCTAGAAATTCATGCGCTACAATTGGATTACGTCCGTCTACAATGGTACTGTAATCTCTGCGTTTGTAGAACATACCCATATCAAGACCAAGGACATTTGCAAGATATACGGCACGATTAGTTCCGCCTTCATCTGGGCTGATAACCATCATATGCTTGCTGTCAATTTTCAAATCCTTTACCTCACGGCAAATTCCTTTGATAAACTGGTAAGCTGGCTGAACAGTTTCAAAGCCTTTGAGAGGGATTGCATTTTGTACACGTGGATCATGTGCATCAAAGGTAATAATATTGTCTACACCCATGTTGGTGAGCTCCTGCAATGCAATGGCACAGTCTAAAGATTCTCTTCCAGTACGCTTGTGCTGACGGCTTTCATAAAGAAACGGCATGATGACCGTAATTCTTCTTGCTTTTCCACCAGCAGCAGCAATGACACGTTTCATATCCTGATAGTGATCATCAGGAGACATGTGGTTTTGCTGTCCGCAGACAGAATAAGTTAGGCTATAATTCGTAACATCTACCATGATAAAAAGGTCATATCCACGAACAGAATGCTTCAAGGTACCCTTTGCTTCTCCAGTTCCAAAACGTGGAATGGAAGCACCAACTAGGTAAGAATCTCTCTGATAGCCACGAAAAGCAATATCATCTTCATGTGCATGCTCTCGTTCAGTACGGAATTTCACAAGATACTGGTCTACTTTTTTCCCAAGTTCCAGACAACTTTCCAAAGAAATGACACCCAAAGGACCGGTGGGGATGGTTTCATAGTTTGTTTCATTACGCTGCATTGCAATATCCTCCATATATGTATATTAATGTTTATACTGTACGTATCTATTTGCGCTAAGCCCAAAAAATTATAGCATTACTTCTTAAGAATGGCAAGTCTATCGTTCAATATTCTTCTATTCTTGTTGTTTTATTTTCTATTTAGCGTTGAAGTTTTTTCTGAATTCGTATATCATCACCAAATAATTTAATCATAGTATAGCAGCTAGAGAGCCGAGAAAAAGTTCGCTCTGAGTAAGTGTTGACTAATTGATTTAAATTCAAATTAGTAGAAATAATAGTGGATTTTTGACGTAAAATGCGTTCGTTTATGCATAAAAACAATTGAGAGCTAGTAAAGGAATTAGATAATTCTGTGCCAATATCATCAATAATCAGCAAGTCACAATTGAAAATATTCTGATAATCCTCACTGGAAGCTGGGTCTTTTTGAAATACATTCTTTTCAAAAATATGAAACAGTTCAAAGGCGGTAAAATAAATCACGGAGTGTCCAGTATCTAGTAATTCTTTGGCAACACAATTAGATAAAAAAGTTTTACCAATTCCGGTATCACCATAGAAGAACAAATTACCAAAAGAAGAATCAAATTGGCGAATAAAATCTAAACACTGTGTAACGCCCTGTTTGGCAGTAGCAAGAGCAGAAAGACCAGTAGCAGGATTGATTTGAGTATCAGAATAATAATCATAAGAAAAATTCTGGAAATTTTCCTGCTCTAATATCCGTCGGATATTGGACTGGGTGTATACAAGGTCAATAGACGCTTGCTGAAAACAATGACATTTTTTACCGTCAATATATCCGGTATCCTTACAGTCTAGACAGGCATAAGGCGGTTCGAAATAATCATTGGGATAGCCATGTTGATGCAACAATAGCTTTTTTTCTTCCATGAGAGTATTTAGCTGCTGATGAAGTAGAGGAAGTGCCTGTTCATCTCCTTCTACCAGTTTTTTTGCCTGAGCAACAGAAACAGAAGAAATGGCATCATCAATGGTTTGGAGCTGTGGTATTTCTTGATAAACCGCCGCAAGGCGTTGAGTTACAATATGTCGGTTTTCTAGCTGTTTTGCTTCATAAAGGCGGATAATAGCATTGTATTGAGTATTATTTAGTGCCATGTGAACCTCCTTGAGTTGCATTGGGACTATTTAGTAATTGTGCCTCCAGTTGATCAAGGTCGTAAGTACGCTGAGGAAAATTGTTAAATTTATTGGGAGCTGTAGCCTTGGAAGTCTTAGTTACAGTTTTATTTTCAGCCTTGGATTTTTGATATGCTACATCTAAAGAAACAATATCAGAAAGCTGATGTATCTGTTGCTTGTGCCAATTGTCGAGAATTTTATCCGTGTATTCAAAACTAGGCTGGTGGGTTACCGAAATAGTACGTCGGCAAGCTTCTTCAATAATGTCTTGTCCAAAGCCAAATTCTTTGGTCCATTTATCGGTATAAGCAGACTCCATTGGAACTAGATTTCTTCCACTGATACCAAGAGCTTTCATAACGGCAAAATGAATCTGGCTATGAGAATTTACATTGCGCTTAGCCTGTTCCACAGTTTCAATATTGGAGTCTTTCCAGTTCAAGGCAACTTTCTCCATATAACGCAGACTGGAGTGTCCTTTAGCAATACAATATTCCATGAGATAAACAATTAAATCAGTGGAAAAATGAAGCCCGTCATACCAGTACAAAAGGCACTGGATATCAGTGGGATTTAACATACGTCCTAAATAACTTTCTGCTACAAATAATAATTCCTGTACTTCATTTTTTTCCCGGAACATCTTCATATCATCGGCGGTGTAACAAGGCTTAGTAGCAACGGAAGTAGTAGAAACAGCGTTACTATTTGAAGCACCGGTGACACTATGAGAGGAAGTCTCTTCCAAAGCAGCAGTGGAGTGAATGCTTGCCGCAGAGTCACCATTTGCATGGGAAGTATTAGCACTTGCACGAAAAGCATCACCATCTGTATGGGAAGTATTAGCACTTGCACGAAAAGCATCACCATCTGCATGGGAAGTATTAGCACTTGCACGAAAAGCATCACCATCTGTATGGGAAGTATCAGCACTGGCACGAAAAGCATCACCATCTGTATGAGAAGCATTAGATTCTAAAAAATAAATATTGGAAAGATTCTTTTCTTCATCATACTCTAAACGAAGTAAATTCATTTTTTCCCAATATTTCAATGCCCGCTGAACATCCTTTTCCGTATGGTCAAACTTATCAGCTGTTTTGGAAATGGAAAAACTGCAGTTTGGTGTATTCATACAGCGCAGCAGATATAAATATATTTTAACAAACTCCCCATTGGCAGAAGTCATGTAATCGTCTATAAAACGGTTGGAAATGCTAGTGGTAGTATTTCCGTTATCTTTATGTAATGTGATCTTTGACATTGTAGTTCCTTCCTTCAAAAAAGTGCGGCAGTATCCGGAATGTGCCAGAATATCCTTGTGGGATTAGAGTATATCACATTAAATTCAAAATGAGAAGTGATAAATTGCCCTAAGAGCCGCTAAAATCAAGTGATAACAAAATTGTGGAAATTGTGGATAATGTGGATAAGTTTGTGGAAAAGTATTATGGTAACGTCTTAAAACCCTGAAAAATATGAAAAAATCAGGAAAAAAGAGAAATACAAATAATTGCTTATGTAAACTAAAAAATCCACATTCAAAGTAGGAAGTTTTCCCCAATCAGAATGTGGATAATGTGGATAACTATTGTCCAAGAAGATGTTCTCCCACTTGTACAATATCTCCGGCACCCATAGTTATCAACAAGTCACCGTTTATACATTTTTTTAATAAAAAAGTTTCAATTTCATCAAAACATGGAAAATAATAGCTTTCACAGCTTTGTTTTTGCAGTTCAGCTAATAAATCCTTGGAACTGATTCCAATGGTGTTTTGTTCTCTTGCGGCATAAATATCAGCAAGAACTACAATATCTGCCAACGAAAGAGCCTCTGCAAATTCTTTTAAAAACGCTTGCGTACGTGTATAAGTATGAGGTTGAAATACGCAGATAATTCTGCTATGTGGGTAATTTGCAGCAGCATGAAGGGTAGCAGCTATCTCCGTAGGATGATGTGCATAGTCATCAACAATAGTAATTCCCCCTAATTCCCCTTTATGTTCAAATCTTCTTGCAGTTCCACCAAAGCCAATCAGTGCACGCTGTATTTGCTCAAAGGGAATATTCATTTCCAGTGCAAGGGCACAGGCGGCAACTGCATTGGAAATATTGTGTTCACCTAAAACACGTAAAGAAATTTCACCTAAGGCAACACCCTGGTGCATTAATGTGAAAATTCCACATCCTTTTGTACTAAAAGAGATGTGCTCTGCATAATATGAATTAGAGGGGGTCAAGCCATAAGTTAATACTTTACAAGATAATCCCTGAGTAATAGCCTGATAATTTTCAATTTCACCATTGAGAATAATAGTTCCATCCTTTGAAACATTGGAAGAAAATTGATGAAAAGAGTTGCGAATATCATCTAAATCTTGAAAGAAATCCATATGGTCTTCTTCTATATTCAATATCAATGCATATTTTGGAAAAAAATTTAGAAAGCTATTGGTGTATTCACAAGCTTCCGTTAAAAATACATCAGAAGAACCTACCCGAATATTGCCATCAATGGATTTTAAAATTCCACCTACCGATACAGTTGGGTCAGCATCGGCTTCTAATAAAATGTGTGTAATCATAGAAGTAGTGGTGGTTTTTCCATGAGTTCCAGCTACAGCAATGGAATCGTTATAATTATCCATAATCTGTCCAAGCAGTTCAGCTCTAGTAAGGGTTGGAATCTGCTTTTCTACAGCGGCGCATAATTCTGGATTATCAGGGTGAATTGCTGCGGTATATACCACTGCATCTATATTGCTTTTTATATTAGAAGCACATTGTCCATAATAGATAGAAGCACCTAAGGAAGTAAGCTTATCCGTAAGCGCTGATTCCTTGGAATCAGAACCGGAAATTTGAAAATGCTCCTTAAGCAGTATTTCAGCAAGACCGCTCATGCTAATACCGCCAATGCCAATAAAATGAAGGTGAATGGGAGTGTTAAAATTAATTTTATACATAATAGTTTACCTGTCCAATCTAAGTTTTACATAACAATAACAATTTTTATTTTATACCAATCACTATGAATTTGCAAATTAAAATGGAAAAAGAAAGGGGGAAATAAGGACTAATAATTACATTATTTAAGAATCATTGTATGAAATGACAAAAAATTAAAAATATTACCAAAAAAAATTGTGAAATACGTGTACGAAATAAGTATTTTATGCTATAATTTCAATACAGGCAAGCTGAATAATTGACGAGAGGTGAGAGACATGATTCAAAAAGAAATGATTGCCATGCTTTTGGCAGGAGGACAGGGAAGCCGGCTGGGAGTATTAACTTCTAATGTTGCAAAACCGGCAGTTTCATTTGGTGGAAAATACCGTATTATCGATTTTCCATTGAGTAATTGTATTAACTCAGGAATCGATACAGTAGGTGTTTTAACTCAATATCAACCACTGAGATTAAATACTCATATTGGAATTGGTATTCCGTGGGATTTGGATCGTAATAATGGAGGAGTAACGGTTCTGCCCCCATATGAAAAGAGTGACAACAGTGAGTGGTATACTGGAACAGCGAATGCAATTTATCAAAATATGAATTACATTGACAGCTATAATCCAGAATATGTGCTGATTCTTTCAGGAGATCATATTTATAAGATGGATTATGAGGTAATGCTGGACTTCCATAAGGAGAACAATGCTGATGTTACCATTGCGGCAATGCCAGTACCTTGGGAAGAAGCAAGTCGTTTTGGTGTGGTAATTACAGATGAGAATAAACAGATTCAGGAATTTGAAGAAAAACCGGAGAATCCAAGAAGCAATTTAGCATCTATGGGAATCTACATATTCAATTGGAGCGTGTTGCGAGAGGCGCTGATTACCATGTCACAACAAAGCAACTGTGACTTTGGTAAACATATTATTCCATATTGCCATGAAAAAAAGCAACGCATGGTGGCTTATGAATATAATGGATACTGGAAGGATGTAGGAACGCTTGCGTCTTATTGGGAAGCAAATATGGAATTGATAGATTTAATTCCGGAATTTAATTTGTATGAAGAATACTGGAAAATTTATACCAAAAGTGATCAGATTGCACC
This sequence comes from Lachnospiraceae bacterium, assembly GCA_036653135.1. Taxonomy (GTDB): domain Bacteria; phylum Bacillota; class Clostridia; order Lachnospirales; family Lachnospiraceae; genus Petralouisia. Next base: position 56,240 of record JAVVUO010000017.1, read on the forward strand.
TCAGTATATTGCATCTAATGCAATCACAGAGCGTTGTATTATAGGGGAAGCATCTGAAATTTATGGTCAAGTATATAATTCTATTATTGGTGCCAGTGTTACGATAGGAGAAGGCAGTGTGATACGAGACTCTATTATAATGAATGATACTATCATTGGTGAGAATGTTATTGTAAATAAGTCTATTATTGCGGAAGGGTGTCGTCTAGGAAGTGATATCGAGCTTGGTGTTGGAGAAGAACGAGAGAACAAATTAAAGAAGGATGTATATTCATTTGGATTAGTGACGATAGGAGAAGATACTGTGATACCATCAGGTGTTAAGATTGGAAAGAATACAGCTATCTTTGGCATAACAGAAAGGGAAGATTATCCAAATAATATTCTGGAAAGCGGAGAATCTATTATTAAGGCAGGTGACATAGTATGAAAGCATTAGGAATAATTTTAGCAGGTGGAAATAATAGCAGAATGCAGGAACTTTCCAGTAAAAGAGCTATTGCAGCTATGCCCGTAGGAGGAAGTTTTCGCTGCATTGATTTTCCTCTTAGTAATATGAGCAATTCACATGTTCAGAAAGTTGCAGTACTGACTCAGTATAATGCAAGAAGCTTGAATGAACATTTGAGTTCTTCCAAATGGTGGGATTTTGGAAGAAAACAAGGTGGACTTTATGTGTTTAACCCTACTGTGACTGTGGACAACAGTTGGTGGTATCGTGGAACAGCAGATGCAATGTACCAGAATATGGATTTCTTAAAGAGAAGTCATGAGCCTTATGTTATTATTGCAGCAGGGGATTGCGTATATAAGTTAGACTATAATAAAGTATTAGAGTACCATATTGCAAAGAAAGCAGATATTACAGTTGTCTGCAAGGATATGCCTAAAGATGAAGATGTCAGCCGTTACGGGGTGGTACGGATGAATGAAGATTCTAGAATTGTAGAATTTGAAGAAAAGCCTATGATGGCTCAGTCTAATACTATTTCTGCTGGAATCTATGTGGTAAGAAGAAGACAATTAATAGAGATGTTAGAACGATGTGCTCAGGAGAATCGCCATGACTTTGTAACAGATATTTTAATTCGTTATAAGAATATGAAACGTATTTTTGGGTACAAGCTGGATTCATATTGGAACAACATTGCTACAGTAGAATCCTACTTTAAAACAAATATGGATTTTTTAAAACCGGAAGTTAGAAAGTATTTCAGAGATGCGCCACATATTTATTCTAAGGTAGATGATTTGCCTCCGGCAAAATACAATGCAGGTTCAGAAGTTCGCAATAGTTTAGTATCTAGCGGCTGTATTATCAATAGCAAAGTGGAGGATTCTATTCTCTTTAAGAAAGTATTTGTGGGCAAGAATTGTGTAATTAAGAATTCTATTATTTTAAATGATGTGTATATTGGGGATAATACGCATATCGAGAACTGTGTGGTGGAAAGTAGAGATACACTTCGTGCCAATACATATTTTAGCGGTGGGGATGGAATTAAAGTAGTATCTGAATGTAATGAACGCTATGTGATTTAACCTCTTCCTGAGGATAACAGGAGCAAAAGCAAAGACATATAGAAAGGGGCAAAATTTATGCAAATTACAGATGTAAGAATCCGGAAAGTAGAAAAAGAAGGAAAGATGCGTGCAGTGGTATCTATTACAATTGATGAAGAATTTGTAGTACATGATATCAAAGTAATAGAAGGAGAAAAAGGATTATTCATTGCAATGCCAAGCAGAAAGGCAGCAGATGGAGAATACCGAGATATTGCACATCCTATTAATTCTAATACTAGAGAACGCATTCAACAGATTATTTTGGAAAAATACCAAAGTGAGACTGCGTTAGAACCGGAGAAATGAGCATAAAGAGAGTGGTTTTTTGGAGAAGGTTGACAGGAGCTGCTGCACTGATTAGGTGCACAGCTCTTTTCTTATGATAAAAATAAACACAATTAATAGACAAAAAAATAGCCACTACATATAGTAGTGACTATCTTTAATGTTTTGATTATGCTACACAAACGTTAACAGCCTGAGGTCCACGGTTACCAGCAGTAATGTCAAAAGTAACTGCCTGTCCATCTTCTAAAGACTTAAATCCGTCAGTTGCAATTCCGGAAAAATGTACGAATACATCTTCTCCGTCTGCTTCGTTAGTAATAAAACCAAATCCTTTTTGTGAGTTAAACCATTTTACTGTACCTTTATTCATGAAAGATACCTCCTAATATTTTATTATACTTCGCTTCAAAAGAAAAAATCACATATTTTTGTAAATCATCAGACCATGAATAATGACTTACAAAAATATGCGAAATCTAAATCTTATTCAAAATACTTCTTTATAATAGCATATGAAAAACTCCTTGTCAAGAGGAAAAATTAAAAATTAAAAATATAAAATCTAAAATCAGGAGTTTCCCATATGCACCTTAAAATAGTCTTTCCTATTTGGTATCTTCGTTCTTGTTTAAATAACGCCATAACGTGGTACGGCTGATACCCAGCTGGCGTGCAGCAGCAGCTCGGTTTCCATCGTGGACTGTGACGGCCTGCTGTACTACATCAGTGATAAGTTCTTCCAGTGTACAGTCTGTGTTTAGAGGAACTGTAGTTGAAGTACTATTGCGGTATCGGGAACGATTCTTAACCAGCAGTTCAGCCACCATGCTGCTACGTATGTAAGCGGAGGTTGTCAAGGTACCAAGTGTATCCAGAATATGTTTAAATTGAGTATAATTATTTGGCCAGTCGTACTGACGCAGCATTTCAATGGCATGAGGTTCAAAACCGGAAATTTGTTTGCCCAATTCAAGATTCATATTACTAAGATAAAGACTTGCCAATGAAGAAATCTCATCGGAACGGCTGCGCAGTGATGGCAAATTTAAGATTAGGCAGCCTAGCCGTGCGATAAAGTGGCGCATAACATCAGGGGTGGAGTCTTTATCATAACAAACACAAGAAAACAAGAGCCGTACCCGGCGGGCAAGACCGGTTTCCCGAATAACAGCAAGCAGTTCAGATTCCCGTTCCTCTGGCAGAGATTCTAAGTTTTGAAAATAAATGGTATTTCCAGTGGCATTTAGCGGAGAATTGTGGTGGTCTAATAAAAAATCCCAGGTCTTATCATTTATGCGTTGACAATTAATAAGTACAAAAGGTTTATTTACTAAGGAACTATGTAGATATAGAAATCGTGCAATCTGCTCCTTTCCGGTTCCAGGTTCACCGCCAATCATAATGGGTTGGCGTGTGGCAGCCAGTGCTCGAATTTCGGTATCCATGGTTCCCATAGCACCACTGAAACTATAAAAGCTATTTGTAAATAGGTATTCACATTCACCTTTGTTCATAATGCGCATTCCTGTCCAGTTAGAATGCAGTGGAATGCGGGAAGGTACGCAATAAAACAAGCAGTACTTTGCTGTATCAATTAGCAGCGTTTGTGCAGTAATACCATATAGCTGGTTATGTTCTGTATGGTAAAATTTCATGGAACCGCTGACTGGTACTTCACATAAATGTGCACGAAGTGCCTGAGTCAGTCCAGTGGGGGGCTCAGCTGGGCTGCTATAGAAAATGGTTCCATTGGCATCTAAAACGACTACGCGTCCGTTTTGGTCTTGGGTAATACAGCGTAGAAATACATTTTCCTGCCGTAGACGACCGAACCACAACCCAATATTTTGTGCTTGTCCTATGGCAGCTTGCAGACTTTCCACTCCAGATGTGATGAGGAAAGCATCCAGTTCCATGTTACGGGCAATCCTATGAGTTACCATATCACAGACAACCATGCGGTAACCATTCTGCTTAAGCTGCTCTAAGGTATGGGTGACTTCATCAGCACTATGTACGGTTAAAATGTCTAATTTGTATCCTAGCAAATCACATAAGGTGTGTGCCGGTTCTGTAATGCTGGAAAAGCCAACGATTGCATATAGATTGGAATAGTTTTCGGCCAGTTTCATGGCTCCTAGTACATCATAGATGGAAAGCTGAACCTCAATCACCGGCAGATCAGTTACCTGACGGATTAATTCCGCAGTACCTCCACGAGAAATAATGCAGTCATAAGCGTTAGGCGGCATACGTTGCACAATGTCAACACCCACATCAAGGTCGCCGGTAAAAACATCAAGCTGTACATTTGGATAGGCCTGTGCTGCATTACTCATGGCAATGTGCATTCCCTCGTAGGGGGCAATTCCCAAAATTCGGATGCGTGTTTCAACCATAGTGAATTCCTCCGTTTATTTTTGATACTATTATAGCAGAAATCGTAGAAAAAAGCACGAATTTTACCGACCTGCTCTTTTTCTGCTTTTACAGGCTGCTTTTTATTTATTCACTTTTCGCTTCGTCTATCCATCATTTCCTGTCCTAAAATAAGGTGTGGGGTCACCCACCGTGAGCAGCTCCACCTTGTCGATGGCAACCGTCACATATCAGAAATCAGTATCCTTTATAGGTAACGTTTTTGAAGTTTTTTTAAATTTTTGCAGAAAAAGAAAAGCGGCTCTAAAAAATCAGAGACCGCTAAAGGTAACTATTTATTTATTTTTTTATCTAAATGACATTAATCCGTAAATTGTGATTGTTAAAGCGTTAAGACAATTTGATTGCCCTGTCCGCCACTCCAACTGTGTGTCTTCGCAAGACCGATTATCATCCGAACCGACAGCTCGTCGGCCAGCTCTGTAAATGGGTCGAAATCTGGTCCTCCGTAGGAAATTGCCGCCTCACAGGAGCCGTCCTGCTCGGAAACCGAAGCAGAAAACAGCAGGGGAAGCGTTTCGCTGCCTCGCGGCAGAAGGGTTTGCACACATAGCTCTTCAAATACCAGCTGCAGATTATTAATCTGCCTCTGACTCAAAAACTGCCTG
>JAVVUO010000018.1:0-53244 GCA_036653135.1 Lachnospiraceae bacterium
ATAAAAAAGTGGGGGATTTTATAAAAAAAGAATCTGAAAGCCTTATAAACACTGGCTTAGAGATTCCGAGAGATTATGGTAATAAGAAGGAGGAAGAGAAATGAAATACAATCAATTAGAGGAACTTGTTATGAAAATGACACGAAAGGAAAAAATAGATATGATTCATGGACAAGGTATCTTTCATACAAAAGGGGTAGAGCGCCTTGATATTCCCCCACTTTGGATGTCAGATGGTCCCATGGGAGTGCGTATGGAGTTAGGGGACGACAACTGGGAACCTAAAGGGATGACAGATGACTATGTTTCTTATCTTCCAAGTAATACAGCACTTGCCTGTACCTGGAACCCAAAATTAGCAGAGGAAGCGGGACAGGTGTTAGGAGAAGAGGCGAGAGGTAGAGGAAAAGACGTAATCTTAGCCCCTGGAATTAATATCATACGTTCTCCACTGTGTGGAAGAAACTTTGAGTACATGAGTGAAGACCCTTATTTAATTAGTAAAATGGCGGTACCTTTAATTCAGGGAATACAAAAAGAGGATACGGCAGCATGTGTCAAGCATTTTGCTGTAAACAATCAAGAAACAAGACGTATGGATGTGGATGTATTAATAGAGGAACGAGCACTAAGAGAATTATATCTTCCGGGATTTGAAGCCTCTGTAAAAGAAGGAAAAACCAGAACAATAATGGGTGCCTACAATCAGCTAAAAGGAGAACACTGTTGTCATAATCATTATCTTCTATGTGATATTTTAAGAGAAGAATGGGGGTTTGACGGTGTTGTAATATCAGATTGGGGTGGAGTGCATGATACAAAACAGGCAGTTTATCATGGGTTGGAAATCGAAATGTCTGTTACCGATTGTTTTGATGATTATTATATGGCAAATCCTTTGTTGGAAAAGATAGAATCAGGAGAAATTCAGGAGTCTATGATTGACGAAAAGGTAAAAAATATTTTGGTTTTAATGAATCGGCTCCATATGCTGGATGGAGAACGAAAAACGGGTACCTATAATAGTAAAAGTCATCAGGAATCGGTATTAAAGTGTGCCAGAGAAGCCGTGGTTCTTTTGAAAAATAATGATAATATACTGCCACTTTCTATGCAGGGAAAAAAGAAACTAGCAGTAATTGGAGAAAATGCAGAAAAAATTCATTCCAACGGTGGTGGAAGTGCAGAAATCAAGGCACTATATGAGCTTTCTCCACTTATGGGTCTTAAAATGGAGTTAGGCGGAAATGTAAAAGTAGAATATGTGAAAGGATATAGCGGTTCACAGCAAGAGGCAGAGGAAAAGGAAAATTGGCAGGCCACCAGTTTGGAGGACAGAGCCTATAAAAAACAGTATCAGGAAAAGCAAAGCGCAGAAGCCAAACTACGTCAGGAAACATTACGGAAAGAAGCAGTAGAATTGGCAAAAAGCTGTGAAGATGTGGTTTTGTTTTGTGGACTAAACCATGAATTTGATTTAGAGGGATGTGATAGAAAAGATATGAAACTGCCATATGGACAGGAAGAATTAATTTCAGCAGTATTGGATGTTAATGAAAATACAGTAATTGTTATTGTTTCTGGTTCGGCTGTGGAAATAGAATCCTTTGCGGATAGAGCAAAAGCCATTATTTATACAAGCTACAACGGTATGGAAGGCGGAAGAGCGTTGGCAGAAATACTTCTTGGCACAGTAAACCCATCAGGAAAGCTGCCTTATACTATGCCAAAACAGTTAGATGATTGCCCAGCTCACAAGATAGGAGAGTTTCCTGGGAATGATACGGTGACTTATAAAGAGGGTGTATTTGTCGGGTATCGCTATTATGAAACCCAAAAGCAGGAGGTTCGATACTGTTTTGGGCATGGGTTGTCTTATACAGAATTTGAGTATTCAAATCTTACAACAGAGGAAAAAGAGGACGGATTTGATGTAATAGTTTCTGTGAAAAATAGTGGAACAACAGTGGGAGCGGAAACGGTACAAGTTTACGTAAAGGCAGATGGCAGAAATATAAAGCGTCCATTAAAGGAACTGCGTGGATTTCACAAAGTGAGATTAAGTCCGGGAGAAGAAAAAAATCTGAGTTTTCATTTATCTAAAAAATCATTTGCATACTACAATGAAGAAAAAAAGAAATTTGAAATACCAGAAGATGAATACGCAATTTGTGTGGGAAGTTCAGTAGCAGATATTCGCTTACTGCAAAAAATAGAGGTAAAAGCAGAAGTACTATAAAATAAAAAAAATGCACGAGGAGAGACAATATGAAATTCACAAAAGGTTATTGGAGTATACGAGAAGAAATCACCCCAACCTATGCGGTGGAATATGCAGACAGCAGGGTGAATGGCGATGAACTTACGGTGTACGTTCCAGCAAAACATATTGAAACTAGAGGTGATTGTTTGAATTTGGGAATGCTGACAGTTCGCCTTACAAGTCCTATAGAGGATGTAATTAAAGTATCAGTGACTCACTTTGAAGGTACCGCTTATACCGGTCCTTTTGCAGAAATAGCAAAAGCTAGTCCTGAGGTAACAATAAAAGAAGACGATGAACAAATTATATATAAAACAGGAAATACCAAGGCAGTGATTAATAAAAAGCCGGGAATGTGGGAAATTAGTTTCTATGATGGTGACAGGAAACTAACAGGAACAGGATTTCGTAATATGGCATATATGCTTAATGAGAAAACAAAGAAATCTTATATGGTAGAGCAGTTGTCCCTGGACATTGATGAATATGTCTATGGTTTAGGAGAACGCTTTACCCCATTTATAAAAAATGGTCAGATTGTAGAAATGTGGAATGAAGACGGAGGAACGGCCAGTGAAATAACATATAAAAATATACCTTTTTATATTACCAACAAAGGTTATGGTGTTTTGCTGGATCATGAAGGAGATGCATCCTATGAAATTGCCAGTGAAAAGGTAGAACGAGTACAATTTTCCGTGGAAGGTGAAAGACTTGACTATTATGTGATTAATGGAAAAACCCCCAAAGGAACTATTCAAAAATACACAAAATTAACGGGAAAGCCGGCGCTACCACCAGCATGGTCCTTTGGATTATGGCTGACAACATCATTTACAACCAGCTATGATGAAGGTACTACGTCCAGTTTTATTCAAGGAATGAAAGATAGAGATATTCCATTACATGTATTCCATTTTGACTGCTATTGGATGGAAGCATATGAATGGTGTAACTTCACCTGGGATTCTAAGACGTTTCCAGATCCTCAAGGAATGCTTAAGCGCTATCATGAAAAAGAATTAAAGATATGTGTATGGATTAATCCCTATATTGGCCAGAAATCCCCACTTTTTCAAGAAGGAATGAAGCAGGGCTACTTAATAAAAAAGACCAATGGAGATGTGTGGCAGACAGATATGTGGCAGGCAGGAATGGGACTGGTAGATTTCACAAATCCCAACGCAGTTACTTGGTATCAGGAAAAATTAAAGACACTTTTGGATATGGGTGTGGATTGCTTTAAAACAGATTTTGGAGAGCGGATTCCGGTAAAAGATATAGTATACTTTGATGGTTCAGATCCGGTGAAGATGCACAATTATTATACGTACCTATATAATGAAACGGTATTTGATTTGTTGGAAAGGGAACGAGGAAAGGGAGAAGCAGTTGTGTTTGCTCGTTCGGCAACTGTAGGCGGGCAGAAGTTCCCGGCACACTGGGGAGGCGACTGTTCTGCGACCTATCCGTCCATGGCAGAAACCCTGCGTGGAGGATTATCTTTAGCATGTGCAGGGTTTGGATTTTGGAGTCATGATATTAGTGGATTTGAAAATACAGCTTCAGCAGATATCTATAAGAGATGGTGTCAGTTTGGCATGCTAAGTTCCCACAGCCGGCTTCATGGCTCTTCCTCTTATCGGGTGCCGTGGTTATTTGATGATGAGGCATGTGAGGTATTAAAGAAATTTGTAAAATTAAAATGTTCCCTTATGCCGTATTTGTACCGACAGGCAGTGTTGGCTCATGAAGAAGGAGTACCTATGATGCGCCCCATGTTTGTAGAATTTCCCAAGGAACGTTCCTGCGAATCTTTAGACAAACAATATATGCTGGGAGATTCATTACTAATTGCCCCCATTTTTAAGGAATCAGGGGAAGTGGAATATTATCTGCCTCAAGGAAAATGGTTCAATATTTTAACAAATCAGGTTGTGGAAGGGGGAGCGTGGCAGAAAGAAGTACACAACTATTTTACTATGCCAATGCTATTACGCCCTAACAGCATCCTTGCAGTAGGAAATTGTGAAACAAAACCGGACTATGATTATAGCCATGGAGTAACATTATATTTATCTGTATTTGAAGACGGTGGCAAAGGGCAGGTATCCATTACAGATAAAAAAGGCACTGTAGTTATGACGGCAAAAGCACAAAGAAGAGATCATGTGATTACCTTGGAGGTAGAAGGTGGAAATGGGGATTGGAGTTATCGGATACTACAAGATGAAACAGTGACAGTGGAATGTAAAACACAGCAAGGCAACGAAGTGTAAGGTCATTAAAAATAAGAAGAAATATTGGCAAAATGAAATAATGCCAATATTTCTTTTTTTGAAGTCAAAAGAAAAAAAACATCGTTATATTTAATGAATGCTTTAGATAACGTTAAGAAAAACAAGGAATGTTCTTAAGAATATTGTACTATCCTAGAAATAGGTCAGTTGTGATAGATAAGAAATGAAAAATGAAAAATAAAAAGAAAGAAGGGATAAAGAGTGGAATCATTAATTAAAGTTCAAGATATGTGTAAAATATACAATCCCGGAGAAAATGAAGTCCGTGCACTAGACCATGTGGATTTAGAGATTAAAACAGGAGAATTCATAGCCATTATAGGTCATTCCGGTTCCGGAAAATCTACACTCATGAATATGCTCGGATGTTTAGATGTGCCAACCTCAGGAGAATATTATCTCAATGGAACAGATGTATCAACCATGAAGGATGATGAATTATCAGAAATTCGGAATCAGAAAATTGGATTTATTTTCCAAGGCTTTAATTTAATTAGCAATCTGACAGCAATTGAAAATGTAGAACTTCCGCTTATCTATCGTGGAATTGGAAGAGGGGAACGACATAAACTAGCAGTGGAATCATTGAAAATGGTAGGTCTTGAGCAGCGTATGCACCATAAACCATCGGAAATGTCAGGAGGACAGCAGCAAAGAGTTGCAATTGCAAGAGCCATTGCTGCAAAACCACCGGTTATTCTTGCAGATGAACCGACCGGAAATTTAGATTCTGCTTCCACAGAGGAAATTTTAGGAATTTTAAAGGAACTACATAAAGATGGTAGAAGCGTAATTTTAATTACCCATGATACAGATATTGCAGAGCAGGCGAAACGTGTAGTTCGAATTTTAGATGGAAAAATAGTAGAAGACTATTATAATAAGGAAGAAAATGAGGAAAAATAAATGAAAATAAATGCTAAAAAAATGATGAAAATAGCAGTTCCATGTGTTGTGGGAATTGGAATCGTAGGAGGAATTCTAGCATTAAATCTAAATAAAGCAAACGCGGCAATGTCAGAAGCTATGTCCGTAACGGGAATAAAAGTAGAAACAGGAGATGTTGCAGAAACGGTAGAAACCAGTGGAACAGTGATAAGTGGACAGCAAAAAGTATTTTTTTCACCGGTAAATGCTATGATAGGAGAGGTCAATTTTAAAGTAGGAGATTTAGTAAAGTTAGGAGATACGTTAGTCACCTTTAATTTGACAGATTTGGAAAAGCAAAATCAAAAGGCAGAACTTACCGCAAAGGCAGGAGAATTAGGATATCAAGATACCCTGAATAAGTCCAAAGATGCAGCACAAAAACAAGAAGATGCCAAAGCACAGGTATCTGATTTGCAGGGGCAGGTAGACAGCAAAAAGCGGGAAATCGCCAACTTGTCTGCTAGAATTTCTGGAGATGCAAAAGCACAGGCAGCAGCGCAAGAACAGGAAATTATTAATATGAATCAGCAGATGGCATCATTGCAGCAGCAGGCAGAGGAATTAAAAGCAGCCGTTATTGAGGCAAAAAAAGAATATGATAAAGCCGTGCTAGAACAACAGGCAGCTCAGGTAAATTTTGATACAGCTACAGCAGTGGCTTCTCAAAATCCCCAAGGAGTTACGGTGGCATCGGAATCGCTTAAATCAGCCAATAGTACACTGAATTTCGCGAAAAGTGATTATGAGGGTAAAAAGACAGAGCTAGATACCTTACACGGACAACTAAATGGGCTGCAAAGTTCTGTAAACCCCACAACATCAGCCAGCAATGAGGGAAATAGCCAATTACAGCAAAAACTCACCATTGCACAAGGGGAATTAGCGGAACTGCAAGGTCAATTAGAATCAAAAAAAGCAATTGCACAGGCAGATAGTGCAACTCTAAGCAAAGAAGCAAAAGCTCAGATGCAGACAAATAATAATTTGGCAGAATTAGAGGGAAAATCATTAGAAGAACTAATTGCAGAAGGAAAAAAAGGAATCACAGCAGAGTTTAACGGTGTTGTTTCCGAAAGTCAGGTTATGGCAGGAGGAGCAGTGACTCAGGGTGGTCAGTTGATAACGGTACAAAGTATAGAAGATGTAAATGTAGAAGTAAAGCTTTCCAAAAACGTATATGAAAATGTAAAAGAAGGACAGAAAGCAAAAATCACCTTTGCCGGTCAAACTTATGAAGGAAGCGTAAGCCATATTAGCAGAATTGCCACAAGTGGAGAAAGTGGAAGTAATCAAGCAGCAACTTCTACTGCAATTCGCGCGACTGTTCACATTGACCAACCGGATGATAATATTTTTCTAGGAGTAGAAGCAAAGGTGTCTATTCAGGCGGCACAGGCGAAAGATGTAGTAATTCTTCCTACGGAAGCAGTAAATATCGGAAAAGATGGAACGTTTTGCTGGGTGGCACAAGATGGAATCATGACAAAACGCAAGATTACCCTAGGAGTATCTTCCGATGAAGTTATGGAGATTACAGAAGGCTTAAAAGCCGGTGAAATCGTGATTACAGATCCAGGAATCCATGAAGAAGGGGATAGCGTTCAAGTATCCACAGCAGATACAGGGAAAGAGAATCAGAAGAATCCATAAACAGAATAAAAGATAGTATGAAAAAGAGGTACCAAAATGGGACATATGGTAGAATATATAAAGATGGCGTTGAAAAATATTACAGCCAATAAAGGCAGATCTTTTTTAACCATGTTAGGAATTATTATTGGAATTTCTTCTGTTATCATGATTATGTCAGTAGGAGATGGAACAACACAGACACTGAATTCAGAGGCTTCTGCAATAGGAACAGGGCAGATTCACCTCTATTGCAGTGAAGAAGCCAGTAATGCTCAGGAATGGATTACAGCAGAGGATGTTGAAGCAATTAAAAACAAAGTAAAAGGGGTAGATGGTGCAAGTCCCGACGATGGTTCAAGCGGGAGCACAACCACTGGAAAAGGTGAATTTTCCCTGAGTTTAGGTGGTGGAACAGAGGATTCCTGGAAGTCCTTGAATTTTGATATGAAACGAGGTGCTTACTACACCGCAGCAGATGTGGAAGAAGGAAATCGGGTTTGTGTGCTAACTGACAGCGATGCAAAAAGATTGTTTGGCTCTGATGATGTGGTGGGAATGGAGCTTGACATCACATTAAATGGAATTACCCATAGTTATAGAATTGTAGGAGTTACCAAACAAAAAGAAAACACCACATTTGTAAACTATACGTACGAAGGGATGCCAGTTACGTTAAATGTGCCGTATACATCCTTTGAAGCCTATGGGTGGGAAAGCAATTCATTCTATTCTGTCAGTGTATATGCCAATGAAAAAGCAGACAGCAAAGAAGTCACAAAAGCAATGATACATTTACTGGAATCTAGACATCACTCTGCTGGAAAAAACTATTTTCAAGTGCAAAGTTTTCAGGATGCGCTTTCCGAAATGAATAATATGATGTCCCTAATCACTACGTTTATTTCTTGCGTGGCAGCAATATCTTTAATTGTAGGTGGGGTTGGAGTTATGAATATTATGCTGGTATCTGTTACAGAGCGAACCAGAGAAATCGGAATCCGAAAATCATTAGGAGCCAAAACATCTTCTATTTTATTGCAATTTCTAGCAGAGGCCGCAATTCTTACCATTGTAGGCGGAATCATTGGAATTATACTTGGACTGCTTGGAGCAGTTGGAGTGTGCAGCGTTATGAGCAGTATGATGGGAAGTGCCATTTCCCCTGGAATAAAAGCAGGCACAATTATAGGTGCAACCCTATTTTCCTGTGCCATTGGAATTTTCTTTGGAATTTATCCAGCAAAAAAAGCAGCAAAGTTAAGTCCTATTGAGGCACTGCGAAGAAATTAGGATAAAATCAAGTGAAATCACTTAGAACTACATTTTGATTTCACGAGGTTTCATTGGAATGAATAATTACAAAAAGGTTTGAAACTTTCCCGGAAATACATTATAATGTTCCATGAGAACAGAATGTAGCGCCGGGAGGTTTTTTGTTATGAAGAAAAAGAAAATTGATATTAAATTATTACTGATATTTTTAGCAGCAATTGCAGTGTTTGTCTATGCAGCAGTACAACTTGCAATTATTTTTATGGGATACTACAAGGGAGAACAAGAGTATGCAAAACTAGAAAAATTTGCAGTAAGCTCCAGTGCAGGAAACTCCAAAGGAGAGTTAGCGGAAGAATTTTCAGTAGATTTTAATGAGTTAGAGAAGATTAATCCAGAGATTGTGGCATGGATTCATTTTGAAAATTTAGATATTAATTATCCGGTAGTACAAGCTAAGGACAATGAATATTATTTAACCCGTACTTTTAATAAGGAAGAACTAAAGTGTGGAAGTATTTTTATGGAGGCAGAAAATAAAGCTGACTTAAGCGATGATAATACATTTATCTATGGACATAATATGAAAGATAAATCCATGTTTGCTAAGCTGAATAATTATAAAGAAGAAGAAATTTACCGAGAAAACCCCGAATTTTTAATTTATACAAAATCTGCAATTTATCGTTATTCTATTTTTTCCTGTTATCAGGCAGAGGTAAATGGAGATTCTTTCTTATATCAGTTTGTAAATCAAGAGCAGTATGCCGATTGGCTGAAGATGGTCACCCAACAAAGTAACTACGATACTGGAATTATTCCAGATGCAGGGAAAAGAACCGTAACACTGATGACTTGTACTTCCGCAGGTGATAATTATCGTTTTCTGGTACATGGAACATTGACAGAAATCATACCGGTAAAATAAAAGAAAAGAAAAAAAGGAGGCTGGTGGAGTGAATCATATACAAAAGTTCCAAAAGATGATAGAAGAATCTCATTACATTGTATTTTTTGGAGGAGCAGGAGTATCAACGGAAAGTGGAATACCGGATTTTCGCAGTGCAGATGGACTTTACAATCAAGAATATGACTATCCGCCGGAGACTATTTTAAGCCATACTTTTTATCGAAGTAATCCCGAGGAATTTTACCGTTTCTATCGGAACAAAATGCTGTGTCTTACGGCACAACCAAATGAAGCACATAAAAAGCTTGCTCAGTTAGAAGCAGCCGGTAAGATAAAGGCGGTGATTACCCAGAATATTGACGGACTCCATCAACTGGCCGGAAGCAAAAAGGTGCTGGAACTTCACGGCAGTGTACATCGAAATTACTGTGAAAAATGCCACAGCTGTTACGATGCAGAATATATACTTACCAGTACAGGAATTCCGAAATGTGAGAAATGCGGTGGAGAGATTAAGCCAGATGTGGTATTGTATGAAGAAGGGCTTAATCAGCAAATTATTCAGGAGTCCATTCGCTGCATTAGTGAGGCAGATATGTTGATTGTGGGTGGAACTTCTCTGGCAGTATATCCGGCAGCTGGATTGATAGACTATTACAGGGGTAAGAAGCTGATATTAATTAATAAAACAGCGACAGTAAAAGACCAAGTGGCAAACTTGGTATTACAGGAAAGTATTGGGGCATTATTTAGTAAAATCAATTGTTAGGAGGAGGGCAAATGCCAATACAATATGAAGTAGGAGATATTGTACGTTTAAAAAAGCAGCATCCTTGTGGCAGCAGTGAGTGGGAAATATTACGAGTAGGGGCAGACTTTAGGTTGAAATGCATGGGGTGTGAACATCAGATTATGATTTCCAGAAAATTAGTAGAAAAAAATACAAAAGAAATTAAAAATCATACGAATATGTAAGCATGTAGATTGACTTTTTTAGAGGTATCTATTATGGTTGAATTCAGAAGTAACAATTCAAAGGTATCCTTTTGAACTGTTACGATTAGAACATTTCTACAGGAGGTTTTTATGGATTATAATGACCATCATATTACAATGGAGCAGCTTTGCGACATCATCGAGTTACTATGCCCCTGTATGGACGATTTTCTTTATGTGTATGATTTTAAAAAAGATTATTACTTTATTTCTCCGGATGCAATGCAGCGTTTTGCACTGCCGGATTATCATTTTCATGATGTAATGAAGACACATGAATCTTTTGTGTATAAAGAAGATCTACCAATGCTACTAGAAGATTTAGCAGCAGTGGGAAGAGGAGAAAAGACATTTCACAATCTTCATTATCGGTGGCTGGATAAAGAGAACCAACCAATTTGGGTCAACTGTCGTGGTAAGTCCATTCAGGATGTGGATGGTATGCCATTATATATGGTTGGATGCATCAATGAAATTGGAGCGAAACAAAAAGCGGATAATGTTAGTGGAGTATTGGGAGAGAGAAGTTTTCAGAATTATTTTGGTGGATTTGAGGAAAGAATTCCAGAAGGATTTATTCTTCACATAGGGATTGATGATTTTAAAGATATTAATGAAAATCAGGGCATGGAATATGGTGACTATACTCTTCGTAAAACAGCAGAATGTATTGCAGCAAGTATTTGTCCAGGGCAGAAGCTTTATCGGGTAGTAGCAGATGAATTTATGATTATAGACTTCATGGGTCGAACTACTAAGGACGCAGATATTGTTTATCAGCGTATTCGTCAGGAAATTGATAATTTTATTGAACGTAACTGCTACGAAGTGGTATTTACTATTTCAGGAGGGATTTTAAGCACCAAAGATGTAAAAGACGGATCTTTTTCCACCATGATGCGTTTGTCAGAATATATTTTAAATGAAGCAAAACGTAATGGAAAAAACCGTTGCCAGATTTTTGATGAATATAGCTATAATAAATTTTTAAGAAAGAAACGTTTAACCCGCGAAATGCGAAATTCAGTATATCACAGTTATCACGGATTCCAAGTGTTTTTTCAACCCATAGTAAAGGGCGCTGAGAATGAACTGATTGGTGCAGAGGCACTGCTTCGCTTTGAATCACCCTCTATGGGTGCCATAGGACCAGTAGAATTTATTCCACTATTAGAAGAAACAGGATTGATTATTCCTGTGGGGAAATGGGTATTGCAGGAAGCACTATCTGTATGTAAAGGGTATCAGCAGTATATACCAAAATTTCGTATGAGTGTGAATCTTTCGTATGTTCAGGTCATGAAAAGCCGTGTGTTTAACGATATCATGACGGTTGTGAACCAGTATGGATTAGAACCTTCTAATGTGGTAGTAGAATTGACAGAAAGTGGATTTTTGGAGACGAATCCACACTTAATAAAGCTTTGGGAGAATTTGAAGAAACAGGGCATTAATTTGGCGATTGATGATTTTGGTACAGGATATTCTAACCTTCACTGCTTAAGTGATTTATATCCCAATATGGTAAAGATAGACCGTTCCTTTACGGCAAGGGCACTAAACAGTGACTATGAATATAACATGCTGTTGCATGTAATTGAAATGGTTCATAGCATTGGTTTGGAAATTTGTATTGAAGGTATTGAAACGATAGGGGAATTACAGCAAATCAGTATGTTGAAACCAGATTATATACAAGGGTATTTTTTTGGACGCCCCTGCATACAGGCAGTATTCTTTTCTTCTTATATTGAAAAACTGCAAAAAAGTACTTGAAAACAGATGGAATTTGTGGTAAAGTAGAAATCCGTGATATATTAATAGAATTAATTATCCTTGCTCCTTGCATAGTCAAGGGGCCAGAGACCAAAAGGAGGTACGATGAGCATGAACAAATATGAATTAGCACTTGTTGTTAATGCAAAAATCGAAGATGAAGTCAGAAATGAAACCGTAGAAAAGGCAAAAGAATATATTGCCCGTTTCGGTGGAACAGTGACCAACGTGGATGAATGGGGTAAGAAAAGATTAGCTTACGAAATTCAGAAAATGAGAGAAGGTTACTACTACTTTATTCAATTCGATGCAGTTGCAGATTGTCCCGCAGAAGTTGAAAAACGTGTGCGAATTATGGACAATGTGCTTCGTTTCTTATGCGTTAGACAAGATGAAGCGTAGATAGAAAGAGGAGATAACATGAATAAGGTTATACTTATGGGTAGATTAACAAGAGATCCAGAGGTTCGTTATTCGCAAGGCGATCAAGCTATGGCAATTGCAAGATACTCTCTGGCGGTAGATAGAAGGTTTAAGCGTGATGGAGACCAACAGACAGCTGATTTTATCAACTGTGTTGCATTCGGAAAAAGCGGTGAATTTGCGGAAAAATATTTCCACAAAGGAACGAAGCTGGTAGTAACTGGCAGAATTCAAACCGGAAGTTATACCAATCAGGAAGGTCAGAAGATTTATACAACTGACGTTGTGATAGATGAGCAGGAATTCGCAGAAAGTAAAGCTGCAAGTGATGGCAATTACCAGCAGAACAATAATCAGTCTACTGGAAGACCAGCACCTAGTGCAGCAGTTGGAGACGGGTTCATGAATATTCCAGATGGAATAGATGAGGAATTACCGTTTAATTAGAATAGGAGGTAAATACAATGGCTTATAATAAAACCGAAAGAAGCGATTCTCCAATGAAGAGAAGAGGCGGCGGCGGAATGCGCAGAAGAAAAAAAGTGTGTGTATTCTGTGGTAAAGATAATTCAATTGAGTATAAAGATACCAACAAATTAAAGAGATATATCTCTGAAAGAGGTAAGATTCTTCCTAGAAGAATCACAGGAAACTGTGCAAAACACCAGAGAGCTCTTACCGTTGCTATCAAGAGAGCAAGACATATTGCAATTATGCCTTATGTTCAGGACTAAGCTTTCAAAATAATAGGACAACTATAAAATTCAAAAAAGCTGCAGCACTAAGTGATTAGTGACGCAGCTTTTTTTTATGTACCATAACGCAATACAAAGGATAGACAAATAAATATAGGACTTATTATAATATAAAAAAGTTGTTGACATATGCTATAGCATATGTTATAACATAAGTAGGCGCTAACATAAGTCATGACAAATGTAAAAAGGTAGGAAATGTAGGAGGTGTTTATGGAAATTATTAAACGAAAGGATTGGGCGAATGTATTTCTTGAAATTTCTGCATTATTGATTTCACATAAGGATATGCTTACAGAGATTGATGCAAAATTTGGTGATGGAGATCATGGTGTAACCATGGAAAAAATAGCTCATACCCTGACAAAACAAGCCAATGAATGGGAACAAGGTTCAGATGATTTAAAAACATTGTTTCAAAGTATTGGGAATGCCGTAACAAATGTAAATGGAGGTTCAGCCGGTCCTTTATATGGAACTTATTTTGGTGGACTAGGAGAAACACTGAATGATGGAGTGGTTGAAGTAAATGCCCCATTACTAAAAGAAATTCTAAAATCGGGATTGGATGAATTACAATACTTATCAAAAGCTAAAATTGGCGATAAAACAATGATGGACACATTGATTCCTGCAACAGAGGCAGCTCTTACAGCCCCCGATGATATCTTTTCCATAATCAGTGCAGCAAAAGAAGCAGCAGTGGGAGGAGCAGATAAAAGCAAAGAATTTATAAGTAAGTTTGGTCGCGCTAGATCCTATAAGGAACAGACACTGGGAACACCAGATGCCGGTGCACAAAGTTGCACATATATTTTCATTGGCTTGTATCTTGCTTTAACTAAATAAAAAATTGGAGGAAACTATTTATGAAAATGAAGAAATTTATTAACAAACCGGAAGATTTAACAAGTGAATTATTAGAAGGATTAGCTTTGGCTCATTCTGATGTATTAGATGTTTTACCCAATGGGTTGGTAGTTTCAAAAGCTTTGAAAGATGCAGATCGTGTTACAATTGTTACACTTGGTGGAACAGGACATGAACCTGCAATTGAAGGATTTGTAGGTGATGGCATGGTGGATATTGCTGTGGCTGGAGATATTTTTGCAGCACCTGGTCCTCAACCATGTGTAGAAGCAATTAAAATGGCCGATAAAGGTCATGGTGTTTTGTTTGTTGTTTTAAATCATGCAGGAGATATGTTATCGGCTAACTTAACAATGAAAGAATGTAACAAATTAGGACTTAATGTTGCAAAAGTTGTTACACAAGAAGATATCATGAATGCACCAAGAGAAGACGCAGATAATCGCCGTGGATTTGTAGGTTGCTGTGCAATTTATAAAATTGCCGGTGCAGCTGCTAAAGCAGGTAAATCTTTAGAGGAAATTACAGAAATCGCTCAGACATTTGCAGATAATATGGCAGCTATTTCAGTAGCGGCAAGAACAGCGACGCATCCGTCCAATGGAGCTAGCTTTGGAGATCTTGCAGAGGATATGATAGGTATTGGTATGGGTCAGCACGGAGAAGGCGGAGGCGATATTGTTCCAATTAAAACTGCTGATGAAACAATTCAAATTATGTCAGATTTATTAATAAAAGATTTAGATTTAAAATCCGGTGAAAAAATCATGGTTTTTGTAAATGGTTCTGGTGCAACAACATTAATGGAATTATTAATTTGTTACCGTGCTACGGTAAAACACCTTGAAACAAAGGGAATTGAAGTAGTTGCTAACTGGGTAGATGAAATCTTAACAGTACAAGAAACAGCAGGTTTTCAATTATTCTTTGCGAGAATGAATGACGAAACCTTAGGATATTGGAATGCTCCATGTAACACACCGTATAAGAAGGGATAGGAGAAGCTAAATATGGCAGATTCACAAGGAAATAAAGCAGCAAAGGATTATCATGAAAATGTTCCTTTTGCAAAGCAGGAATACATTATAAAAGGAATGGACAATGTTGATTGGGGCATGAAAGCTAGAATGGCTAAAATCTTCAATCCCAAAGATGGACGTTCGGTTATGTTAGCTTTTGACCATGGCTATATTATGGGTTCTACTTCCGGACTAGAAAGGCTTGACCTTGTTATCCCAGAGTTAATAGAAGAAGTTGATTGTTTAATGGGAACGAGAGGAGCATTAAGAACTTGTGTACCTCCAACGAACAATAAAGCAATTGCACTTCGTTGCACTGCAGGATCTAGTGTTTTAGATGATGAAATGTCATTTGAAGTGATTGGTGTGGATATTGAAGAGGCTGTTCGTATGAATGCCAGCTGTATGGCAGTACAGACTTTTATAGGAGCACCGGGGGAGAAAGATTCCATTAATAATTTATGTAAAACTATTGATGCAGGTAATCGCTATGGAATTCCAACGTTAGGTGTTGTTGCAGTTGGAAAGCAAATGGAAAGAAGCACAAAGTTTTTCCTATTAGCTACTCGTATGTTAGCAGAGTTAGGTGCGCAAATTATTAAGACGTATTACTGTGATGATTTTGAAAAAGTTGTTGCAGCATGTCCCGTTCCAATTGTTGTAGCAGGTGGGAAAAAACTACCGGAAAATGAAGCATTAACTCTTGTTTATAAAGCAATTCAAGGAGGAGCTGCCGGTGTTGATATGGGAAGAAATATTTTCCAGGCAGAGTCACCAAAAGCAATGGCAAGATGTATTAGCAAAATTGTGCATGAAAATATTTCAGATGTAGCGGCTTATCAATTGTATTTAGAACTAAAAGAAAAAATTTAGAAGAAGGGAAAACACAGATGTGTTATGAGTGAATTCTAATGAAAATAATAAAATATTTAGGTGGACCACTTATTATTGCTATTTTGGCATTTATCTGTCAGATAACAGATCAAGTATTAGGCCCAATGATGCCAATCGGTGTGGGATTTGGCTGGGTAGCTTTTCAAGCATGGGCTAGTTACTTTATTGCTGGATGCAATGTAAAAGGCGGTATCAAAGCATTTGCAGCGTTAGTTACAGGTATGATTGCCTCCATGGCAATATTAGGTTTTGGTGGTGTTTTATCCGGAAGCTTAGGATTTTGGGCATTCCCGATTGCAATTTTGATTTTAGTAGTTCCAACAATTGCTACAGAAAAAGTTGAGTTATTAAATTTAACCCCAATCGTATTTATTGGTGCAGGTGCGTTTTTCGCAATTATGACCTATGTACCGGAAGCTACATTTGCAACAGCATTTATTTGTGAAACAGTTTATTGTCTTCTTGGTTTAGTTCTTGGTTTCTTAACAATTGTTATTCGCGGTGCTTATGATAAAAAATTCAACAGTCCGGAATAAAAGTCATTGAAAAGCAGAAGGGAGAAAAATTATGTTTAAGAAATATGTACATGTAGGTGTTCCTCACACAGAGCCTATGGAGGGTGAAGTTTGGAATGATGGTATGAAGTTATGGATGATTGACCCATCAACCAATGAATTTGGATTTGAGTTTTTAAGATTTAGAGAAGATTCCTGGTTAGCAAAAGAAGTACAGACGTTAGTACATGTAGCATGTGAAGTGGAAAGCATAGAAGAAGTTTTTCCAACATGTGAAAAAATCTTACATGAACCAATTGTTGTAGATGAACATTTAACGATTGCTTTTGTTATGAAAGATGGTGCCTGTTTGGAATTGATGGAAATGAAATAGTAGTTGTAAAAATAAGCAATAACGGTTATGATGTAGTTAGTTACAAGTTAAGGTTATCCACAAAAAGAAGAGTGAAATAGCTCTTCTTTTTGTGGAGTAATAACCACAGGAAGGATTATAAACATGCAAAATACAGAAAAATTACAATTATTGGTTTCTGTTGCTAAGCTTTATTATGTTGAGAATATGACACAAAATGAGATTGCAAATCTTCTGGGTGTTTCAAGACCACTGATAAGCAAGTATTTACAAGAAGCAAAATCATTAGGTGTTGTTAATATTGAAATCAATGATTTGTCAGGAGCAGATAATAGCGATGAGATTTCTAAGCTGATATGCAAAAAGTATGGTTTAAAAACATTTTTTGTGATTCCAGCAAGTACGAATAAAGACTTAAATGATCAAATGTTTGATGACTGCGTTGCGAATTTTGTTATGGATAATTATGTAGATAATTCCTTAGTAGGATTAGGCTGGGGCTCTGTCATTGGTGCTGCGATTTCTAAAATGGATTCTGCAAACTATAAACGCAAATTATTAGGAAAAGTGATCCCTATTATAAGCAATGCACCGATTTCTTATCGAAATTATCACACCAATGAATTGGTTAGAATGTTAGCTGAGAACACGGGATTAAAAGCAGAATATCTTTATTCCCCAGTAATTTGTTCCAACGCTTCGGAAAAAGAAATATTTATGAATACAGAACAGGTGAAACATATATTTGAGCAATATCCTAATCTAGATTATGCCATTATTCAAATTAGAAATTTTCCTTCCGTTCCGGATTTGGCAACAGAAGCTCGATTTGAAAAAAAACTGCATGAACAACATGCAACAGGAATGCTGCTAGGATATTATTTTGATATTCAGGGACAAATCATTACCTCAACCCATGACTATTCTATTCAGATACCAATTGAGAATATTAAAAATACAGCGAATACAATTGGAATTATCAATGCGCGTGTTGGGGCAAACACAGCATTAGGTGCATTGCGCTGTGGACTGTTTGATCATATTTTAATTAGTGAATCTGTAGTCGCCGAACTAATGAAAATAAATATTTTGAATGAATAAAATTCCTGCCAAAAACCACTTGACGAATGCATAATAAGGTGATATTCTATATTCAGAAAGAGATAATACGTATTCACACATTCAGAATACCAATAAAAGGAGGAGACTACAATGATAACTATGACAGAAATAGCCAAGCTTGCAGGTGTCTCCCAGGCAACAGTATCCAGAGTGCTAAGTGGAAACGGTTCTGTAAATTCACAAGCAAGACAAAAGGTGCTGCAATGTGCCAAGGAACATGATTATCAGCCCAATATTATTGCCCAAAGTTTAGTTGGGAATAAGACATTTTTGCTAGGTGTTGTAGTAACGGACATCAGTAACCCATTTTTTGCAGATTTAGTAAAGGCGATTGAGCAGGAAGCAAGCGCAAAAGGCTATAGTATTATGCTGTTTAATACAGACTACGATAAGGCAAAAGAAGAGAAATACCTTAGAATATTAAAGCAGTATAAGGCAGATGGAGTTTTATTGGTTCCAATTACAGAAGAAGAGGACTATGTAGAACAATTAAAAAGGTATGATATTCCCATAGTATCCGTTACACTGGATTTGAAAACCATAGACTCGGTGTTTATTTCTCATTATCAGGCAGGAAGAAAAGTAGCACAGCATATGCTGGGAATGGGATTTGAAAGCTTTATTTTTGCAGGAGGAGAACCAGATCAAAAGGAAATGGGATTCAAGGATGAATTAGAAAAAAATGAGATGGATTTGACAAATCATTATATGGCAATTCGTTTAAATGCAAAAGATGAAATGAAGCATCAATTAGCTCAAAGACTGGAAGAAGAAAAAGATACCGATGGTGTGGGGATTTTTGCCTTTAATGATATGCAGGCATTAAAGATATTGGAGATACTAAGAGAATTAAAGAAAAAAGTGCCAGAAGAGGTAGCAGTGGCAGGATTTGATAATACTTTTTTGGGAAAGGTGATTTCTCCAACATTAACTAGTGTGGCACAGCCCATTGAGGAAATGGGTCGGTTAAGCGTGGAGCGAATGATAGAGTTGATTTCAAAAAAGCAGGAAAAATGCGTAAGATATCAATTAGAAACAAGACTGATAACAAGAGAAAGCACTATTAAGAAAACAAGAGAAATCACGTAATCATTCAGAACTTCATCTAGAATCTAAATGGAAGTTCATGTGGTCTAAATATGGTTTTATAACAAATTATAGTTCTGTGGACAATGCATGCAGCAGAACTTAAATTATAGAAAATAGGAATACGTATTCACAACTATTCATACATATTCCCGAAAAGGAGGAAAAGGATTGAAGGTATTAAAACAGGAACTAGTAAAAAAACAAGTGGGGCAAAAAGGTAGTTGGAATGAAAAGAGCAAATATATAAAAAGAAATTGGCAATTATATTTATTTTTCATGCTGCCGCCATTTTTACTGCTGCTGATTTTCAAGTATGCCCCTATGGGAGGAATTTTAATTGCATTTGAAGATTACAGTGCAATACAAGGCATATTTGGCAGTGCATGGGTGGGACTAAAGCATTTTCAAAGATTTTTGACATCACCAGACTTTATGAATTATCTAGGGAGCACTTTAAAAGTAAGTCTATATGGAATGCTTTGGAGTTTTCCCGTGCCAATCTTGTTGGCATTACTGCTGAATCGAATTCAAAGACAAGGACTAAAAAAGAAAATTCAATTACTGGTATATGCACCTAATTTTATTTCGGTGATTGTGTTATGTGGTATGGTAAGAATTTTCTTATCTCCAATAGGTCCCATTAATGGACTGTTTGGAATCAATACAAACTGGATGACAATGCCATTAGCATTTAGAACAATTTATATTGCATCGGGAATTTGGCAGACGGTGGGTTGGTCATCTATTTTATACACAGCAGCCTTATCGAATGCAAGTCAAGAACTAACAGAAGCGGCAATTGTAGATGGTGCAACTATTTTTCAGCAAATCAAACATGTGGATTTGCCGGCAATTAAAGATATTGTAGTGATACAGTTTATACTAGCGGCAGGAAATATAATGAGTATCGGATTTGAAAAGGCATATGCACTGCAAACGGATTTAAACCTGCCGGCATCTGAAATACTGTCTACCTACGTATATAAAATAGGTTTACTGAATGGAGATTACAGTTATTCTACGGCAGTTGGTGTATTTAATTCTGTAATTAACGTTATTCTTTTGATTTTGGTGAATCAGGTAGTGAAAAAATTAAATGATGGACGTGGCATTTAGAGAGGGGGAAAAAAATGAAAAGGCAGAAATTTTTAAAACTGGGACTAAGTGACAAAATAATTTTACTTACTGGATATGTGCTGCTGGCAATCTTTTGTGCACTGATTATAATACCGCTGGTATATGTGGTAATTGCTTCTTTTATGGATCCAGTTACCCTGCAAAATCAAGGGATTAGCTTTCATAGTTCGGACTGGTCCTTAGATGGATATAAAAGGGTATTTCAAGATACCATGATATGGAAAGGGTTTGCCAACTCAATCTTTTATTCCATGGCATTTGCATTTATTTCTACACTGGTTTCCCTATTGGCAGCATATCCTCTTTCCAAAAAGGACTTTGTGGGAAAAAGATTTTTTAATACGATGTTTGTAATTACCATGTTTTTTGGGGGCGGAATGATGCCTACCTACTTATTAGTTAAAAATTTGGGAATGCTGAATACCGTTTGGGCAATCTTATTACCTGGAGCAATTAATGTATGGAATATTATTTTGGCAAGAACATATTTTCAATCTATACCAGAAGAACTGCGGGAAGCATCATCTATGGACGGCGCAAGTGAAGTGGGACATTTCTTTAAAATATTACTGCCGGTGTGTAAACCCATTATTGCAGTACTAGTACTCTATCAATTTGTAGGAATGTGGAATAGTTACTTCGATGCCATGATTTATTTAGATGATGCAAATATGCAGCCGCTTCAGCTGGTGCTTCGATCCATTTTAATACAAAATGAACCACAGCCGGGAATGATTGCAGACATTCAAAGCACAGCAGAAATGTCACAAATTTCAGAATTGTTAAAATACGCAACAATTGTAATATCAAGTTTACCATTATTACTGATGTATCCATTTTTTCAAAAATATTTTGACAGTGGAATTATGGCAGGCTCAGTAAAAGGATAAAAAAGGATAAAAAAGAATAGGAGAAAGAGATGAAAAAGAATGTAAAAGGTGTTATGAAAAAAATGTTAGGTACAGGATTAGTATTTGGACTGGCAGCAGGAATATTAAGTGGCTGCGGCAATAGCAAAAAGGAAGTAGAAGTATTAACAGATGTCAGTTTTCCACTGGAAAAAACAGCATCATTATCATTTATCACAAACGCTTCTGCAAAATCAACACAAAAGCCAAACGAAAGAGCAATTTTTCAAAGACTACAGGAAGAAACAAATGTTGAAATTGACTGGACCTGCTATACCTCAGACCAATTTGCCGATAAGAAAAATTTAGCATTATCTTCTGGAGATAATTTACCTGATGGTCTTTTTAATGCAGGAATGAACAACAATGACTTACTTCGTTACGCAAAACAGGGTGTTATTATTCCCGTGGAAGATTTGATTACAGACTATATGCCTAACTTAAATCAAATATTAGAAGAAAATCCGGAATATAAAACAATGATTACAGCACCAGACGGACATATTTATTCCTTCCCATGGATAGAACAGCTGGGATTTGGAAAAGAAGCCATTCAAGCGATAGGAGATATTCCCTATATTAATAAGAAATGGTTAGATGAGCTGGGACTTAAGGTGCCAACCACAACAGAGGAATTAACAACAGTATTAAAAGCATTCAAAGATAAAAGTCCGGAAGGAAAAAAAGACATTATTCCCATGTCATTTATCGTTAACAATGGAGATCAAGATCCAGGATTCTTATTGGGAGCCTTTGGTTATGGGGATAATCCAGATCATATAATGGTAACAGATGATAAAAAGGTTATTTGCTCCGCAACACAGGAAGGATATAAAACAGGAATCAGCTGGCTGCATAGCTTACAACAGGAAAATCTAATTGACCCAGAAGCTTATACACAGGAGTGGTCCACCTATGTTTCGAAAGGAAAGAGTGGACGTTATGGACTTTGCTTTACCTGGGACATTAACAATATTGTGGCAAATGCAGAGGACTATATTCCATTACCTTGTTTAACAGGACCAGATGGAACGAAAAATGCCCCAAGACAAAGTCAAAGTGCCACTAGTGGAGTAGATGTAGGACGATGCGTATTAACTAGTGCCTGCCAAAACTTGGAATTGGCAGCAAAATGGCTGGATTTGATGTACGAACCATTACAATCCGTACAAAACAATTGGGGAACCTATGGAGAAAAAGATAAATTCAACATCTTTGAATTAAAAGAAGACAAAACTTTAGCACACATGGACTTAGGTTCTGAATCTCCAGTAGAAGTTAGGGAAGCCCAGTCTGTAGCAGGACCTTTGGCAATTATGGATGATTATTATGGAAAGTACACCACCTGTCCAGATGATGCCCAATGGAGATTAGACATTTTACACTCTATTTATGTACCGGATATGAAATCAAAATACGTGTATCCCGTGGTCTTTATGAGTCGTGAAGATTCTGAATTAGTGGCACAGTATCAAACAGATGTGGAAAAATATGTAAATCAGAAAAAAGCGGATTGGATTTTAAATGGCGGTGTGGAAAAGGAATGGGATAGCTATCTTAAAAAAGTAGAAGAATTAGGATTATCTCAATATTTGGAAATCAAACAAAAATATTTAGATAAAGTGGAGTTAGAAGGAGATGAATAAACATGGTAAGCCAGAAACTGGAAAAGGCAAATAGGCAGCAGGAAAAGGGAAATAAAGAAATTCCAATGGAACAAAGACCAATTTTTCATTTTAGTGCTCCCATTGGGTGGCTTAATGATCCAAACGGATTTTCCTATTACAAAGAAGAATATCATTTATTCTATCAATATCATCCTTATGATACTAATTGGGGTCCCATGCACTGGGGCCATAGCAAGACAAAAGACTTTATCAAATGGGAACAGCTGCCAGTAGCATTAGCTCCGGACCTAGAATATGACAAGGAAGGGTGTTTCTCAGGAAGTGCATTGGAGTATGATGGAAAGCATGTTTTAATGTATACAGGGGTCACAACGAAAGAAACTGAAAATGGGAAAAGTGCAGCACTTCAAACACAGTGTATTGCAGTAGGAGATGGGATTTCTTATCATAAAATAGAAAAGAATCCAGTGATTGCCGGTGAATTATTACCTACGGGATGCAGTAGGGAAGATTTTAGAGATCCTAAAATCTGGCAGGAAAAAGATGCCTTTTATGCAGTGGCAGGAAACAGGGATCAAAATGGAAGTGGGCAGATTCTGCTGTTTACATCAAAAGATTTGAATTGTTGGAACTATTGTGGTATTTTGCTTAAAAACAATTATGAATATGGGAGTATGTGGGAATGTCCAGATTTTTTTGAATTGGATGGAAATCATGTATTATTGGTATCACCCCAAGATATGGAAGCAAAAGACTTGGAATTTCATTGTGGGAATGGTACACTTAGTGTAATTGGAAAATTTGACAAAACAAACCTAATCTTTCACCGTGAAAACCAAAGAGCAATTGATTATGGACTTGATTTCTATGCCCCTCAAACGGTACGGACAAAAGATGACAGAAGAATTATGATTGCCTGGATGCAGTCATGGGACTACCATATGGGAAATGAAGAATTCAAATGGTCCGGAATGATGACGGTTCCTAGGGAATTAAGAGTGGAAAATGGAACTTTATTTCAGGTACCGGTGAGAGAAATTGAAACTTATTATGGAGATACCGTTACATATGAGCATGTTACCATAGATGGGATGCTGGAATTAGAAGGAATCCATGGTCGAACACTGGATATGACCATTGAAGTAAATGCTGGAGAATATAAAACCTTTGAAATAATATTGGCAGCCAATGAGCAGCATTACACCACATTATCATATGAAAGAGATCAAAGTGTAGTTACTTTTAATCGGACATATTCCGGAGATAAACGAGATAGAACGCACATACGAAGCATGAGAGTAAAAGAAGCGCAAGGAAAAATCAAATTAAGAGTGCTGCTGGATTGGTATTCTGTAGAAGTATTTCTAAATGATGGAGAAAAAGCAATGACATCTTTGATTTATACAGAACGGGAAGCTCAGAAAATACAATTCTGTACAGAAGGAAAAGCGGAATTTTGTATCACAAAACATGAAATAAATAGAGAATAGTTCACAACAAGATAAAATTCATCAGGCAGATTCATCGAGCTAGCTCGTGAGAAACTGCCTGATTTTGTGCATATTTAAAGAAAATAAACAGAATTTTTAAAGGAAAGAAAGGCGGATGATAACCATGAAAAAAACAGATGTTACAGCGTTAGGAGAATTACTAATTGATTTTACAGAAAATGGAATCAGCCAGCAGGGCAACCCATTGCTGGAGGCAAATCCCGGTGGGGCACCATGTAATGTACTGGCCATGCTAACAAAATTAGGAAACAAAACAGCATTTATTGGAAAAGTAGGAAAAGATAATTTTGGTAGTACCTTAAAAAATACAGTGACAGAACTTGGAATTAATACCAAATATCTGTATCAAGATGAAAAAGTACCTACCACATTGGCTTTTGTACATACGCAAGAAGATGGTGACAGGGAGTTTTCTTTTTATCGCAGCCCAGGAGCAGATATGATGTTGACAGAGGAAGAAATAGAACCTTCTATTATAGAAGAATCAAGAATTTTTCACTTTGGAACATTATCCATGACCCATGAAACAGTACGAAATGCAACGAAAAAGGCAGTACAGATTGCAAAAAAGAAAGGAGTATTGATTTCTTTTGATCCCAATATACGAGAACCTTTGTGGGATTCTTTGGAAGAGATGAGAAAACAAGTAGAATATGGATTGAAGAATTGTGATATTTTAAAAATATCAGACAATGAAATCCAGTGGTTTACCGGAGAAATGGACTATACCAAAGGGGTAAAGAAACTTTTGGAAATACATCATATTCCACTTATCCTAGTGTCTATGGGGAAAAATGGAAGTAGGGCATACTATAAAGACATGATAGTAGAGGCAGCTTCTATTTTAAGTCAATCTACCATTGAAACGACAGGTGCAGGAGATACCTTTGGTGCCTGTGTATTGGACTATGTCTTAAAGCATGGATTAGAGCAGTTAACTCAGATGCAGTTAAAGGAAATGCTCGTGTTTGCAAATGCAGCAGCGTCCATTGTAACCACCAAAAAAGGGGCATTACGTGTTATGCCATCTAAAGAAGAAGTGGAGCATCTAGTAGCGACCTTAAAGACGATACCAAAGGAAGATTGAAATATTTCTTTGATTTATACGCAGATAATGGTATAATGGGAGTTAATTATTTTGTGCGTTGTCAGAGGAGAGAGTAAATGAGAGAAAAAATTCGTCTGAAAGGACAATTGAAGACCTATATGTACTGGCCGTTGATACTAACAGTCCTATTGGTTGGAATGAATGTAGTCATGTATTGCATTAACCGAAAAGCAGGAATTTGTATCAGTGTATTTACAGTACTTTATTTTGCGATTGTACTAAGTTCTTTTCTATTCAATAAGCAGGTTATGTTAAATGAGGTGATTAATTTTGCCACACAGTATGGAACCGTTCAGAAGAAACTGTTGGATGAATTTGAGATTCCCTATATATTATTAGACTATAACAGTAAGATTTTATGGATGAATGAAGCTTTTTCTGCTATTAGCGGAAAAGAAAAGAAGTACCACAAGTCTATCACCTCTATTTTTCCGGCAATTACTAGAGAAGTGCTAGAGAAAGATGGGGAGAATAACAGCGTAAAAATGGAATGGAATGGGCACTATTATCGTGTCAGCATGGGAAAGATTTATTTTGAAACAGTTACCCAAGGCAGTGCTATGATAGAACTGAAAAATAATCAACAGTTTTTAACAGTGTTGTACTTATTTGACGAAACCCAGATTCATCACTATATTCAGACCAATCAGGAACAGCAACTGGTGTCTGCGTTAATTTATATTGATAATTATGAGGAAGCATTAGAAAGCATTGAAGAGGTAAAACGCTCTCTTTTGGTAGCCTTAGTAGATCGAAAAGTAAGCAAATATTTTGCAGAGCGTGACAGTATTGTTAAAAAAATTGAAAAAGATAAGTATTTTGTGGTATTTAAGCATAAATATTTACAGGGCTTACTGGCAGACAAATTTGATATTTTGGAAGAAGTTAAGACCATTAAAGTGGGAAATGAAATGGCAGTAACTTTAAGTATTGGCGTGGGTGTCAATGGAAGCAGCTATAACCAGAACTATGAATATTCCAGAATGGGAATTGATTTGGCATTGGGCAGAGGCGGCGACCAGGTGGTAATCAAAGATGGAGAGAAGATATCTTACTTTGGCGGCAAGACCAGACAAGTAGAGAAGATGACTAGAGTAAAGGCAAGAGTGAAAGCCCATGCTCTTAGAGAAATCATAGAGAGCAAGGATCAAGTCATTATCATGGGACACCGTATTAGTGATGTGGATGCGTTTGGTGCAGCAATAGGAATTTATTGTGCCGCTCAGGTTCTTGGGAAGAAAGCATATATTGTATTAAATGAAGTGACCTCTTCCCTGCGTCCCATTAAGGAATGCTTTTCGGAAGAAAAAGGATATCCGGTAGATATGTTTATTAAAAGTGAAAAAGCCATGGAACTGGTAGATTATAGAACCATTGTAATGGTAGTAGATACTAACCGACCCAGCTATACAGAGTGTCCGGAATTATTAAAATGTACGAAAAACATTGTGGTATTTGACCATCACCGTCAAAGCAGCGAAGTCATAGAAGGTGCAATATTATCTTACATTGAAAGCTATGCGTCCTCTACTTGCGAAATGGTAGCAGAAGTGCTTCAATATTTCAATGAAAATATTCATTTAAAACCATCAGAAGCAGATTGTATTTATGCAGGTATTTTAATTGATACCAATAATTTTATGACAAAAACAGGAGTTAGAACCTTTGAAGCAGCAGCATATCTACGCAGATGCGGTGCTGAGGTAACGAGGGTGCGCAAGTTACTTCGAGATGATATGGATGCCTATAAGGCAAGAGCAGAGGCAGTACGCCATGCACAGGTATACCGTGGCGCATTTGCAATCTCTATTTGCCCAGCAGAACATATTGAAAGTCCAACCATTGCCGGAGCTCAGGCAGCGAATGAACTGTTAAATATAATAGGAATTAAAGCATCTTTTGTGCTTACGGATTATCATGACACTATTTATGTTAGTTCCAGATCCATTGATGAGATTAATGTACAGCTTATCATGGAACGCCTAGGTGGCGGTGGTCATTTGAATGTGGCGGGTGCACAACTTAATGAATGCAATATGGAAGAAGCAAAAGCGATGATACAGCAAACGCTGGATGATATGATAGAAGAAGGAGAGATAGAACTATGAAAGTAATTTTATTGGAAGACGTAAAGACTCTGGGTAAAAAAGGAGAAATGGTAACGGTAAATGATGGATATGCAAGGAATATGATTTTGCCTAAGAAGCTTGGAATAGAAGCCACTACAAAAAACATCAATGATTTAAAGCTGCAAAATCAGCATTCCCAAAAAATTGCTCAGGAGAATCTAGATGCGGCCAAAGTACTGGGAGAAGAAATTGGAAGTAAAGAAATTACAGTAACCATTAAAACAGGTGAGGGCGGTAAGACATTTGGTTCTATTTCTACCAAAGAAATTGCCATAGCAGCTAAGGAACAGCTGGAATTGGAACTAGATAAGAAAAAAATGCAAATTCCGGATGGAGGACTTAAGACGCTTGGAATACATGAGGTGAAAATTAAGCTTCATCCCAAAGTCACAGCCTCTCTAAAAGTGAAAGTAATAGAAGAATAGGAGGAATCTTTTTATGGAGGAAGCTCTGATAAAACGGATTATGCCCAATAACCTGGAAGCAGAGCAATCAGTAATTGGTTCTATGATTATTGACCGCGATGCCATTGTAATGGCATCGGAACTTCTGCTCAGGGAAGATTTCTATCATCAACAGTACGGTGTTTTATTTGAAACTATGGTGGAACTTTATAATGAAGAACAGCCGGTGGATGTTATTACCCTACAGAACCGTCTGCGTGAGAAAGATGTCCCTGCGGAACTAAGCAGTATGGAGTTTGTGGGAGAGCTGGTTACCGCAGTGCCAACCTCTGCTAATGTGAAATATTATGCCAATATTGTAAAAGAAAAGGCGACCTTACGTAAGCTTATTAGGGTCAACGAGGAAATTGCCAATCAATGTTATCTGCAGACAGAAAGTGTAGAAGACATTATGGCAGATACTGAGAAAAAAATATTTCAGCTTCTGCAAAATAAAACCGGTGGAGATTATGTACCCATTAAAACAGTAGTAATCAATGCACTGGAGAAGATAGAACAAGCGTCTAAGAATAAGGGGAATGTAACCGGAATTGCAACCGGCTTTACGGATTTGGATTATAGAATGTCCGGAATGCAGCCTTCCGACTTAATCTTAGTGGCAGCTAGACCTTCTATGGGTAAGACGGCGTTTGTACTAAATATTGCCCAACATGTAGCGTTTCACAGTGATATGTGCACAGCAGTGTTTAGCTTGGAAATGTCCAAAGAACAGCTTGTTAATCGTCTGTTCTCCCTAGAATCCCGAGTGGATGCCCAGCTGCTGCGTTCTGGTAATTTGGCAGATTCTGATTGGGAAAAGCTCATTGAAGGAGCTGGAACTATTGGGCGCTCTAACTTGATTATTGATGACACACCTGGAATTTCCATTTCGGAACTTCGTTCTAAGTGTCGTAAATATAAGCTGGAGCATGATTTAAAACTGATTGTCATTGACTATTTACAGTTAATGTCTGGTAGGGGAAAAAATGATTCTAGACAGCAGGAGATATCCGATATTTCTCGTTCCTTAAAGAGTTTAGCAAGGGAACTAGGTGTCCCCGTAGTGGCTTTATCCCAGCTAAGCCGACAGGTGGAACAGCGTCCGGATCACAGACCTATGCTTTCGGATTTACGTGAATCTGGAGCCATTGAGCAGGATGCAGATGTGGTGATGTTCATTTACCGTGATGATTATTATAATAAGGACACGCCAGATAAGAACATTGCGGAAATTATTATTGCCAAGCAAAGAAATGGTCCAATTGGCACCATCAATTTAGTTTGGTTACCTCAATATACTAAATTCGCTAATATGGAAAAGAACTAAATGAGACAAACGGTTAGCATAATTTGTAGAATAAAGCAGATATTTCACTTAAAAGGGAAGTATCTGTTTTTTTTTGTCGTTATTTTACGATGGAAAAACATTGTAACTGAAGGCATAATTCTGTAAAATTAAAATAGTAGGAAAGAGGACATGCCTGAGCCGGGTCACCGGTGGATAAAGGCTCCTAAAGGAGGTAAAAACGTGGAAAAAGTACGCTATATGATATCAGATGCGGCAAATATAGTTAATGTAGAGTCACATGTCTTACGATATTGGGAAGAAGAATTGGAATTACAAATTCCTCGTAATGAAATGGGACACCGCTATTATACAGAAGATAATATAGCGCAATTTCGAAAGATAAAAGAATGGAAAGAACAAGGATACCAGTTAAAAGCAATTCGAATTTTAATACATAATGGGGAAGTACCCAAAGAGGAACTACAAGAGATGGAACAACCGCATACACGCACAACATTTCCGTCCTATGGAGTGACAGCTGTGGAGCAAGGGGAGTCCATGACCATGGGGAAGGGACATATTGTGCCGCAAATGCAGAATAATGTTCCTTCTAACACAGTGAAACTAGAACAATTTCAATCTATGATGCTCACCATTGTAAAAAGAGCTGTGGAAGAAAATAATCAGGCACTGGGAAGAGAAGTGGGCGGACAGCTTGAGGAACATGTACTAAAGGAAATGAACTATCTTATGCGGGAACAGGATGAAGCGGAAGAAGAACGGTTTCGTAAATTAGATGCAGCACTTCGCGCCTCTCCGAAAGGAAAGTCTCTTAGAAAAGAAAAAGCAGAAAAGGCAGAAAAAGAAAAGAAGTTATTTGGAAAAAACAGAAAATTAAATCCCAATTTAACAGCTTGATGTGGGAGATGAAATTCTTTATAAAAACGGCATAGTCGCAAAAAACGGCT
The DNA here is from genome assembly GCA_036653135.1 of Lachnospiraceae bacterium. Classification (GTDB taxonomy): domain Bacteria; phylum Bacillota; class Clostridia; order Lachnospirales; family Lachnospiraceae; genus Petralouisia. The sequence continues at coordinate 30,239 of JAVVUO010000018.1, forward strand.
ATGCCGTTTTTATTTTGTTACTGAGGTATAAAGTTCTGTAAGCTATATTTTTAAACGAGTAATTTTATGGAAAACAATGGATTTTTTCTTTTTAACAAGGTATAATGAAATGGTTATTAAAATAAAAGATAGGATGAAAATGACAGGAGATATGATTTATGTGGCATGTAGATGCAGAAATAATATGTTTTACATTTATGTTAGTTCTTATGATTGATATTTTCATAACGAGTGCAGCAAAATCCCTGCGGGAAAAATTATTTAAAGCATTAGCGATTATGACGATTTTTACAATAATTTCTGATATCATATCTTCTTACGCAATGATGCATTACCAAACTACTTCTTGGTGGTTTCTCCAAGGCAGTCTGGTTATTTATTTTATCTTGACGCCAATGCTTTCGGTATTGTGGCAGCTCTATGCCATTACAGTGGTAAAAAATGAGGTTCGAAGCCAAAAAATACAAATGTATATTACATCGATTCCGTTTATTGCTTACGTAATGATCGTGTTATCTAATCCATATACCGGTTGGATATTTGAACTTTCTTCTAAGAATGAATATACACGAGGAAGTTTATTTGACAGCGTGTTTTTGATGTTTTATGGGTACAGTGTACTTACACTTGTATTAGCGTGGGTTAATTTTAAAAAAACAGAAAGAGCTACCAGTATTGTACTGATCATATATCCAATAATTTCCAGTGCGGGAGTTTGTATGCAGCAAATGATGACAGGCTATCTAATCACAGGTGCTTCCTTTACCTTGGTGATTTTAATTGTCTACCTTTTTTTGCAGAACAGGAAAGCTACAAGGGATAATTTAACGGGACTGTTTAATCGTTTAGAATTTACTAACGCAGTGGATTTGTTATCCAAAAAACATGCAGAAGGAGCTATTTTAGCGGTAGCAATTGACGATTTTAAAATGTTTAATCAAACGTTTGGACAAAAGAATGGAGATTTGCTTCTTCAAACAATTTCAGAATATCTAGTTACCATTTCACCAAATAAAACCTGCTATCGCTATGGGGGCGATATTTTTACTATTATTCTAAAAAACCATAAGGAACAGGAAAGTTTGAAACTGGCAAGTGAAATCATGAATCGATTTGCAGAAACATTTCATATTGCCAATATTGGCTATTCCATTTCTGTTTCCATTGGTATCGTAGAATATCCACATTCTTCAAATGAGGAAAACTATTCTACTATTACGGCACTGGATTTTTCGATTTATCAGGCTAAAAAAAGAGGGAAAGGGCAGATTGCATTTTTTAATGAGGAATTGCTTCAACAGCTTAAACGTAAATATGAAATTATGGAAGCCATTACCTATGCAGTAAAACATCATTCTTTTGAAGTATTTATTCAGCCCATTTACCATCTGAAAGAGAAGAAATATTTATTTGCAGAGGCACTGCTGCGTTTAAATGATAAAAAACTGGGTTGGATTTCACCGACTGAGTTTATTTCAATTGCCGAAGAAACAGGGGAAATAGTGGATATTACATATTTTGTGTTGGAGAAGGTTTGTACTTTCATAGAAGAACACTGGCAAGTGTTGGAAGAGCAAAGTTCCGTTTCAGTTAATTTTTCCATTATTCAATTTATGCAAAATGATATGGTGGAGAGGGTTAAAACTATAATTCAACGTCATCACATTGCTCCAAGTCTAATTAAAATTGAAATTACAGAAAGTTTAACGGTAGATTCTTTTGATGACATAAAAAATGCAATGCATGAATTAAATGTTTTTGGAATTCAATTTGCACTTGATGATTATGGACAAGGATATTCCAATATATCGTACCTTTTGAATCTGCCATTTAGCGTTGTAAAACTAGACAAAAGTATTATTGACAATATTACGGAGAACCAGAACTTTATTAGTGCTTTGATTTTAATGTTTAAAAGTTTAAACAAAAAATTGATTGCAGAGGGTGTGGAAACGAAGGAGCAGGCAGATATTTTGGAGAAGCTTTCCTGCGATGCCATTCAAGGCTATTATTATGCAAAGCCTATGCCAATGGAGCTAGCAGCAGAGGTGTTTGCCAATAAATAGAGTAAGAAACGAAATATGTGTCAATAACATAAAACCGCCCATATTTTACCAGCTTACGGTAAAATATGGGCGGTCTAAGTGTCACAATTACTCCTGTTTCAAACTATCATTACCTACAAACAGTAATAAATATTGATGCAGTACTTTATAAAAAGTATCAATCTATCAAATCTTCAATATAATCGAAATACCCCGTTACAGCACGCTCAAGCTGTCTTATCATAGTCAATACTACATTCGGCAAAAATATCTGTAATAGTACCTCTTTTTAGTTTGGCACTTAAATTTCGAGGAGACTGACCGATACGCCTTGCAAGTTCGGATAGGCTTATATCCATTCGTACACAAAGCACTTTAATTTGTTCACTTGTTGTCATATTGCACCTCCATCAAACCTAGCGAACTGCCCACTCTGTCCGATGAAATGATAAATTTTGTTTCAGAAATAGACAAAATGAATAAAATTTGCAATTGGGATACCTTGTTAACCCGTTTTTTATATGATGTGGTCGGTGTTCGAGTTAACAAAGAAGTTTGCGGATTATATCTGTTAGCAAATGACGGCTTCAATCTGCTTTCTTTGTGACGTTTTCACCATAGATCGTCTTAAAATCGTCCCGCATGGAGATGACTGTCCAGCCGTTTTGTTCAGCGATTGCTTTCATTTTTGCGCTTTTTTCAGGTTCACCGTATTCGCGCTGTGTATCATCGTTGACCACCAAAAAAGCCAGGCTTTTGTAAGGATTGTTGGAAGTGGTATAGTTCATCATGCTTGTGTCACCGGAGCTGTTTCCAAAGGCAAGCACCGGCTGTTGCCCTAGCTCCTGCGTCAGAAGTGATACCTTGTTCATTTTAACGTTTTTTACAAGAAGTTCATCTCCACGTTCCATCACATCCTCTGCGGTATACACATAGTCCAATCCATCACGCTCGTCCTGCCCGGAGGCTACAAGGCTTACATCCATACCAATGACTTGACGCGGCGGAATGTCGATGACTCCGTCGATGATGGTGCGCACGGCAAAACGATCGGTGCCGGTGACGATATAAACAATAAACTGGTTTTGCTGTAAGTAGGAGATGATTTCTAGCATGGGCAGATAGAGCGCATCGCCGCGTTTTAAATTTTCAAAGCCTTTGGCGGGGGTATCCATAAACATACGCACATAGTCTGCGTAGGCATCCGTCGTCATACCTGCAAATGCGCGTGCGCCCATGATTGCTTCGGTTCTCTCCATATCCTCAGGAAATTTGTTTCCCGCTTCGATGGCGGCAAGCACACGCCGTGCTTCCTGCTGCACCGCATCCGGCGCGGTATAGGTGGGGTCATTTAATGCGCGTTCGGTAAACATCAGCCATTCAAAATATGCGGGGAACAGCTCGCACATCAGCGTACCGTCCATGTCAAACACAGCGATACGATCCTCCTTTGGAATAAATCCGGCGGAGGCTTCGTTCGTTGCATCCTCTACATAAGCCTTTAGGGTTTCGATGGCGGGTGATTGGGAGTTCCACTGCGAAAAGGTAATGCTTTCCGAATTTTGTCCGCAGGCGGAAAGGCAAAAAGTCAATACCATTGACAATAATAGGGTTGTTATCCGTTTCATATATACATGCTCCTTTGATAGTTAAATAGACCTGTCTCGCACCAGCGCTTCCACACTGCGGTCATAGGTGGCCTCTGCCTCTGTCGAAAAGAAGCAGCCGGGTACGCCCTCATCGTTGTCTCGGTGGTGGGCAACACAGGCGCAGCATTTGCCGTGGCGGGGGCAGTCGTAGGTACAGGGACAGGGACGTATGTTGTCGCATTTCATAATGTACTCTCCTTTCATTACGCTGTTTTTTCAGGGTTAAAATGTTAAGCCCGTCGTGGTAATCATACTCCACAGAATCCATAAACTTTTTCACAATAAACAGTCCAATCCCCCAATTTCTCGCTCCTTAGCAGAAAGGGTGGTGTCGGGGATTTGAAGGAAAAAAGTTAAAATCTAATTTTTAAAATTCCGTTGATTAAGAATTTCCTTCCACGCCCAACTGAAATTTATAGCATCTTTTAAACCTGCCATTATTAAAGTCGTTCACCGTATCCCATCCGTTACACTGACCAGATACCAAAAAACTATCCGAAAGAGAAAGCAGATATAGTGCATAAAAATAATTCACAGCAGTGTCTTCGATAGAAGCCGCATATTCCTCTTTTTCCGCATGTTTTTCTTCTTCGAGTTCCGTGATAAGGCTTACATTGACAAAATCCTCAACTGTATGGCGCTCCTGTGCAATTGCACGAACCTTATTTCCATATTTAGCTGTCATTCTTTCCAAAATATGCTGGTCTTCCGTTGCCAAAAATATCAGATCATAGCCATCTTCTTCCATCCATTTATCAATTGTAGGAATCATCTGGTCAACAGTGGCGTGAAGACGAGTTCCGTCGAGACCCGATGCGACATAATCCGTGCCACGTATCAAAATACCTAATGTTTTTTTATCCCCGATGATTGCCTTTCGATATTCCTTCATTTCTTTCACAAAGGGTTCAGTCAAAATTTCCTCTCCAAATACCGCGGTATGAGATGAAATAAAATATGTTATTTCAAGTGTCAATAGTGTATCCAGATAAATAGTATTCGTCTCATCAGAATCTACCGGAACCGGAGATAAATTAAAATATTTTGAAAGAAATTTATTTGTATAACGTGTACTGCCATCTTTAATGTATAAGTCAAAACCATAGAATTCAAAGGAGCTTTTGAACTGCATAAAATGAGAAAGAATCCCACCTATTCCCAGTGCTGACGGAATTGTCAGGCAAATATATTTAACCTGGTTCATCGGAAGTTTAGTAAGTCCCTGCAGAAAGAACATATTGTGAAATACAGCAATGGTTCCAAGTGTTGAAAAATCCCTCTTGTCATATCCCGCATCAAATCCAGCTATAACACGGAGGGTAGTCTTAGACTTATTTTCTGAAAAATTGTCTACTATACGGATTCTGCCACTTTCAGGAACAAACCACAAAAGTCTCTTATCTGTACAAAAAATCGGAATACTGGTCTTTTTAAGTATTTGCTTTACTACTGCCACACTATACTCATCAGCACATTCAATCTCTATGCGGTCAAATTGATCGAAAATCCCTGTGAAAATCTTGCTGTCGTCATTTTCATCATATTCGTTATATTCATAAAACAACTGAAGTGATCCAGTGATTTTCAGCATCTGCTGCCTGTCTGATTCCTGAATCATATCAATAAAATGCATATATTCAAGATCATAGTCCTGTCCATTCGGGTTCATCACATGAAAATGCTTTTCCCCATTCTCCACAAAATAGGAAAGTGCCGTGTGAAAAATACTATCTTCATGTGTGAGTACTCTTGCTTGTGAATCATCTCTCTCTTTAATTAAAAGCATTGATTTATTCTCCTCTCATTTTCCATCAGCCGTACACATTTCCGTCCACTATCATTCAGATGGGCATATGTGCCTAAAAGCTCATGGCACATAGAAAACATCTCCTCTGTAAGTAAGCGCAGACAGCCACGCTCCTTGTGACCAAGTTCTCCAATTGTGTCAATCTGTGTCAGTACCTCTTTGATTTTACTCCCTGTGATTTTAATTTCTTTCATACTCGGGATCCTTTCTGTTTCATGATTACCGTCCTCAAAATATTTTGTAGGACTGCTTTATCTGCATTATATCAAGAAAAGTGTCTGAAAAGCGTCGGGGATTTGAAAGAAAAACGGCATAGCCGATAATCACGACTATGCCGAATTTTCAAGGGAATAGAATCCCTTAGTGAGCCACCCTTTAGGGGAACCCTTTCATGCTGCAATTTTATTGCAAAATCAACCTTGCTCAATAGCTCCTGTAGGACAAACACCAGCGCATGTTCCACAATCAACACAACTATCAGCATCAATTTCATATTTGCCATCGCCAGCAGCAATAGCGCCAACAGGACATTCTCCTTCACAGCTACCACAGCTTACACAAGCATCAGTAATTACGTATGCCATATTTTTTTCCTCCTTTTAAAATGGATATTCATTTAAGCTACCATAAATGGTAACTTTGTCCTCTATTCTAATACAAACAAGGGGTGATTACAAGTAAAAATTGAATTTAAAAGATAAGGTTTGAAATAAAGAACACAAGATGGTAAAATATACCGAAAAGGCAGAAATAGATGGGAAATAATATCTTTCATATCTGCCGCAGGATGGGAATAAAAAACTCATCAGGGAAGGAAAATATGGAAAAGGTAAAACCCTATACACATAAAGTACAATATTATGAAACCGATGCAATGGGAGTGGTACATCACTCAAATTATATTCGCTGGTTTGAGGAAACCAGATTGGACTATATGGAGCAGATACAATTGCCCTACCAACGAGTGGAAGAACGAGGAATTTTAATACCGGTACTTTCGGCATCCTGTGAATACCGTCAGGCGGTGAAATTTCCGGATACTGTTATCATAGAAACAGAAATTACGGCCTTTAATGGTTTGAAATTTACAACAATTTATCGCGTCTTTGATAAAACACATAAGATTTTGCACGCATCTGGAACCACACAGCACTGTTTTTTGGATCAATCGTTTCATCCGCTGAGATTAAAGAAACAGGCACCGGATATTTATGAAATCTTTGAGAACTGTCTTTCTCATGAATGATTAGAGCTGACCTAAAAAATCGTGTATAAAAGATTGCATAATACACAGAATGGTATTATAATGAAGGACATGTCAAAAGAAAATCAGGAGGTATGTAAAGATGGCACAGGTAACAAAAGAAACAATGATAGGTGAATTGCTTCAGATTGATGGGGATGTTGCTCCGATTTTACTGGAAATTGGAATGCACTGCCTTGGCTGCCCATCTTCTCAGATGGAAACAATTGAAGAAGCAGCAATGGTACATGGAATAGATTCCGATGTATTAGTAAATAAAATCAACGATTTTTTAGCAAAATAATTGAAGGTAAAGAAATGAAAAAAGTTAAATGAAAAAAATTAAATGAAAATAGGGGGCATGTCTTAGGATATGCCCCCTTGCTTCATCTCAATTATTAAAATGATTCGATTCGTAACATAGACTTTTCAATTCTATATATGGGGAAACCCCATATTGTTTCATAGTACAAATTGCAAAAATCCCGTGATATATTGCATTTGTCTCTAGCCAAAGGCCAGGGGGGTCAAAAACCCATTGGAGCTTTACCAAAAAGGTCAGACTCAGGTTCTTTTATCTTTCCAGTTCCCAAATTAAAATTGATAATAAATACAATTGCCAGCACGCAAATGATATGTTTTTAGGTGTGTTGAGTCTGACCCGGTTTAAAAAATAAAAACTACCTGTTAAGAAAGCAGCAGTTGAAAAAATTCATCTTTGGCAGGTGTAGGTGCAAATGGATTTTCATCCAGTGGAAAACAATAAAGTTTTTGTTCAAATAGCTGGGTATAGTGCTTAGCAGCAGTGGAAGATTGATAGTTACACACTATTTTTAAGGGAGAAAAATGAGATGCTTGTTGAACAGCAAGACGTGTTTCAGCCAGTTCCCAAGGTTTACTGCCGGTTAAAAGAATGAACAGGCTGCAATCCGCTAAGGAGGGCAAGTCTTGAAGTGATGTTCCATAATCAGTAATCATAAAGTTAGATGAGGCTTGAACTGAATTAGAAGCTTCCTCGGGTAAAATAGTTTTGAAATCGCCATAGCAATAAAATCCGTTTCTGGATGCGAAGCCTTGTTTGTGCCGGACTAATTGCCGCACAACATTTTTTTGATTTTTTTCTTCGTAGACTGCAGAATGATTCTGGGCATTAAGCCAGCAGACAAAAGATATGGCAAAATGTGTAGTGCCAACACGGGACTGACTGCCAATTACAGCAACCCGTTGTAAGAGATGTGCATTAGGAATACCATGCCTCTGAGCGTCAAACATTTTTTGCAAAGCGCCTCCCAGCTGACGGGTACTTTTATAACGCAGTGTGGGAATAGGTGCGGCGGCTTTTTGAATAATGTGTCTGAGGGTACGGGAACAATATTTCTTGGGACTGAAAAAATCGAATACGGAAAAAGTCAAAATCTCTTTGGTTTGCATAAAATAGAGTATGGCACCAATGGCATAAACATCAGTCTGAACGTTGCAATTTTGCAAAAAACGCTGTTCCGGTGCCGAGAATCCGTAACTGGCATAAGCTTGTTGAACATTTCCGGTGGAATTTACCCGGGAAGATGTGCCAAAATCGATTAATTTTATCTGATTTCCACATAATAGAATGTGTTCCGGTTTTAAATCCAAATATAAAATAGGAGCCGGCTGTTGATGCAGGTAATCAAAAAGACTGCATAACTGAATACCAATAGAAATCAAGAGGGAAAAAGAAATATTGCTTTGATTTAGTACGAAATTCTGTAAAGACTCACCTTGAATATACTCCTCGATAATGTAAATGTAGGTATCATCTTCCTTTACATCATAAATAAGGGGAATTGCTTGGTGTTTTAAAGATTTTAGAAGACTTGCTTCTGAAAGAAGTAAACCCTGACGGCAGGATACTTTTGCAACACACTTCACAGCACGTAAGGACTTTAACTTCAGATGTTCCACAAGGTACACACGACTGCTGCTTCCCGTTCCAAGAAGGGATATTACGCGGTAGTTGTGGAAAAGAATAGTAGAAATAATAGCTTGACTCCTTTCTGTCTGAGTCAGATAAGCATCTCTTGTAACTTTTATATCACATAAAGATTAGAAAATGCAACTGTTTTTTAAAAAGTTTATAAATTTAATGTTTTTTTTATAAACTAAGTAGGAGTTCGACTTGACGAAGTATAAGAAAATGTAATATACTTTGTATACTCAAAGAGATATGTATTCCTGATGTGGTAACATGGAAAGGAAAGTGATCATATGAAGATTGAAAAAGTAAATGAAAATCAGATTCGCTGTACACTCACCAAAGAAGATTTAGCAGATCGTCAGATTAAGCTAAGTGAGTTGGCATACGGAACAGAAAAGGCAAATACGCTTTTTCGAGATATGATGCGGCAGGCGGCATATGAATGTGGATTTGAAGCAGAAGATATTCCGTTGATGATAGAAGCAATTCCATTATCTACGGACACGATTATATTAGTAGTAACTAAGGTAGAATATCCGGAAGAGTTAGATACACGTTTTTCCCAGTTCGCCCCTGGAGAACCAGAGGAAGATTCCATAGAAGAATATGACAGGGAAGATGGGGAGAAGATTTTCGAAGCGGCAGGTGCAGACGATATTTTGGATTTATTTCGAAAAATTCAGTCAGAGCATCATAAGTCTGTAGGAGAATTAAAGAAAGAACGGGAATTTGTTCCCCTAGAACAGGCCATTAATAAAACACAAGAAGAAGAACATAAGGAAGAATCTGTTGTAGTAGATATTACCAAGCTGTTTGTTTTTGATAGGTTGGATGATGTGTGCCGTCTGTCTCATGTGCTAGAGGGCTTCTATAATGGATGCAATGCGCTTTATAAGAATAGTCTGAGCCGTAAATATTATCTTGTCATCAGCAAGAATCAGCATACACCGGAAGAATTTAATAAAGTATGTAATATTTTATCGGAATACGCTCATCAGGAGAAATATTCAACTGCAATTAGAGCATACTTTGAAGAACATTATGAAATCATATTGAAGGAGCACGCATTACAGCTATTGAGTAAAATTTAAGAAGAACCCCTTGTGCCCTTGCATAAGGGGTATTCTGCGATTTATAACAAGGGAATTGTTTTACTGATTTGTATTGTTTTATGAATACATTAGAGGAGGTTATTTATGCTAGATACAGATAGACCCGGCTCAAAAAGGAAACCACAAAGGGAACCTATTCAGCGGGAGCAGAGAAAAAAATCTAGAAATAATATGATATCTATGATAATTGCACTGTTATTTATATCAGCAGTACTTTTAATGGCAGGGGTTAGTCTACTAATAAAAAAGTATACTCCCACGAAAGAACGGGTAGACGGTAACAATTATTACAATATTCAAGCAGAAGATGATATGGCAATTATTCTGGATAATCAGCGCAGTGAATACATGGCAAAGTATTGGGATGGTCATGTGTATTTGAATTATGACTTGGTACATGGAATGTTGAATCAGCGCTTTTTTTGGGATAATAATGAGAATATATTAAGATATGTAACGCCGACGGATGTAATTTCTGTTAATGCAGGAGCCACAGACTATATGGTGACTAAAACTACCAAAACAGAGGATTATGTGATTGTAAAAGTAGATGGGAATCAGGTATATTTGGCGTTGGATTTTGTACAGGCATATACCAATATTGATTTCAAAGTGTGGGATACACCCAATCGTGTACAAATTACCAGTGTGTGGAATACCATAGATACCGCGCAGGTGAAAAAAGATACCCAGATTCGGGAAAAAGGTGGAATTAAAAGTAAAATTGTAGCAGATGCTCACAAAGAAACCAAAGTTACAGTACTAGAGCCAGGAGATGTTTGGAGTAAAGTATGTACTCAAGAGGGCATGATAGGTTACATGAAGAATAAGACTTTGGGCAGTCGAGGAAAACAGGAATTATCTAGGAAGTTTGAAGAGCCGGTATTTCAGCATTTATTAAAAGACAAGCCTATTAGTATGGCATGGCATCAGGTAACCAGTCAGGAAGCAAATAACAGGCTGACAACGGTATTGCAGTCTACCAAAGGAATTAATGTACTTTCTCCCACCTGGTTTTACTTAAATGATAATAAGGGAAATATTTATTCTCTGGCAAGTCGTAGCTATGTGGATTACTGCCATCAAAATGGAATTGAAGTGTGGGCATTATTAAGCAATTTGGAAAATCCTGATGTAGACAGTACCTATGTATTAACTCATACCTCCAGCAGAGATTATTTAACAAATCAGATTATTGCAGCAGCCATTGAATATGATTTAGATGGAATTAATTTAGATTTTGAAGCGTTAAGTGGCGAAATAGGAGATGCTTATATTCAATTTATAAGGGAATTATCTATTAAATGTGAAAACAATAATATTGTGCTGTCAGTAGACAATTACGTACCATCTAGTTATACAGCATTTTATAATCGCAGTGAGCAGGCACTATTTGCAGATTATGTAGTAGTAATGGCATATGATGAACATACCAAAGTATCTACGGATATAGGACCTGTGGCATCCATTGGATTTGTAAGAGATGGAATTGCAAATACGGTGAAGGAAGTTCCGGCAAATCAGGTCATTATGGGAATACCATTTTATAGCAGAATTTGGGAATTAACAGCGAAAGAAGATGCAGGGGAAACGGCAGATTCAGCAGAAGAAGGCTACCTTCCCTATACCTTTACCTGTGTAGAAGAGGGAATGCAGACCGTTGAGAATCGCTTTACGGCAAACGGAGCACAGAAAGTCTGGGATGACGTGGCAGGTCAGAACTACGTAGAATACGTAAATGGTGGCAAGACCTACAAAATTTGGCTTGAAGATGAAGCTGCGGTAGAAGAAAAACTAAAAGTGTTCAAGGAGAATTCTATAGCAGGGGTAGCCTATTGGAAATTAGGATTGGAGCGTCCTACTGCTTGGGATACTATAATAAAATATATCAATTAAAGCAAAGTACCTGAGGTGTGTAAACAACACAGCAGGTACTTTGTTTTTCAAAAAGCGTAGCAATCATTTATTTTTCGTGATAGCATGAATTACCTTAAACCAAACCGCTTTTGTATGTTCAAAAGCTAAATAGTGATCCGCAACATGGGTATGATAAAAGTCCAATTCTTTTAATATAATATTAAAATCTTCATTTCCAAAAAAAGTGCACATTTTGGGAATTACAAGAGTTAAATTTTTGGTGATTTCTGCAATTTCTTTTTCGTAGTCATCTTTTCTAGTGATATAAAGTAAAAGAGGCTTATAGCGAATCCAACCGATAGCGGCCTTTAAGAAGCGTTTGTAGATAGCATTGGTAGAAATGGTCATAGGTTTTAGGTGATTAGGCAAGGCTCCTTGAAGTAAGCGCTGGCAGGTGGAAAAGCCATCATGAAAGGTGTAGCAGGGAACTTTACGTATGGTACATTCTCCAATGCAGGTGCTTAGAAAAGTGTCTTCTCCACGAGCACCAGGGGGATTATAAAAGGGAAATAATTTACTGGGATCCTTTAGGTTAAAGCCTAAATTTGCACCGGAAATAAACTTCATTCCGTCAATTTCCTTCACTTCCTCCACTTCTTGGCTATTAATCACGTTACTATCTGCATAAGTAACGCCTCCATCTTCCATTTTCTTCTTTACCGAGTCCCAATTGACAATATCATTGCTAATGGATTCAATAAACAGCTTGAAATCATCTATGGTAAAATCCTGATTAAAATCAATGTAAGGAATGGGAGAAATATAACCACAGTGATGTCCATGAGTCATATCTGCATAGGGAATATTCTGTAAATGTGTAGAAAGTACATCCTGACCTTTCCACACAATCTGATTTCCAAATTTTAAATTTGCCACCGGATATTCATCGTCATCCAAAAAAATCAAATTGTCCATCTTGTTCTTTAATGCAAAATACAAGACAGCATTTCGCTTCATGGCATAACCTTCTCCAAACAAGAGTTTGGCTTCTTTTACAGTGATGATTTTTTGATCCACCAATTCCCGAGCTTCATTGGTAATTGCTGCATTTCCTAAATAAAGAGCAGAATCTACGGTGCCTAGGATATCTTCCTCTGTAATGTGGTAATCACTTAAATCTGTTCCCATATATTTTAAATCATAGGCTACAAATAGATGAAATGCATATTTTTTTCGATCTAAAAGATTGGATTCATCCCAGCTTTTTAAATAAGCACGTACCACACTTTTAAAGTTCTTGCGGCCTGTTACAAACCCAATGCCTAGATTAATTCGTTTGTTTTCTATTTTCATCGCTGATACCAAGATACTAAATGTGGCTTAGCATCTAAAATAGAATCATATTGTGCTTTGCTCCCATAAAGGGCATCTGGATCTAAAAGCTGATATCTTTTATATTTTGCAATGCGGTCGCTACTAGATGCCCAGCCAAAATGCTGAATACGAAAAGTTGCATTTGGTTTGGAAAAGGTTTCACAGGTAAGGGGAAATCTGCCGCAATGCTGAGGAGTTTCCTTCCACTGATATATAATATTGGGCTGGTAGCGAATCAAAAATCCATGACTACGGTCGTGGGCATTCCAAAGCCGGTCTTCCCGATATTGGGATTCATTCCACATATCATAGAGGCGAAAACCACAAAGATTGTATGCAGGATTATTGATAAAGGTATTTAATTTGTCCCAGGCACAGCCTTCAATTATTTCATCTGCATCTAAATTTAAAATCCAATCAGGGTTGGTTTTTATTGTTTCCTTCCATTGTAATTTCCGAAGACTGATTTCATCTGAAAACAGGGAAGCCGAATTGTGTATGATGTGAAGTGGAATTTTGGACAATAATTTTTCACAGATAGCAACGGTTTGATCAGTGCTGGCATCATCAATAATAACAGCTTCATCAATATGTCCCTCTAAACTTTCCAAAACGCGACTTAAGTAGCGATGTTCTTCGTTTTTGACTATCATAGAAAGGGTGATTTTTTTCCCCTTGGGGGGTGTAAGTAAAGCATCATGCGCACATTGTTCTACATAAGCAGATACACCGGATAAATCACATTCTCGATAAATGTGATATGCCGGATAATGAGTATCCACAAATAAATCAATTCCAAGTACGGCTGCGCGAATGCAAAAGAAACGGTCTTCTCCATGAATAGTTAGATTTTTAATAGGTGAAAAATTAACACCTTTCAAAAGAGCAGACCTTCGAAGTAAGGTGCAAGCACCCAGTCCACCTACTTCATATAATCCGGGCTTTTTTAACTGAGCAAGAAAAGAGTCCTGACGTATTTTCATTTCTGATTCCTCTAGCTCTTCCCCTAAATGTTTGGGAACTAAATCATATTCATCAAAGAGCCATACATTAGGTTCTAAAGGAAGACCTGCATGCCATTGACTCCAAAACACTTCTGAAACAATTTCTTTCTGCTGGCTTTCCAAATGTAGAATTAAATCTGGGTGTAGAATTAAGTCAGAATCTGCAAAAAATAAGGCATCATAATTATGTTCTATTGCATATGCTATAATTTTATTTTTGTAATTAGCGACTCGAAGCATTAAACTGTCGTTCCAGTGATGTGACTCGTCATCACAAGCATAAGCACTTTTGCCCTTGCCTTTTAGAATGGTAACGATAGAATCCTGACGTTGAAAAGAAGATAGTAATTTTTTAGAGGATTCATCGGTGTTGTCGTCCACAAACATATAATCCATCGTTATATTATGTCTGTTACAGTTCTTTAAAGAATTTAAAAATGCTTCTAAAATTTCCGGTTTTTGATACACCGGACTTCCGATTAAAATTCGCTGCTGTTTCAAATACACTCACCACTTTCTGTTTTTGTTGGGAATGGTACGTTTTTATTGCATAATATGCATAATAAAAAGTCACTTTAAAATAAAGTGGCTTTTAAACAAGTAAATATAGTTAGAAAATTCAAATAAAACAAGTAAATATAATTAGAAAATTCAAATAAAACAAGTAAATATAGTTAGAAAATTCAAATAAAACAAGTAAATATAGTTAGAAAATTCAAATAAAACAAGTAAATATAATTAGAAAATTCAAACAGAACAAGTAAATATAGTTAGAAAATTCAAGTAAAACAAGTAATATAGTTACAATATTAACATGAATACAATGTGGTGTCAAATTTGAATAAAAAACAAGGATAAATTTACAGAAAATTAAATGAGATAAAAAAGAAGATAGAAGGGCATAAATACACGTTAATTCATTTCAAGGAAGTTTTTTATAAAATAAAATTTCATGTTTAGACATATGCTTACATAGTTTGTAATAATAGAGATTTCGGGTGAAGATATGAGAAAAAAAATAGAACTTGTTATGGCAATTGCAGTGATTGCAGTAGCGTGTTTTTTTGCAAAAGAAGGGGCACGTATGGCAGAAAGTTCAAAGGTAGAAAAAGGTAAAATATGCATTGTAATAGATGCAGGTCACGGTGGGGATGATCCTGGTAAAATAGGAATTAATCAGGCAAAAGAAAAGGAAATCAATTTACAGATTGCAGTCAAATTAAAAGAATTGTTGGAAGCAGAAGGAATGAAAATTGTAATGACTCGTAGCAATGAACAGGGACTGTATGAAGAATCTTCTACCAATCCCAAGGTGGAAGATATGCGAAAACGATGTGAAATTATTACCAACACAAAGCCGGTGTTTACTGTTAGTATTCACCAAAACAGCTATCCAGAAGAGTCTATCAAAGGGGCACAGGTATTCTACTATGGAGCATCAAAAGAAGGAAAGGAATTAGCAAATACCTTGCAGGCAAGCCTAGTGCAGCGTCTTGATCCCACAAACCACAGGGTAGCTAAATCAAATGAAAGCTATTATCTTCTAAAAAAGACCCCCATTCCTACGGTGATTGTAGAATGTGGTTTTTTAAGCAATACCCAAGAGGCACAGCTTTTGATTACACCGGAATATCAGGAAAAAGTTGCGTTTGCGGTACAAATGGGGATTTTACAGTACCTAAATTTAGATGAAGGGAATAAAAAATAAGAAAACACGTATCATTGCTGGGTTTTCCCCATCTTATTTTTATACATATCGCAATCTGCACAAGTTAATAAATCATCTATGGTTTGACACTGAGAAGGATAACATGCTTTTCCAAAACTAAAGGTAATTGGAATATCAGTTATCAATTCATCAATGCAGATTGATGTTAGAGCAGTTTTCATAGCTGATAGGAAATCATCGAGTTCTTTTTGGTTTTCAGTATCCCTAAAAATCAAAATAAATTCATCACCGCCCATACGTGCAAACAAATGTTTCCGTGGAAGATGCATAGTAAATAATTCGGCAAATTGCTGTAATACTTTGTCGCCCATTCCATGACCAAACTGATCATTGATGGACTTGAATTTATTAAGATCTAAATAGCATAAAATCAGGCGGCAATTTGGATTTTGTATTAACTGATCCAACTTAGCCAAAAGACCACGCCGGTTTAAAACACCAGTTAATGGGTCAACATAGGTTAATACTTCAAGTTCTTTTTTCATGACCTTCAAATCATAATTGTGAAGTGCAAAAAAAGCAAAAAGGCAACTTACTAACAAACTGCCAAAACTTAAAATCCATGTTTCGGGATACTCGTACCAATTTTTCACAGGAGAAATACGAAAAATCCAATTTGCATTTAAAATTTGAATTTCTTTCTCTACATAACGTGCATGGGAGTTATAAGCATAATCACTGTTTGCAATCACCTGTTTTTGGTTGGTATCGGGATTTAAACGCCATATTTCAAATGCAAATCCTTGTTGATGAAGCTGGTCTAGTCCAGCACCATCTAAAGCTTGTGGATAGTTTAATGTCACAGATACCAGTCCCCAAAAATGTTGGGATTTTGGGTTGTCTTTTATATAAATAGGAAGACGACCCACTAAAGACTGACCACCTTGTACTAAATCAAAAGGTCCGCCTAAGACAAGCTGTCCAGAATCTCGCGCCTGTACTGCTTCCTTGTTTCCAAATCCGTTCGAAAAGAAGTCAAGACCGAGTACGGCTTCATTTCCCTTTAAAGGATAGACGTGAGATACAATTCCATTGGGAGCGAGCAAAACGTTTTTGATGGCAGGATCATCTACAATCGTAGATGCCACCTGCTCAAAGTTATGAACTTCACCATTATTTTGTATCACAAGTGCTTCTAACACTTGGGTTTTATAAAGTAGCTTGGTAATTACATTATTGACCTTATTGGCATTTACCAACACAATCTGCTCCATCTGGGCATATTCCATATCACTCTTGTTATGAACATACATACTTGTGATAAAAGCAAGTATGCCCAAAGAAAGAAACAATGTGGTTAAGAACAGTAAAATTCGTTTGCTATATTCAAATTTCATAGGTATCCGCTCCTTTAATATCATGGAAACAAAGCATTCCTGCTCCTTACATCATGTGTATAAATAGTATATCGTAAAATATTAAGTTGGTCAATATTCTGCAAATAGGTCCTTCATATTTTATTTCCAATATTTCATTTCTGTTTATTTCATGCTATACTTAGTTCAAATTAAATATAGTGAAAGGTTTAGACTAGCGTAGTTAAAAACAGGAGGCAGAAAACATGTGGAGAAACAAGAAAAAAAATCATGAAAATTCATATCAGCAACAGGAAAGCAGAAAAAAATTATTGGCAGGAATTTCCAATAAAAAGAAGGTATTATATTTACTCATATTCCTTGCAATGGTAGCATTACTAATTTTGATAGGAAAGCAGATAAAAAATGCAGGAGGGTATCCTTGGCAGGACAAGGCAGAACCCACAGAAACGTCCCAAAAACAGGAAGAAAAAGAAAATTTGAAGCCGGAAAAAAGACCAGCAGACTACCAAGTGGGAGAAGAAATTACAAAAGAAGTTTTGGAAAAAACAGCTTCGCAAGAATTTTTTTATGGAATGAAAATATCGGAAGACATCTTGCAAAGAATAGAAGGAATATCATATCCATCTGATTGTAAGGTTCCAATAGAAGAGTTACGGTATCTTAGGATGCTTTATTATGGATTTGATGGTAAGTGCTACGTAGGAGAAATGATTGTAAATACTCGGATAGAAGAAGATACCCTTGAGGTATTTCAGGAATTATATGAAATAGAATATCCAATAGAAAAAATGGTATTGATTGACGATTATAACGGGAGCGATGAAGAATCTATGACAGACAATAATAGTTCGTCCTTTAATTACCGAGTAATCGCAGGTACTACTACACTTTCTAATCATAGCATAGGATGTGCCATAGATATCAATCCACTTTACAATCCCTATGTGAAGGAAAAAGACGGTACACTTATCGTATCTCCAGTGCAGGGAATGCCATATGTCGACCGCTCTGCGAAAAATCCATATGCAATTCAAAAAGGCGACAAATGCTGTGAAATTTTTGAAAAACATGGGTTTACTTGGGGAGGAGATTGGGAGAGCTGTAAAGATTATCAACATTTTGAAAAATAGGAAATTTAATTGCAAGATTATTTGGCAGTGCTATAATAGTAATAATAAGAACAATGTTGATAACACAAACATAGATAGGAGTGACGTATATGATTATTACAATAGGCAGAGAGTTTGGCAGTTGCGGACATATTATTGGTCGAGAACTTGCACAAAGATTAGGCGTAAAATATTATGACAAAGAAAGTTTAGGGAAAGAAGCTAGAAAGGAACCAGGTTACGATGAATTGCGGGCATTTTATGAAGAGGAGCCGGTAAATAGTATCCTGTATATGATTGCAACGGACAGCCGATTTAATGGAAAAATCCCTTTTGAATTTATTCGCAATTTAGCGTCAAAAGAGGACTGTGTAATTGTGGGAAGATGTGGTAACTATATTTTAAGAAATCAACCAGATCTGACAAGTGTATTTGTGCATGCTCCCAAGCAGTATAGAATTGAGCAAACGGCAGCGGATCGTAAAATCAGCATTTCCAAAGCTACTGATTTAGTAGAAAAAGAAGACAAATCAAGATCCGGTTTTCACAAATATTACGCAGATGAAGTATGGAATACAGCAGATGGATATCAGCTTACGATAGACAGCAGTGTAATTGGAATTGAAGAAGCGGTGGATTTAATTATTGACTTTATAAATAAAAAAGAAATGAGAAATAAAAAATAATGAAGAAACAAAAGCAAAGTGATTTAGGAAAAGACTCCATTGGAAAATTATTGTTGAAATTGTCATTACCGGCTATTTTAGCTCAGCTAGTAAATATGCTTTATAATATTGTAGACCGTATTTATATTGGACATATGCCAAATAGTGGAGCCCTTGGGCTAACAGGTATTGGTTTGTGCCTGCCAATTGTAATTTTAATTATGGCATTCAGCTCTCTGATTGGAATTGGCGGAGCACCTAGAGCTGCTATCTATCTGGGGAAGAAAGAACCGGAAAAAGCCGAGCGAACGTTAGGAGTCTGTGTGACTTCGTTACTGGGACTTTCCGTAGTTCTTACGGTAATATTTCTAATATTTGGAAGAGATTTGCTATTTCTATTTGGAGCTAGCAAGAACACTATTTCTTATGCATGGGGATATTTGCAAATTTACGTATGCGGAACGGTGTTTGTAATGATCTCTACTGGATTAAATAGTTTTATTACCACCCAGGGATTTTCCACCATAGGAATGTGCACTGTATTAATTGGCGCTGTTACCAATATTGTACTGGATCCTATTTTTATTTTTGGGTTTCATATGGGAGTACAAGGAGCAGCTTTGGCAACGATTATTTCACAGGCGATTTCAGCAATTTGGGTCATGAAATTTTTGCTTGGAAAAAAGACTACACTTCGAATTAGAAAAGAGTTCCTCAAGGTTCGTAAGGAGTATCTTTTACCGGTACTAGAACTTGGAGTATCTCCTTTTGTAATGCAGAGTACGGAAAGCTTAATTAATATTGCATTTAATACATCTCTTTTTAAGTACGGCGGAGATATTGCAGTATCAGTTATGACTATTTTGGGAAGTGTGATGCAGTTGGTATTCCTTCCATTGAATGGATTAACTCAGGGAGCACAACCGATTTTAAGTTATAACTATGGAGCCGGAAATATCAAACGTGTGAAGAAGACTTTTAAGTTGCTGCTGTTTTCAGGCGTTACCTTTGTAACCATTATTTGGGCGGCAGTGATGCTGTTTCCGGGCGTATTTGTAAAAATCTTTAATAATAGTTCAGTAGAATTATATGAAACAGCAACTTGGGGTATGCGAATTTATATGGGTGGCTGTTTTGCTATGGGTGCTCAGATGGCTTGCCAACAGACCTTTCTGGCATTGGGACAAGCCAAGGCTTCCTTATTTTTTGCCTGCTTTAGAAAGATTTTCCTGATGATTCCACTTATTTACATATTGCCCTGCCTTTTTGAAAATCAATTAGGAGCAGTATTTCTTGCAGAATCCGTATCGGATTTTGTTGCAGGGCTAGTAACTACGATTTCGTTTATTGTGCTGTTTCCAAAGATTCTAGGAAAAACAAAAACAGCGTAAGACAGATTAAGACAAGGCATGGAGCAGGCTGCATAGAAAATGACAGATGCTATGACAGCTTACACATGCGAGCCGGATTGCTTCCATAAGAATGTTATAGCTAAACTGCTATAAAATATAGTAACAGTTCAGCCTCGCCATTTAAAAAACGCACCGCTGGTGCTTCCCGCTGCTTACGCAGCTCTTTTTGCTCATACAGGGGCGTTCTGCTCATAGACTGCTATAAAATATACAGTTTCCTAGATATTGTCTATTGTTATAATAGATAATATATCATATAATGGAACTACTACTATTGGGAAAAGGGAAGCAAAAATAGGCAGGAGAAGGAGGAAGTGAGATGGAGATATTAGATTTAATTGATCCTAAAGAGCTTCAGAAAATTCAAGATTTATTTTCTACAGCAACAGGTGTAGCACTGAGTATGATTGACAGAGAAGGAAGACATATTACAGAAGTAAGTAATTTCCTTGATTTTTGTATTAAATATACAAGAGGAAGTGAACTGGGGAAACGAAGATGTGAAAAGTGTGACTTAGAAGGTGTGGGAACTTACTTTTGTCATGCAGGATTAATGGATTTTTCCTCAGATATTATGGTAGAAGGAGAAAAGTTAGGTGCTATTATTGGTGGTCAGGTATTGCCTGCTCCTCCCGATTTTGATGAATTTCGAAAAATTGCAAGAGAACTTGGTATTCCAGAAGAAGACTATATCAATGCATTGAAAGATGTTCCGGTTAAAACGGAAGAAGCAATTCGAGCTTCCGCAGATTTATTGGGTGTTATGATAAATATGCTGGTAAACCTAGAGTATACTCGCTATCGGGACAGGGAAAAGATAAAAGTAATTGATGAAGAAATTGGAGCTACTACAAGTAATGCAAAAGAGATTGAGGGCATGGCACGTAATTTGACTAAAATGTCTGGAAAACAGAATATTTTAGCATTGAATGCGTCCATCGAAGCTGCAAGAGCGGGAGAAGCCGGACGAGGATTTAATATAGTAGCAGGTGAAATGCAGAAACTTTCAGCTAATTCAGCTAAAATGTATACTCAAATCATTTCAAAGGCTGGGGAGATGGATGTTTCTCTTAGCAAAATAAATAAAGCATTTACCTAATAATAACCAAAATATCGTCAATCATGAAACCTATGATTGACGATATTTTGCTAATGGCAGGCGCGGATAGGAGGAATCACAAAATGGAAACAGAAAAAATGGAAATAGAACAAATGGAAATCAGAAGAATAGAAAAATTAAGAACGAACACTAGCTTGCTGGGATTTGGATGCATGCGTTTTCCTATGACATCAGAAGGAAGTATTGATGAAATCCGTGCAGAAAAAATGATAGACATGGCTTATGAAGCCGGCGTCAATTATTTTGATACAGCCTATACTTATCATGAAAAAAGCAGTGAACCATTTGTGGGGAAGGTGCTGGATAAGTATGATAGAAAGTCTTATTATTTAGCCACCAAGCTTCCTGTGTGGATGATAGAAACAAAAGAAGATGTAAGAAAAATTTTTGAAGAACAGCTAGAGCGGCTGCATAAAGATTATGTGGACTTTTATCTGCTTCATGCACTGGATAAAGAGCGTTGGGAAAAGACAAAAACCTTGAAAATCATAGAAACTTGTGAAGAACTTCTAAAAGAGGGTAAGATAAAACATCTAGGATTTTCCTTTCATGATGACTATGAAGTGTTTGAAGAAATTTTAACAAGCCGTAACTGGGATTTTTGCCAGATTCAATATAATTATATGGATACTAAAGAGCAGGCAGGAGATAAAGGATATGCATTGGCAGAAAAGCTGGGTGTACCTTTTATTATTATGGAACCGGTTCGAGGTGGAAGTCTGGCAGGATTTTCCAAAGACATTGAAGAACAATTTCACAAATTGGATAAAAATGCGTCTATGGCATCTTACGCATTGCGCTGGGTAGCCAGCCATTCCAATGTAAAGGTGGTATTAAGCGGTATGTCCACAGAAGAACAGGTAGTTGATAATCTAAAAACATTTGTAGGATTTCGTCCCTTGAACTTACAGGAACAGGATACGATAGAACAAACCGTAACAACGTTAAAAGCCAGAGTACAAAATGGATGTACCGGATGCGCATATTGCATGCCATGCCCAGAAGGAGTAAATATTCCAAAAAGCTTTCATCTATGGAACCAATATCATATTTATCAAAAATATCAGACAATCAAGAACGGCTGGGAAAACATGGAAGAAAAGGAAAGACCATTTAACTGTATTCAATGCGGAAAATGTGAAACAGTATGTCCACAGCATATTTCGATAAGAGAAGATTTACAGAAAGTACAGAAAGAATTGACGGAAATTCAAAATTAATAGGAAATGTAGAAAAGCAACGCGTTAACGAAAGAAAGTAATTGCCTTTTTTAAGAAAAAACGGTAAAATAGTAAGAGTCATTGAGCATACACAACTTTTATTATGATTTTACAATAGTAAAAGAATTAGTTTTGCGCATTTTATTAGTAGATTATAATCTCTCGGAATCTTGAGTGATTATGCCAGCAAAGCTGGCAAATGGACTTTGAAAAGTGAATATTATCCAAAATAAAATAAAATTAAGAAAAAAGAGTATGAGAAATAGACATAACTGTCGCTATGCCTGGAAAAATCGTTTATAATGAGAAGTGGATTATGCTGCTTGTCGAATCAACTTTCTAAGGGCGGATTCAAAAGGCATATCCCATGCATCTAGATGTTGTAAC